>JBAPUB010000031.1:0-7894 GCA_049282455.1 Actinomycetes bacterium
GCCGCAGGGTCGGCGCTCTGGGGGGTAGACGAGCTCGGCCATAGGTCAGCTCGTCCAGGAGATGAGCCAGTCGAGGATCTCCGCACGGTGTTGCGTGACCAGGGAGATGTGCCCGTGTCCGACAGGCGTTCGCGGCTGCGCAGTCTGAAGGTGCTCGACGAGCCACGAACCGTGCGCCGCGGGCACCATCAGATCGAGGTCGCCCTGCCACACAGTGACCGGAACGGTGATGGCCGAGAGCTCGAAGCCCCATGTCCGGGTGAACGCCAGGTCGTCGTCGACCCAACCGTCGAAGCCGTCACGCAGCGCCCGACGGATCTCCGCCGCCATGTGGTCGGCGTATCCCTCGTTCAGCACCGCTTTGTCGATCGCCGGCACGAGTCCACCGAAGGCCTCAGCGAGCTCGGCCCCAGAGACGTGACGAAAGGGCTCGCCATTGCTGGCGAGCCAGCGTCGAAGCTCCGCCTCGCCTTGTAGGCTGGCGCTGAACTCCTCGACGTTCTCCGGCCCCATGCCAGCCAGGAAGTCGAGCCCAGGCGCGCCGTAGGGTCCCACACCGGCAAGCGTCGCTGCTGCCAGGCAACGCCCCCCAGGCACGGCCGCACAGGCCAGCGCGTGTGGTCCGCCACCTGACCAACCGGCGGTGACGTACTCGCCCACCCCGAGCAGGTCGAGCACCGCCTCGACGTCGTGGGCGGCCTGCGCAATGTCGCGGCCCACGACGCGCGAAGAGGACGCGTAGCCGGGGCGGCTGACCGACACGATGCGGACACCCCGTTGCTCCGCTGGCTCGTGCCAGTCCGACCAGCAGGTCGCATCGGACGGCGTCCCGTGATGCAGCACGATCGTCGGCCCGGTGGTCGCCCCGCCAACGAGCACATCCAGGCGTCGGCCATCCGACAGGGTCAGTTCTCGTGTCAGTTCACCGGTCAGGTCAGTCATGGGGTCAGCCTGCCACGGTCTCGGTTAGGACACGCCCGCGTGTCGCAGCACCCCAAATCGGTGGCAGGTCGTCGCCCTGTCCCTCATGAATCGACAGCCGCACTTCCCCGCGGCCCTCACCCCCGTCTGGGCACGAGTGGCCGTCAGGGCTACAGGTGGCGTGACGGTCGGCCGAGACGTTTCCCCCTCCTACAGCACCATTCGTGCAGGCGGTGGGTGTCGGTTCTGCGCGTCGTACGGGCTGCAACTAGACAAGCCTGCGCTTGTCTACCTCATCACCCATCCGGAATGGTGCGCACACAAGATCGGCGTTGCAGGGCTCAACACGGGCCACCTGGTAACGCACAAGCGGGCCGGATGGCACGTCTACCGGACCCTGAGCCTTCCCGACGGCGAGGCGGCCTGGCTGGTAGAGCAGGGCGTCCTCCAATGGTGGCGAAACGACCTCGCCCTAAGACGGCAGAACTCACAGACGCAAGCAGGCAACGAACCCAGGTAGTCGCCCACCGATCCGCTGCTCGGGTTGTCTCTGTTGCGAAGGTGTCAGCCAAGGTGTCAAACGCAACAGAGACAGCACCCGATGTTGCTAGACAGTGCCTCTGACCTGCGTAAACGTGGTGGGCGATACAGGACTTGAACCTGTGACCTCTTCCGTGTCAGGGAAGCGCGCTAGCCAGACTGCGCCAATCGCCCTCGTGCGGCATCGTGAACCGCGAGGTGGAGACGGGATTTGAACCCGTGTAGACGGCTTTGCAGGCCGTTGCCTCGCCTCTCGGCCACTCCACCCAGATGACCCCCCGAAGGGGCTCCTCCGAGCGGACGACGGGATTCGAACCCGCGACCCTCACCTTGGCAAGGTGATGCGCTACCAACTGCGCTACGTCCGCACACCGACGTGTCGTCGGCGATCGTTCCGGGGCCCTGAGACGGCCTCGAAAGCCCGCTCACCATAGCCGATCGACGCGAACGGCAACAAAGTCGGGTCCGGTTCGAGCGGGGGCGCTAGCGTGACGTCTCGTGCGCACCGTAGTCGTCACCGGCGACCCACTCAGCCTCGAAGAAGTCCTCGCCGTGGCCCGCCGCGGGGCCAACGCCCGCCTGGGTCCCGACGTCGCGGCCAGGATGGCCCCGAGCCGAGAGGTCGTGGCGTCGGCGGTCGCCGAGAACCGCGTGATGTACGGCATCACTACGGGCTTCGGGGCGTTGGCCAACACCCGGATCGCCCCCGACGACCTGGCCGACATGCAGCTCGCGCTGGTCCGGTCGCACGCGGCCGCGATCGGCGACCCGCTCCCCGACGACGTGGTCCGGGCGCTCCTGCTGCTGAGGGCCCGAACCCTGACCGTCGGGCTGTCCGGAGTGCGCGTCGAGCTGCCGGGCAAGCTGCTCGAGCTGCTGCAGAGCGGCCTGCTCCCCGTCGTGCCTGACCAAGGAAGTGTGGGGGCGTCCGGCGACCTGGCACAGCTGGCCCACCTCGCGCTGCCTCTGGTCGGTGAAGGCATGCTGCGCGTCGCCGGGTCAGGGCTCGACGAGGCCCGTCCTGCGCAGGAGGTCCTGGCAGAGCACGGAATCGAGCCGTTGGTACTCGCCCCCAAAGAAGGGCTGTCGCTGATCAACGGCACCGAGCCGATGCAGGCGATGCTGGCGCTCGCGATCGACGACGCTCGGCTGCTCGTCCGCGGTGCCGACCTCGCGTGCGCGATGTCTCTGGACGCCCTGCTGGGCACCGACCGCGCGTACGACCCGCGTGTCATTGACATTCGACCCCACCCGGGCCAGCTGACCAGTGCTGACAACCTGCGACGTCTGCTTGCCGGATCGGGACTGCTCGCCAGCCACCGGCACGACACCGAGCACGCCGTGCAGGACTCCTACGCGCTGCGATGCGCACCCCAGGTCCACGGCGCTGTGCGCGACGTTCTGGCCCACGCTGAACGGGTGCTCGGCATCGAGCTGGCCTCCGTGGTCGACAATCCGGTGATCGTCCCGCGACTCGACGGCGACGGCTACGAGGTCATGTCCACCGGCAACTTCCACGGCGAGCCCCTGGCCTTCGCGGCCGATGCCCTGTGCATGGCGGTGGCCGAGCTCGCGTCGATCAGCGAGCGGCGCACCGACCGGATGCTCGACCCGGCTTTCTCGCGTGGACTTCCCCCGTTCCTGGCGCCTGCGGCAGGAACCAACAGCGGGTTCATGCTCGCTCAGTACACGGCAGCGTCGCTGGTGTCGGAGAACAAGGTCCTCGCCCACCCGAGCAGCGTCGACACCATCCCGACCTCCGGCAACCAGGAGGACCACGTGTCGATGGGTTGGACGTCGATGCGCAAGCTGCGCATGGTCGTCAGGAACGTGCGCTCGGTGCTCGCAGTCGAGCTGGTCTGCGCGGCCCAGGCGCTCGATCTGCGTGGTGATGTCGCGGCGCCAAGCGCACCGGTGGCCGCTGCCGCTGCGGTGCTGCGCCGTGAGGTGCCCGCGATGAACGTCGACCGCATCGTTGCTCCTCAGATCCTCGCTGCAGACGCACTCCTTCCCGAGATGGTCACGGCAGCCGAGCAGGTGGCCGGACCTCTGGCGTGACTCGAGCCTCTGACGCTCTGGCCTGCTTCGCGGGCGTGACGGCGCGACGCCTGCTCGAGGTCAGCAACGACCCGCGCGTTCTGGAGCGGACCGGCTGGTGGGCCGTGGTCATCGACTTCGAGGGGGTGTCCACCTTCGCGAGGTTCGCTGACGTCGACATCCACGGCCAGGGTCTTCGCGTTCCCGATGCGGCGTGGCCGGGCATCGACGTGGCCTCGTGGGAGTCGTCGATGTCCCACGCGCAGTACACCGACGGCGTCGAGCAGGTACGCGACCTCATCGCCGCAGGCGATGTGTACCAGGTGAACCTGTGCCGGATGCTGAGTGCCCCGATGCCCGCGGGCGTCGCCGACCTGGTGGGTCTCGCACGAGCGCTGTCGCAGACCCACGCAGCGCCGCACGCTGGTGTTGTCTGCGTGCCGGAGGTCGACGTCCACGTCGCGAGTGCATCGCCCGAGCTGTTCCTTCGGCGTGTTGGATCGACGGTCACGTCGTCGCCGATCAAGGGCACCGCACGCGTTCCGGAAGAGTTGCTCGACAAGGACGTCGCCGAGAACGTGATGATCGTCGACCTCGTGCGCAACGACCTCGGTCGGGTCTGCGCGACCGGTGACGTCCATGTCGATGCGCTCCTCGCACTCGAGCACCACCCGGGTCTGGTCCACCTGGTGTCGACGGTGTCCGGAGTGCTTCGGCCCGACGCGGGCTGGCCGGACCTGCTCGAGGCGACGTTCCCGCCCGGTTCGGTCTCGGGCGCCCCGAAGTCGTCGGCGCTGCGTGCCATCACCGAGCTGGAGCCGGTACCGCGCGGGCCCTACTGCGGGGCGGTCGGCTGGGTCGACGCGGACCGTGGCCGGGCCGAGCTCGCCGTCGGCATCCGAAGCTTCTTCCTCGACTTCTCGGGTCCGAAGCCGCGGGTGTGCTTCGGTACAGGGGCCGGGATCACCTGGGGGTCCGACCCCGAGCTCGAGTGGGCGGAGACCGTCCTGAAGGCTGATCGGCTGCTGCAGGTGGCTGCACGAGCGACGAAGGAGAACACGTGAAGATCTGGATCGACGGAGTCCTCAGCGATGCGGCCACGGCTCGGCTCTCACCCTTCGACCACGGGTTCACCGTGGGCGACGGGGTCTTTGAGACCTGCAAGGTGGTGAACGGGACAGCGTTCGCGCTGACCCGTCATCTTCGGCGGCTGTCGCGGTCGGCGTCTGGCCTGGGGCTTCCCGACCCCGACCACGACGTCGTCCGTGCTGCGGTCGCGCAGACCCTGGCCGCGGAGCCGTCGGCTGGCCGTCTGCGCATCACCTACACCGGCGGTGTCGGACCTCTGGGCTCCGACCGCGGTGACGCAGGACCCACCCTTGTGGTCGCCGTGGCACCCGAGGGAGTGTGGGAGACGACCACTGCAGTGTCGACCGTGCCTTGGACACGCAACGAGCGGTCGGCGGTGGCCGGACTGAAGACCACGTCGTACGCCGAGAACGTCGTGGCCCTGGAGCGAGCCCATGCCGAAGGCTCCAGCGAGGCGATCTTCGCGAACACGGTCGGTCAGCTGTGCGAGGGGACCGGCACGAACGTCTTCGTCGTGACCGACGGACGGCTCCTGACCCCGCCGCTGTCGAGTGGCTGCCTCGCCGGGATCACGCGCGAGCTGGTCCTGGAGTGGACCGACGCCACGGAGGCCGACCTCCCGCTGAGCGCTCTGGCCGCGGCCGACGAGGCCTTTCTGACGTCGTCGACCCGCGATGTCCAGTCGATCGGTTTCGTCGACGGAAAGGCGCTGCCTTCGGGTCCCGGACCCCTGACGCTCCAGGCCGCGAAGATCTTCGCCGAGCGCAGCGCTCAGACTCCGGACCCCTGACGGATCGCGATCTGACGGACGACCCTCTCGTGGACGTCGTCAGGCATCGTGGCCGGGTCGAACCGGAGATCGCCGGCGACGATCGTCGGCACCTCGTTGATGCCGGCAGCGCGGGCGTCTTCGACCTCGGCCGCAAGCGCAGCGACAACCGACGGGTCGTCGACGTACTCGGCCACCCAGTCGCCGAGCCAGTCACCCTCGCGAGCGGCCAGAACGATCAGGTGCTGGCGTCCGAAGCTGCGTACCGCCGCCTCGTCGCGGACCAGCGATGCCAGCAGCGACCAGGGGATCTCGTAGTCCATCCCAGGCCCCGGGTCACCGTGCTCACGCATGACGGCCCACGCTCTCGCGGCCAGCAGGGCCCGAGCCGCGAGCATGGATGCCTCGTCGGCGGGGTCCGGAAGCAGTCGAAGCCTGATCTCGTAGCGCCCGAGAAGGCGCCACAGCCGACCGCCGTGGGCGTGGCCATCGAGGTCGAGCTCCGGCAGGATCACCCCGGTGGCCAGCGACAGCGGATCGACCCACAGGTCGACTGCTGCTTGGCGCTCAACGGCGAGCAGCTCTCCCAGGGGCGGTACACCCTCGACCACGGGGCTAGTGTGCCGGTGAAACGCGGTTTCGGCAGCCGTTTCGGCCGAAACCCCGGTTCGGTTCTCGGCAGTCGTCTGGAAGCGAGTAGGCAGGTCAGGAGGCCGTCATGGAGGGTGCGCGTCCGGTCAAGGCACCGCACGGGACCACGCTGAGCTGTCGTTCGTGGGGGGCCGAGGCGGCTCTTCGGATGCTGCACAACAACCTCGACCCCGAGGTCGCCGAGCGTCCTGACGACCTCGTCGTCTACGGCGGCAGCGGCCGGGCCGCCCGCAGCTGGGCGGCGTTCGACTCGATCGTGGAGTCGCTGCGCACGATGGCGCCCGATGACAGCCTGCTCGTGCAGAGCGGCAAGCCGGTGGGGGTGCTGCGCACCCATGAGCGCGCCCCTCGGGTCCTGATCGCGAACTCGCTGCTCGTTCCCAAGTGGGCGACACCGGAGTACTTCCGCGACCTGGAGCACCTCGGGCTGATCATGTACGGCCAGATGACCGCGGGGTCGTGGATCTACATCGGCACGCAGGGGATCCTGCAGGGGACCTTCGCCACGTTCGCCGAGGTCGCCAACCAGCACTTCGGTGGCACGCTCACCGGGACCATCACCCTCACCGGAGGACTCGGTGGCATGGGTGGGGCTCAGCCGCTGGCCGTCACCGGCAACGGGGGCGTTGCGCTGTGCGTCGAGGTCGACCCTTGGCGGGCACAACGCCGGGTCGAGCACCGCTACCTCGACGAGATCGCTGACAGCCTCGACGACGCGATCGCGCGCTGCGAAGCGGCCAAGCGTGACGGTCGTGCCCTGTCCGTGGGCCTGGTGGCCAACTGCGCCGACGTCCTGCCCGAGCTGGTCCGGCGGTCCTGGCACCCGGACATCGTCACCGACCAGACGTCGGCTCACGACGCCCTCGACGGGTACGTGCCCAACGGCATGACCCTGGAGGAGGCCAACGATCTTCGGCGCGACATGCCGAACGAGTACATCGAGCGGTCGATGGTGGCCATGGCCGACCACTGCCGAGCCATGGTCGACCTTCAGCGGGGCGGCTCCGTGGTGTTCGACTACGGCAACGGACTGCGCGGCCAAGCCAAGGACGCCGGTTTCGCGGACGCCTTCAGCTACCCCGGCTTCGTCCCGGCCTACATCCGGCCGCTGTTCTCCCGAGGGGCGGGCCCGTTCCGTTGGGCCTGCCTGTCCGGCGACCCCGCCGACCTGGCCGCAACCGACGCCGCTGTGGCCAAGGCGTTCCCTGACGACGAGCCCCTGCAGCGGTGGCTGGAGTTTGCGGAGAAGAAGGTGCGCTACCAGGGCCTGCCGTCGCGGATCTGCTGGCTGGGCTACGGCGAGCGTCACATCGCGGGAACAGCGTTCAACGAACTCGTGGAACGGGGAGTCGTGACGGCTCCCATCGCGATCGGACGGGACCACCTCGACGCCGGTTCGGTGGCCTCACCTGAGCGCGAGACGGAGAGCATGCTCGACGGCTCCGACGCCATTGCCGACTGGCCGATTCTCAACGCGCTGGTGAACACGTCGTCCGGGGCCTCGTGGGTGTCGGTCCACCACGGTGGGGGCGTCGGCATCGGGAAGTCGATCCATGCCGGGGTCGTTGTTGTCGCCGACGGCACGTCGGAGGGCGCGTGGCGCGTCGAGCGCGTGCTCACCAACGACCCAGCCATGGGCGTCATCCGTCACGCCGATGCCGGCTACGACATCGCCGTGAGCACCGCGCGAAGCGTGGGCGTTCGGATGCCCATGGAGCCGGGCACCCACCGACCTGACTGGCAGCCGGAGGCCTGAGCTCGACGAGCGGTCAGCTCGGCCAGAGCAGGTCAGGACCGAGGTCGGCCAGGCTCGGGGCGCCGAGCAGCCCCATGGCCATCGCGAGCTCGCTCCACAGCGTCTCCAGGACCCACCGCACGCCGTCGGCA
>JBAPUB010000032.1:0-2053 GCA_049282455.1 Actinomycetes bacterium
GTTCTTCTCCCGACCGGAGGTCGAGTATCAGCGTGTCATCGACTTCCTCGGGCTGAGTCCCCACGTTCCGGAGCGGTTCGACCGCTGGAATGCACGACCCGGCTCGGAGATCCCGGACGGGGCCCGTCGATTCCTGGTCGATGCCTTCCGCGAACACGACGAAGGCCTGACCGAGTTCCTTGGACACGCACCCACCTGGCAGCGGTGACCCTCCTATGGCTCCGTTCGTCGTCGGCCACACCGATCCGGTCTTTCGCGCGCTTAGGGCCCCGGGCTGGTGGAAGCGCCTGCTGGTCGGCGCGCTGGTCGGACTGATAGCCGGCCTGGCCTGGTTCCTTGCATCGCCGAAGGTGTTCGAGGCCACCGTCGCCGTGGAGCTGAGCGAGGCCTCCGCGCGGGTCAACCTGACCGGCTCCGGGTCTCAGGGCAAGGGAGTCACCGTGGACACCGACGCGAACATTGTTGCGTCGGATGCAGTGGTGGGTGCCGTGGCCCGTCAGACCGGTGCATCCCCGTCCCAGGTGAGGGCAAGCCTGAGCGTCGCAGCCCGACCCCTGACGAGGGTGATGACGATCACCTACGCAGCGGGGAGTGCTGGTGATGCGCTGCGCGGTGCGCAGGCTGCC
Source organism: Actinomycetes bacterium (assembly GCA_049282455.1). Classification (GTDB taxonomy): domain Bacteria; phylum Actinomycetota; class Actinomycetes; order JAHEKZ01; family JAHEKZ01; genus JBAPUB01. Next base: position 627 of record JBAPUB010000032.1, read on the forward strand.
GGTACAGCCTTCCTTGCCGAGCGCAACAGACTCATCATCGGACCGGTGCGCAGCTACCTCACGTCCGTGCGGGACCACCCAGTGACCGCCGGACCGGCGACGGGGACGGACTCAGCAACGGTCCAAGCCGACCTGTGGACGATGGAACAGCGCCGTCAGGCCGCGCTCGTGAAGGAGCTCGAGCTGGCTGGCCCGGGGACGGTCCTCGAGAGCGCGCGGATCACCGCCTCTGGCAGGGGAGCCGACATCGCCATGCCCCTCGCCACCGGCGCAGCACTCGGTGTGCTGGTCATGGTCGGCGTCGGTGTCGCTCGGGACCACCGCCGGTCCGGGCAAGCCAAGCCCGTCGATGACCGCCCGCCGAGCGCGCCATGACGACGGACGGACTGAGTCTGTCCCGACCCGATCGACGGGCGGCGCAGCGCAAGCGGCGGCTGCAGATCACGGCGGTAGCCCTGCTCGGTGCGCTTCTCGGAGCCGCCGCGGGATGGTGGGTCGGGAGTCTTCGATCACCAAGCTACGTCTCGACCGCCTCGATGCAGGTGAAGCGTCTTGCCGGCAACTCCTTCACGGACCGCTCGACCGACATCCTGGTCAGTTTGGAGACCGAGGCCCAGCTGGCGCGGTCCGACGAGGTCCTCAACGCCGTCGCAGGCTCTGGTGTGGGTCCGACCGACGTGAACGTCTTGCGGGGCAAGACGACCGTGTCCGTCGTTGAGGGCTCTGAGGTGGTCCGGGTGTCCTACCGGGGGAAGTCGGCTGACGAGTCCGCCAAGATCGCGGACGCGCTGGCAAAGGCCACCCTGGACGAGCGTCGACGTCGGGCCCAAGCGGCGGGCACCGAGCAGCTTGCCCTGGTGGCGCAGAGCCTGACGAAGGTCAATGCGGAGCTGGCGGCGGCGAACGACCCGACAACCCAGCGCGCCCTGAACCGGCTCAAGGTCGCTCTGCGCAGTCAGCGCTCTGACATCGCTCACACGTCACCGGACCCGGGCGAGGTCATCGGGGTCAGTACTGTCCTTGCCTCGCGGACCTCGTTTCGTTCGGCACTCGTCCTGGCCGGAGCAGCCGTTGGTGCCTGCCTGGGATGGCTCCTCGCCCGACGGGTCGGGCGGCACCCGGTCAGCGGTGAGAGTGGCGGCTGAGATAGCCGTGCCCGAGCAGACCGGGCAGCCCCAGAGCGGTCGCCGTCAGCCGGTCACGTCGACTCAGGGACGTTCGCCACTCCACGTCCGCACGCAAGGTGACCTCGCCGGTCGTGAAGCGCGACGGGTTGCCGCTGATGCCGTGGCTGGAGGGCAACACCGCGACCTGACCCTGGAGGTGGTTGGCCTGCTCGATGAAGGCGTCCAGGCCGAGGGAGCGTAGGGCCGTGTACGTCGTGTCCTCTGACGCTTCGACGAGGTCCTCGTACCGGACGGTGGTGG
>JBAPUB010000033.1:0-3511 GCA_049282455.1 Actinomycetes bacterium
ACGGCTCGGCTGCGTCGACGTCGCGGCCCTGTCGGCCCAGCAGCGGGCCGACCGTCTGGGGCGCCTGCGCAGAGCCATCGACGCACTAGAGGCCCAGTTCACCGCGACCGTCGCACACTCCGACGCAGCAGGCGACGGCGAGCTGCTCGACGGGGCCCGGTCCACCAGCTCGTGGCTTCGCGACCGACTGCACCTCGCCAGCGGCGACGCAGCCGAGCGGGTGCGTCTGGCCAGACAGGCCCATCACGGTGGCGCCGTCCTCTCGTCAGCGACGCGGGCGCTGGCGCAGGGAGGAATCACGTTCGGGCAGCTCAGGGCGATCGGACACGGTATCTGTGACCTCGATCCCGAGCCAGCACGTCGGGCGGTCGAGCTGCTCCTCGAGCTGTCGTCAGTCACCGACGCAGGCAAGGTCCGGGCAGGTGCCCACTACCTGCGTGACGTCGTCGATCCCGAGCGGGGCAGGCGCAGCCATGAGCGCAGTCACGAGGCCCGCCGGGCGAGCCTGGCTGCGACGCTCGACGGCATGTACCGGCTCGACCTGCTGACCGACGCCGAGGGTGGCGCTGTCCTCGACGCTGCGGTCTCGGCCCTCATGGCGCCGAGCAGTGCCGAGGACCCGCGGACCGCAGCGCAGCGTCGTCATGACGCCGTCCTGAGGATCATGCACGTAGCCCTGGAGCACGAGGGGGTCCCGGTATCAGGTGGAATGCGCCCGCAGATCGTCGTGACGTGCACCCCCGAGGCCCTGGCTGGGGAACCGGGAGCACCTCCAGCCACATGGTTCGACGGTCGGCCAGTGCCGGCCCCGGTGCTGGGGCGACTCGCGTGCGACGGGGCAGTGACCCGCGTGGTGTTCGGTGCCGACGGACACCTGCTCGACCTGGGTCGCACCCAGCGGTTCTTCAGCTCGGCCCAACGGCGCGCGCTGTGGATCCGCGACCGCGGCTGCCGGTTCCCAGGCTGCGCTGCACCGTGGGCCGAGGCCCACCACGTCCGCCACTGGACCGACGGCGGCCCCAGTGACCTCGTCAACGCAGTCCTGCTCTGCGGCCGACACCACGCCTGCGTCCACGAGCGCGGCTGGCGCATCGTCCCGGCGGATCCCCTGGTGGGCAGCCACGGCGTCGTGGACTTCCTTGGCCCCCGCGGGCAGCGACGGCCGAGCACGCCACCTCACACTCCCGCGGTGTATGTCCGCGGCCAGGAGCCGCCGTGAGCGATCAACCGGCGACGAGCGACCTCAGAAGGAGCGGTGCGCCGGCGGCGCATACCGAGGGCCACGCCGTGGAGCGTTGACGCCGGCGAGCTCCAGCAAGCGCTGCACGCGGTAGCGATGGCCTCGGTAGGGCTCGAGCAGCTCGAGCATGCGGGCGTCGTCACCGCGGCCACGCAGATCGCCCTCAAGCGCCCAGCAGATCGTGCGGGCCAGGTGGAAGTCGCCGACGCTCACCGTGTCGGGATCACCGAAAGCCCGTTGTCTGACCTCGGCCGATGTCCAGACACCGATTCCGGGGACGCTGCGCAGCACCACTTCGGCGCGCGAGGCGGTGCCCCCGCTCGTTGCCTCGATCTGCACCCCGATCGTCGACGCCCGTCGCAACGTGCGGGCACGTTGCGGCGTCACGCCCGCTCGGTGCCACTCCCACTCCGGGATGGCGGCCCACACAGACGGGCTGGGGGGAGCCCACATCGGCTGAGGGGTCGGCCCAGGTGCCCGGTCCCCGTACTGACGGAGCAAGGTTCGCCAGGCGGCAGCGGCTTCGCCTCCGGTGACTTTCTGCTCGAGCACCGCAGGTGCCAGGGCCTCGAAGACCCGAGCAGTCCTGGGCAGTCGCCAGCCCTGATGACTGCGCCACGCTCGCGCGACGACCGAGTGGTGAGCAACGAACCCGTCCAGATCATCGCCCTCCCCCAGCAGCTGTGGAAGCTCGTCGACCAGCTCGGTTGCGGCGTCCCCCCAGGCGTCGGCCAGCACCGTGCCATCGGCTCGGTCGACACCAAGTCGCAGGGTCGTCGCAGTCCCGTGGGTTCGGGTGGCCCACCACAAACCATCAGGGCCAACCTGGAACGCGGGGTCGGACGCCCCGTGCCGCAGGACGCCCAACGTGGCGACGACGTCGACGGGTCGACCCGGCCGCCAGACCCTGCGGGTGGCCTGCTCGGTCACACGTCGGAGGAGAAGCGGATGGACGTCGGCGCCAGTGCGGTCCCGGGCCAGACCCGAGCCCCGCAGAGCAGCTCGTTCCCGGCGCCGATGTCGGCACCGTCGCCGACGACGACGTCAGCCAGTACGACCCCGGCCCCCACCCGGGCCCCGACGCCGACCGCCGAGTTCTCCAGCACCGCCCCGGCGCCGATGTGGGCACCGGCCATGACGACCGAGCCTCGGATCAGCGAGCCGGCTTCGGCGACGACATCCGCACCGACGGAGCTTCCGCCGTCGACGGTGCAGTCGACGGCGATGGTCGCGCTGTCCGCCACCACCGAGTCGTGGCCCTCGGTCGTCATGACCCTGCCTTCGACCCTGCCCCGGACCATGTCGGCTGAGGACTGCACGTAGGCGGCGGGCGTCCCGACGTCGCTCCAGTACGCGGTCTCACGCCAGGCGTACACCCGACCCCCCGCGGCGAGAAGCCCAGGGAACGTCTCGCGCTCGACTGAGACCGGTTGACCGCCGGGAATCGTGTCGATGATCGAACGGCGGAAGACGTAGCACCCGGCGTTGACCCAGCTGGTGACCGGATCGGGCATCTTCTCGAGGAACGCCTGGACGCGCCCCTCGTCGTCGCACGGCACGCACCCGAAGGCGCGTGCGTCCTCGACCTCGACCAGGTGCAACGTCACGTCTGCGTCGGTGCGCCGATGCATGACCAGCTGGGCGCCGAGGTCGTGACCGGAGAGGTTGTCCCCGTTGAGGATCACGATCGGTTCGTCGGGTCCGGACTCCAGCCGGTCGGAGACGTTGCCGATCGCCCCACCCGTGCCGAGCGGCTCGTCCTCGACGACGTAGGTGATGGTGACACCCAAGGACGTCCCGTCGCCGTAGTACCGGCTGAACGTCTCGGCGCGGTACGACGTCGCCATCACCACGTGGCTGATTCCCGCCTCGCGAAGCTTGGTGATCTGGTGGGTCAGCAACGGGTGGCCGGCAAGCGGCAGCATCTGCTTGGGCGTCGTGAGGGTCAGTGGTCGAAGCCGGGTCCCCTGCCCACCGACGAGCAGGACGGCTTCTGCGGACATGCTGCGAACCCTACGGCGTGACGCCTAGGCGGTGACGACGGTCGGAGTCGTCACGAGGTCCAGCCGACGACCCCGAGACCGACGTCGGCTGAGGCTCCGTGCAGCTTCACGGTGATCTGACCGCCCTCACCGACCGGAACGATGACGAAGTTGCGGACGCGCCCGGCCGCAGGTGAGTAAGCCAGCACTGACTGGCCCGACAACGCACCGGTGGGCTGAAGGCTGACCCACCCCTTGCCCTGCGAGTGGACGACGCGCACCGTCACCG
>JBAPUB010000034.1:0-3855 GCA_049282455.1 Actinomycetes bacterium
GGTCAGGGTCGGCAATCCCAGCCCGGGCTCGCCGGACGGCGTCGGACACCGACCGGACCGCCTCGCGCTGTCCGATCACGCGACGTCCGAGCTCGTCTTCCATGCGCAGCAGCTTGGCGCTCTCGCCCTCGAGCAGCCGGCCAGCCGGAATCCCCGTCCAGGCGGCGACGACCTCGGCGATGTCATCGGGCCCGACCTCCTCCTTGACCATCAGGTCGGCAGGGGTCTCGGCTGCCACCGCCTGCTCGACCTGCCGCTCGAGACCGGGGATCTCGCCGTACAGGAGCGCTGATGCGGTGGCGAGGTCACCGTGCCGCTGGGCCCGCTCAGCCTGCATCCGCAGCTCGTCGACGCGCTTCTTCAGCTCACCGACCCGGTTCAACGACGACTTCTCCTGCTCCCACCGTGCGTTGAGGGCACTGAGCCGTTCCTGTTTGTCGGCGAGGTCGGCCCGCAGCTTGGCCAGTCGGGCGATAGAGGCCGCGTCGGACTCCTTGGCCAGCGCGAGCTCCTCCATCATCAGCCGGTCGACCGCCCGCTGCAGCTCGTCGATCTCGACGGGCGAGCTGTCGATCTCCATGCGGAGGCGCGAAGCAGCCTCGTCGACCAGGTCGATGGCCTTGTCCGGCAGCTGACGTGCGGTGATGTAGCGGTTCGACAGTGTCGCGGCCGCCACAAGGGCGCTGTCAGCGATCTGCACCTGGTGGTGGGCCTCGTACCGTTCCTTCAGACCTCGAAGGATCGCAATCGTGTCGTCAACGCTCGGCTCTCCGACGAAGACCTGTTGGAAACGGCGTTCCAGCGCGGGGTCCTTCTCGACGTTCTCTCGGAACTCGTCGAGGGTGGTCGCGCCGATCATCCGTAGCTCGCCCCGCGCCAGCATGGGCTTGAGCATGTTGCTCGCATCCATGGACGAGTCGCCCGTGGCTCCTGCACCGACCACCGTGTGCATCTCGTCGATGAACGTGACGACCTGGCCACCGGAGTCCTTGATCTCCTCCAGCACCGCTTTGAGCCGCTCCTCGAACTCCCCCCTGTACTTCGCTCCGGCCACCATCGCCCCGAGGTCGAGAGCGATCAGTCTCTTGCCGCGAAGGGACGACGGGACATCTCCGGCAACGATGCGCTGCGCCAGGCCCTCGACCACGGCGGTCTTCCCAACGCCTGGCTCGCCGATGAGGACCGGGTTGTTCTTGGTCCGTCGCGACAGCACCTGGACCACCCGACGGATCTCGGCGTCACGGCCGATCACCGGGTCGAGGGCGCCGTCGAGAGCTCGCTGGGTGAGGTCGACGCCGTACTTCTCCAACGCCTGGAAGGTGCCCTCGGGATCCTGCGTCGTGATGCGCGACGATCCGCGCACCCGGTCGAGGGCGTCGACCAGGGCGGACTCCGTCGCACCTGCGCCGTCGAGCAGGTCCTTGGCTCCTGAGTCGACGGAAGCAAGGGACAGCAGCAGGTGCTCAGTGGAGATGTAGCTGTCTCCTCGCTCGGTCGCCCGGTCACCGGCCATCGACAGAACGCGCTGGAGAGCTCCTGAAGCCTGGGGGGCAGCCACCGACGATCCTGCGGCGCTCGGCAGACCAGCCACCGCCGCCTCGGTACTTACGCGCAGGCGCTCTCGGTCGACGCCGACGGCGTTCAGCACGGCCGTCGCGATCCCCTCGGCCTCGTCGAGCAGCGCGAGCAGCACGTGCGCCGGCTCGAGCGCCGGGTTGCCCCTGGTCACCGCCGACCGCTGGGCCGCCGACAGCACCTCACGGCTTCTGGTGGTCAGTTCCATGTCGTCGTCCTCAAGGTCGCGATCGTGAGTCGTTCAGCCGCTACGGCGTCGGTCAGTCGAATGGGGCGTGGCGGTGCACCAGCGTCGACCGGTTACGCACGACCAGCTCGGTCCCCTGTGGCGGGGCGGTACCCACGTGCCGAAGCAGCAGGTAGGCGCGTTCGAGGTCTCCTTCGAGCTCGTCGACCCGCTGCTGGAGTCCTGCCACCGTCCGCTGCAGGTCGAGAATCTGTCGGATCCCCTCGAGGCCGACGCCTTCGCTGGAAAGCTGCTGGACCTGGCGAAGCCGCGACATGTCCCGAAGTGAGTAACGGCGTCCGCCCCCTGGGGTGCGCTGGGGTGCGACGAGCCCGAGACGGTCGTACTGCCGCAGGGTCTGGGCGTGCAGCCCCGTGAGCTGGGCGACCACGGAGATCACGTAGACCGGAGAGTCGTCCAGAGGGTCGTGGTTCATCGTCACTCCTTCGCTGCGTTGGCGATCAGGTCGGCGCGGGGGTCGTGGTCGTCCGTGACCTCGGCGAACTGCTGCAGGGCCTTCCTGGCGTCTCCGTCGAGCCGCTGCGGTACGGCCACGTCGACTGTGGCGAGGAGGTCACCGCGGCTGCCGTCCTTGCGAGTGACGCCCCTGCCCCGCACGCGCAGCGTTCGCCCGGACGGGGTGCCGGCGGGGATCTTCACCATCACCACGTCGCCGTCGATCGTCGGGACGCTGACCGTCGCTCCGAGCGCGGCCTCGGGAAACGTGATCGGCACGGCGAGTGTCAGGTTGTCGCCCCTACGGCCGAAGACTGCGTGGCGCCTGACGTGCACCTTGACGAACAGGTCGCCGGTGGGTGCGCCTCCCTGGCCAGCGCCTCCTCGGCCCTTGACCCGGATCCGAGCACCGTCCTTGACGCCCGCCGGAAGGCGCACCTGCACGGTTCGGGTCTGCTGACCGACACCTACACCGCGACAGGTCGGGCACGGTTCGTCGACCACGACCCCGCGACCGTGGCAGCTGCGGCAAGCCTCCGCGAAGGCGAAGCCACCCTGCTCGCGCACGCTCTGGCCGCTGCCGTTGCACACCGGGCAGCTGTGCGGCGACGTTCCGGGCTTGGCGCCGGTGCCACCGCAGGTGTGGCACGCGCCGTCGGAGGTGACTCGTAGAGGGAGGACGGTGCCGTCGAAGGCCTGGCGGAAGTCCACGGTGACCTCGGCCTCGAGGTCGGCTCCCTTGCGGGCCCTGCTCCCCCGCGGCGAGCGTCCTCCGAAGAGACCGCCGAGGGTGGCACCCAGCCCACTGCCACCGAAGAGGTCCTCGAGGTTGACAGTGTCGTAGCCTCCGGCGAAAGGACCACCACCGGTGAACGGTCCACCGGGGCCGCCGGCGAACCCGGCCGCGCCGTAGGCGCGCATCTCGTCGTACTCGCGCCGCTTCGCGTCGTCGGAGAGGACGTCGTAGGCCTCGGAGACCTCCTTGAACTTCTCCTCCGCCGACGGGTCGTCGGCGTTGGCGTCAGGATGGTGCTTGCGAGCGAGGGTTCGGTAGGCCTTCTTGATCGCGTCGGCGTCTGCGTCCTTGGCGACGCCGAGCGTCGCGTAGTAGTCCTTCTCCAGGTAGTCCCGGGTACTCATCGACGTCGCCTCCTCCCGTGCGTCGGTCGGTCGTGCTGGATCAGTCGGCCTGACCCGGTTCGGCGACGGCGACCCGAGCCGGACGGATCACCCGGTCGGTGATGCGGTAGCCGGGCTGGAACACCTGGACGCAGGTGGCCTGCTCGACCTGGTCGGAGTAGCCGTGAGTCATCGCCTCGTGGATGGACGGGTCGAACGCGTCTCCGGCGTCGCCGAAACGCTCGAGCCCCAGCTTGCCGACGACGCCGAGCAGCCCGTCGGCGACGGAGCGGAAACCTCCGACGAGCTCGCCGTGCTCACCGGCCCGGTCGATGTCGTCGAGGACGGTGAGCAGCTCACCGAGGATCGCTGCTACCGCCTGGTCACGAACGAGCTCGCGGTCACGCTCGACCCGCTTGCGGTAGTTGGCGTACTCGGCCTGGACCCGCTGCATGTCAGCCGTTCGCTCGACCAGGTCG
>JBAPUB010000035.1:0-23920 GCA_049282455.1 Actinomycetes bacterium
TTGGCCGTGCCAGGTGGACTCCCGCCCGGTCGACGGATCACTTAGAGGGCAACCCGAAAGTGCCAGCCGTTACTTCGAGTCAGACCGGGCGGGAGAACACCCCAATCCAACATCCCTGCCGTTCGGCGCGGTCGTCCGGCGAAGTCGGTTCCCGTCCAGTGGGTCTGGAGGGCAGGATTGGGGTATGGACCTGGCTGAGTCGGCGGTGGTCATGGTTCGTGGCGTGCCTACCTATGTGGAGTCCTCGGGTCAGGGATCGCCGTTGCTGTACCTGCACGGTGCTACCGAGTGGGCGGGCTACTCAACCGACTTCGTGAGCCGGCTGAAAGTGGCCCACCGCGTGGTCCAACCGGAGCGGCGCGGCCACGGCCGGACTCCAGACGTGTCAGGCGAGCTGTCGTTTCAGAACATGGCCGACGACACGGTCGCATTGATCGAGCAACTCGACCTGGCACGGCCCGACCTGGTGGGGTTCTCCGATGGGGCGAATATCGCCTTGATGGTGGCCATGTCACGCCCGGACTTGGTTGGCAGGATCGTCGCGATCGGGCCGAACATGAGCGTCGCCGCGTTCACCGAGGAGAGCCGCGCATGGTTGGACTCGGTCATGCCGGAGACCTGGCCGGCGGAGTACCGGCAACAGTACGAGTTGCTGAGCCCCGACGGGCCGGATCATTGGCAGGTGTTCGCTGAGAAGGTGATTGAGATGCTTCGCCGCGAACCGGAGATCCCCACCGAAGCGCTCCAGGCCATCACCGCCCCGACGCTGGTGATCGGTGCGGACCGCGACATGTTCGAGCTTGAGCACTTCATCGCCATCCACCGTGCGATCACTGACTGCCAGCTGTGCATCATCCCCGGAGCCGACCACGAACTCACCATCGGGCAGCCAGCGCAGACCGCAGCACACGTTCTCCGGTTCCTGGAATGAAGGCCACCGCCTAACTACTCGGCCGTAGCCCCGAAGTGCCGTTAGCGTGCACGCTCAGGGCGCAGGCGATGTGCCGATCTCGCGCGCATCAATGCGGCGAACCGCCGTTCGCCTTCGATGGATGGATCTCAACTGCTGCCGTCAAGAACCGCGGGCATCCAACAGCACCGGCTGATGTCATGAGCAACCGATCATCGGTGCGGTCTGCGGGATCAGGTCGTGAGACGAGCCCTAGCGGAGTCCCGGGCTTCCGTCACGGTTAGCGGTCGGCCTGCCCTCTGCAGACCGATCACCGGCATGTTCTGGTAGATCGCTTCGTAGTTGCCCGCGGCGACCTTGAAGGTCTCGTGCCAGATGCCTGCTCCGTTGCGGTCGTCGGACGCGAGTCGGTTCCATGCACGCCAGACCGGTGCGTGCCGGGCGCCGGGGTTGCGGGCATAACTCTCGAGGGCGTCGAACGAGCGCCAGTACTGGACGATGACCCCATGTCCTGGTTCGCCGTGGCGGGTGTAGCCAAGCAGGCCTTGGGATGGGTCGGCCTCAAGCTCATCGAGCATCTCGGTCATGGTCATCAGGAGGCCACTGGCCTCGGCTGCCACAGCGGGGTCGTGCACCATCGCACCGATCAGAAAGACGACGAAGTCACCATCGAGCTCGGCCGTCCACCGGCCCTGCTGGGGAAGCATGACGCTGAGAATCTCATTTCCTGGGGGTCGCTGTCTACGAAACCCACGGGCGCCCCGGGGTGACGGCGAGGTCAACGTCGTCTTGGCTTGCGTCGATGTCCGTGCCCCACATCGCACTCAGGAACCGGCCGAGAGTGAGCGGCTTCGACTAGCCCGCTTGGTCAGTAGAACGATGCCCGTGAGACTGAGCGCGAAGTGCCGTTCGGTTCAAACGGCAGAATGCGGGCGAGGGTTCTGCCACGGAATCCGGTATGGCTCCAACGGTCCATGATTCATCGGGGTATAGCTGGGTCCGACGGGCTGATGCGGAGTCGCCTTCGCTGGAGCGATTCGGCTCATCGCGCCCGAGAGGTTCTCGCCGGGGTTGGTCCGTTTGTTCCCGAAGGTGCTGCGCGGCGGCACCCAGTGGTGGCAGGCTGCGGCCCATCGGGACCGGTGGACAGTTCTGGCTGTCCAATCCCCAAAACCGGCCCGTGGGACCCGTAAGGACGGACGCGTTGAGATCACTCCTCTCCCGCCATAGCGCAGTGATGCTGTCGGCACTGGCACTTGTTGGCGGTGCCACCGCGGTGGTGGCCCCGAATGCCCTCGCTACCCAGGAGGCGCCCAGGACCTGTTACCAAGGGGCGGTCTACCTGACCAGTGGCGACGGCCAGTTGACCGGCCCGGTTAGCACCCTTGGCAACTTCACGGTGTATGCGTCGACCGACGGGACGTGCACGGCACCGATCCAGTCGTTCGCGACTGTCGTCAAGGGCAAGAACCAGGCCGCAGCCATGGACACCTGTGCGTCGCTTGGCTACTTCAGCGCCGTCGCCTTGGGCTACTACTACCCGAAGACTCCCAGGAACTGGTGGTGGTGCAGCACCACCGGCGGCTAGATCCCCTTGCGGATCGTGGTGGTCTAGCGGGGGACTCGTGCTCGGGCGGATCGCCGAGCGTGCGGCGATCCGGTCGGACTGGCAACCAAGCCCCTATGTGCCGTTCTGTAGCGCGTGTTGGGGCACGATGGTCTCATGCCTTGGCCCGTTGAACAGCCGGTCCTGTCCGATCGCGTGGTGTCACTTCGAGCGGTACGCGGCGTCGACGCGGCCGCCATCTATGAGGCGTGCCAAGATCCGGACATCCAGCACTTCACCCAGGTACCTGTCCCTTACCAGCGGTCCGACGCCGAAACCTTCACCGCGTTGTGCTCCCAGTGGTGGAGAGAGCGGATGACCGCGAACTTCGCCGTATGCAGCGCCACGGCTGGTGCCTTCCTGGGGGTCCTGGGTGTCATCGGCGCGGACCACCGCACTCACACCGCGGGCTTCGGCTATTGGACCGCCCCCTGGGGACGAGGTCAGGGCGCGACGATCCGCGCCGCCAAACTAGCCTCCCACTGGGCACTCACCATCGGAGGGATCAGGACGCTCACCGCAGAAGCTGAGCTGTCCAACCCGGCATCGATGCAGGTCCTAGCCAACGTGGGCTTCACCCGGGCCGAGGGTGAAGATCTGACCATGGAGCTGAAGGGCACCCTGCGCACCTTCTCGGTATGGCGAATGACCGCTGGCTGAACGCAGCTCGCTCAGGTGCCACCGTCGCTCGCAGCTCGAGCAGGGCCTCGAGACGACGGTTTGGTCACGTCCCAGGCCAGCAGGCCTCGTGCCGAGCCGAAGCGCCGTACGCGCACCGACGCGTCGTTCTGCTGCAGGAACCGGCATTAGGCATCACTTCGGTACGCCGGAGTTGCATGAGATCAGCCAGACACCGTGGCGTCACCATGACTGCGTCCACGTGTACCAGTCGTGCCCCAGCGAGAGGACGACGCGAGTACCGCTGCCCGGTTCGGACAATGACGCGGGGCCGTCCGGCAGGTAGGCGAACACGTTGTCGTCCATGAGCCCGGGCAATTCGAGCCCGAGCATCCCGTCGCCCACAGGGAGGACCATGCCCGCTCCGCGGGATTTCCACCCGATGACCTCGTAGAGCCCTACTCGCTGACTACCGCCGACCTCTGTCGAATGGTCCTGGACGAATGCAGTCATGGCTGGGCGACTCAACTCGAAGCGTGCCCGTAGCGGGACGTCGAACCACACCAGTCCGACCAGGAGAAGCACCACGGCTGGAGCAATCAGGAACGGCCACAGCGGACGTTGCTTCGACATCAGCCAAAGAATCAACCGAACCAGCCAGACCACTCCGAGGATGAGAAGGCCAACCACGGCGAGCAGGAACGGCAGGACCAGTCCCCCGGGAACGCTTGCCGCCCAGCACACTGCCAAGCACACGAGAAACAACGCCCCGTGGAACCAGCGCCTCGGTGCGCCGAGCCGGCGCGGCAGGTCGGGGCTCCGGGAGGGCCGCAACGTCGAGGAGGACGCAGGGATGTTGGAATCACCGCTCTGCGGTGCATCCGGGCCTGACGACAGCTTCTCGTCCCCCTGGTTTCCCGTCGACACCGCGTCATGGAACCACACGAACGCCAAGGGACCCGGCGCATGTCAGCCCCACACGAGCATGAACGGCCTTCCCGTTGGCCCATACCCGAGCCACCCCGAAGTACCGATCTGCGGCCTCGAGTTCCGGTACCGTCGGGCAGCACAGATGCCCGCTCGCGCATCGCGCCGAGAGAAGGGTTCCGTTGACCGTCTTGCTGCACGACCACGCGAGTCTGCTGGCCCATGGAGGTGCCCGTGCCACACATCGTCGACTTCCAGACCGTTTCCACCGCGGGGCTGGAATCGTCCCCCGTGGCGGTTGCCCTCGCGGGGCTGAGAGCTAACGAGGCCCGGTACTTCAAGAACAAGTACGACCACGTGTTCACGGTCGTCCCCGCCAGCGAGGCGATCGAGACGATCGGCTGGGTCGAACGCATCCTCAAAGACGAACGCGACATCGTCATCGCATCTGCGCCGCTTGAGGCAACGGCCTTCGTGGTCGGCGGGATCCGGTTCGCCTACGTGTTCTACGAGTCCGGACTCTCGATCAACGTGATGTACGCCCTCGATGACCAGGGGAAGCGCGCGGTCGGGTTCAAGCTGTCCGAAGGGATGGACGTTCCCGACGAGCTCGCGTCGCGGTTCAAGTTCGCAACCCAGAAGTCCAAGCTGGCCGGGACGATCCGCGGCTCCTACTTCGTCATCAAAGGTGAGTACTGAGCAGCGCCTGCTCACGCACCGATGGGTGGCAGCCCGCGGGTTCTGGTGGTGGGCTCCTATCTAGCCGTCGGGCTGGCGGACCCATCTCGCGTGGTACCGAGGATGCTGACCCGCCGACGCCCATCGACGTTGCATCGACAGAGCAGAACTCGAGGGTCGAAAACATCTGTTGGACAGAGGTAGTTCCGGGCACCAGGATGCCAACGGGCGCACCGACGCGCCCGTGATCCAGGTCCTTCACGTCGATCGGGGTAGAGATGTCGAGCGAAGCGGTGGAGGTGCTCGTCGTCGGCGGCGGCCAAGCCGGTCTGGCGATGAGCGAGCATCTGAGCCGGTCCGGGGTGCCGCACCTCGTCCTCGAACGACACCGCATCGCCGAGCGGTGGCGCTCCGAGCGATGGGACTCCCTGGTCGCGAACGGGCCTGTCTGGCACGACCGCTTTCCGGGTCTTGAGTTCTCCGACCTCGCCCCGGGCGACTTCGCCTCGAAGGAGCGGGTCGCGAACTACTTCGTCGACTACGCCGAGAAGATCGCGGCTCCGATTCGGTGCGGCGTGGAGGTCACGTCCGTCAAGAAGAACGAGCGACGAGCCGGCTTTCGCGTCGAGACGTCGGAGGGGACGATCGACGCGCGTTTCGTGGTCGCCGCGACCGGTCCGTTCCAGCGCCCAGTCGTCCCAGCGGTGGTCCCCGACGACGCCGGGCCAGTGCAGCTGCACTCCACCGCCTACCGCAACCCCGAACAGCTGCCCGACGGCGGCGTGCTCGTGGTCGGCGCGGGATCGTCAGGGGTGCAGATCGCCGACGAGCTGCTCGCCGCAGGGCGCAGCGTCCACCTGTCCGTCGGCCCGCACGATCGCCCGCCGCGCCGATACCGCGGGCGCGACTTCGTCTGGTGGCTGGGCGTACTGGGCAAGTGGGACGCCGAGACGCCACCCAAAGGCGCAGAGCACGTCACCATCGCGGTCAGCGGCGCGCACGGCGGTCACACCGTCGACTTCCGCGACCTCGCCGCCCGCGGCATGGTGCTGGTCGGCCGGACAGACTCCTTCGATGGAGGCGCAGTACGGTTCGCGCCGGACCTCGCGGACAACATCGCCGGTGGTGACGCGAGCTACCTGTCGTTGCTCGACGAGGCCGACGCATTCGTCGCGCGCAACGGTCTCGCGCTGCCGGAGGAGCCGGCGGCCCGCAACCTGGGAGCGCTACCCTCCTGCGTGACCGACCCCCTCCGTAGGCTCGACCTGGCGAGGGCCGGAGTGACCTCGATCATCTGGGCCACTGGCTTCTCCCTCGACTACGGCTGGTTGCAGGTGGATGCGTTCGATGAGCACGGCCGGCCGAACCACCGGCGCGGCGTCTCTTCCGAGCCCGGCGTCTACTTCCTGGGGCTCCCCTGGCTGTCACGTCGCGGGTCGAGCTTCATCTGGGGCGTCTGGCACGACGCCGCCTACGTGGCCGACCACATAGCGACCCAGCGCGGCTACCTCACCTACTCAGCGACCGGACCTGCAGCAGGCGCCATCGCGACGTGACCTGGACACGACCATGCGCTCGTCGGGGTCGTTCACCCGGTCGAGGATGCCACCCGCGGGGATCATCCGTCCGCGTCGTCGAATTCGCGGCGCTCCGTGGCACCGAACCGCGATCATCGTGTGGGCAGCTGCGCGGCCTTACCCGACCTCAGCAGTTCTCGTATGACCAGATGAGACGATGGGGCACGCTCTGCCGCGGTGCGTCGCGGCGACAACGGATGGGGGACCCGTGACGGTGGACAGCGCCGGGACCGGCAGTTCAACGGGCGGAGGCTGGTTCCCAGATCCGTGGCAGCCAGACGGACAGATCCGTTGGTGGTCCGGTACCGAGTGGACGACGCATGTCCGTGCAATGCCGCAGATCGC
This sequence comes from Actinomycetes bacterium, assembly GCA_049282455.1. Lineage (GTDB taxonomy): Bacteria > Actinomycetota > Actinomycetes > JAHEKZ01 > JAHEKZ01 > JBAPUB01. The sequence goes on from JBAPUB010000035.1 coordinate 6,662, forward strand.
GGCGGAGGTCGGCTTCGGCGAGGCGGTCAAGCGCGGGTTCCGCGGCTGGCGGCGCTGGTCTGGGCGGGCGTCGGCCACTGAGTACTGGTGGTGGTTCCTGTTCGTGAACATCATCACCGCGGCGTTCTACTTCGTCGGCTACTTCATCTTCATCGTCAGTCTGATCGCCGTGGCAAGCAGCACATCGTCTGCGGGCAGCGGTAGCGGCGTAGCATCGACGACGCAGACTGATGTCAACGGAGGGGCAGTCGCTGCGATCGTGGTGCTCGCGCTGCTGGCGCTCGTCGCCTACGTCGTGCTGATCCTCTTGCCCTGGCTCGCTGTCTCGGTCCGTCGTTTGCACGACACTGGACGCAGCGGGGCATTGCTGTGGCTGCTACTCGTGCCCTTCGGAAGCCTGCTCGTGCTGGTGTTCCAGGCGTTTCCCTCGACGCCGGCCGCCAATCAGTACGGGCCTGTCCCCAGCTGACACCTACAGCGCTGGTCACGGACCGTGGCCCTCTACGGCCAGCTTGTCCGCCGCGACCAGCTTGCGTAGTACCGAGTCGATTCGCCTTCGCTCAGACGAGCGGGTCGAACATGATCTCCCGAACCTCTTGCGCGCAGCGGCAGGCGACGGCGAACTTGGCAGCCCACTCCAGTGCCTCCTCGCGTGAGGGCACGTCGATGATCGAGAATCCGCCGATTACAGCTTTGGTCTCCGGGTACGGACCTTCGGTGACCATCCCGTCGGTGGCCACGACGCTCGCCTGCTGGCTCTCCACACCGCCACCGAAGACCCACACCCCTGCGTCCTGGGCCGCCCGGACCACGCCGTGCGCTGCTTCGCCGACCGCGGGCAAGTCCTCCTCGGGGAAGTCCATCGAGCCATCATCGAACGAGATCAGGTACCGCGTCATCCCGTGACTCCCTTGTCTCAGCGGCCTCGTCCGGCCACCCTGCACTTCATCCACGACCCGCTCAGGATGCCGGTTCCACCCTCACTAAGGCGAGTCAGCATCAATGACGTGCGGGTGACGGCGACTTGGTTGGGCTGAAGTGCTGTGTTCACGGTTGCGACGAGGTCTTGGCTGACGTGGTGTGGGTCAACCTGTTCTCGCAGCCGGGCGCCGAAGTCATCGATGGTTTGAATGGCGTTGTACCTGGTCCGGTTGAAGCGCCGGTCGACAGTCGCCTGGATTCGTCGAAGGCCTTCGCGGCCACGGCGAGCGACGGACCATGACCACGCAGTTGCCCGGCACGGGCCACGATCCTGCCGCCTGCACGGGTGCTCTGCGGATGCCTTGCGTCGTGCGCCGTGCTCAGCGGTGGCTGGTCTCCTGGGGTTCCGGCGCTCGCTCCTCGTGGGAGAACAGCTCCGTGGCATCGAAGTCCCCGTCGGCCAGCGTCGAGTCGTCCGCGGCCTGCGCGTCGGTGTTGAACGTCGAGATCGAGCTCTGCATGACGCCCGCGAGACTGGAGATCTCCTTGGCGGCGGCTGACGTCTGCTTCGACCCGGCGGCGTACTGACGCGAGACCTCACTGACCTGAGTCATGGCCACGACGACCTGGTCGGACGCCGACCGCTGCTGCTGGGTTGCGATGCTGATCTCCTCCACCGCCTGGGTGGCTTCGTCGACCATCGAGGCGATGCGGTCGAGGGCGTCGACCGCACCTGATGCGAGTGAGGCGCCGTGCGCTGCTTCGCGCGCACCTTCCTCCGAGGCCATCACGGTGGACCTGGTGTGCGCCTGGATCTCGGTCACGATCCCCTGGATCTGCGCCGTGGACTGCTGGGCTCGCTCAGCCAGCTTGCGGACCTCCGACGCGACGACGGCGAACCCGCGTCCGTGCTCACCGGCCCGGGCCGCCTCGATCGCAGCGTTCAGCGCCAACAGGTTCGTCTGTTCCGACAGCTCGTCGATCATGTCGAGGATCCGACCGACCTCGTTGATCTTCTCGCCGAGCCCTGCGGTGTTCGACGCGATCGAGTCGACCTTCGTGGTGATCCGTTCCATCGCCGCCACGGAGTCGCGAACGGCGCCGCGACCCTCGTCGGTCAGCAGCAGGGTGTCCTGCGCAACTCGCGCAACGCCTTGTGCCGTCTCGGCGATCTGGGCAGCCGTCGCCGCCAGCTCCTCGATCGTGGCTGTGGTCTCGGCGACGACAGCCGACTGCTCGGTCGCCGAGCTCGCCTGCTGGGCGGCGGTCGCGCGCAGCTGGCTGGAGGCCTGCGACAACCTCACGCCGTTGTCCTGCGCCTGGGAGACGAGAGCGCGCAGCCGCGCCAGCGTGGAGTCGAATGACGTTGCGAGGGCGGCGAGGCGTTCGTCCTCGAAGTCGACCGGAAGACTGACCCCGAGATCGCCGGCTGCGGCCCGGTCCAAGGCGTCGGACATGTCGGTGAGCCGGGCGGCCAGGTGGTCGCGCTCGACGGACGTGCGCTCACGCTCGGCGCGCATCCGCCGTCCGTGCCGGAAGTAGGAGACGGCCGCATACACGAGCAGCGGGATCGCGAGGGCGAGCAGGCCCAGGACGATGGGCGTCAGGGCAACCAGCCAACCCGTAGCGACCTTCGGCGCCGACGCCGTCACGTACCAGTCGTTCTCGTTGACCGACTTGAGCTTGGAGGTCGGCGACATGCGCACGTAGGCGATCTGGTCGTTGCCGACGGCCTCGATCCCCGAGGAGTTCCAGGTCTTCACCGGCTCGAAGAAGGTGGTGTCGTTGGTGTCGCCCAGCTCGCTGCCGGCGACCTGGAGCGAGCGACTGTCCATGACCACGCGGCCGGTCAACGCATCAACGGAGCGGATGACCATGTTCTGAGCCTGGTCGGCGGCCAGCAGCTGAAGGGATTCCAGTCTCATCTCGAAGTGGACCAGGCCCAGCTTCTTGCCGTCGACCGGGATGAGCGTGGCGTTGCCCAGCACCCACTCGTTGGTGTCCGCAGACAAGTAGGGCTGGCTCTGGTACACGAAGCCGACTGGCAGCTTCGTCGTGGGGCCGAAGAACGCGCTCTGCGACTCGTCCTTGCTCAGTGCGGCCGGGAAGGCCGGCTTCCCGTTGACGACCCGGGCGAGCTCCTGCCCGGTCCTCGCGTCGATGAAGCAGGATTCGCCGACCGCCCCGGGGAACAGTGTCTGCACGTAGGCGAGCTGTGAGCGGGCCTCGGCCAGCGGGGCGATGTCCTGGTTGATCTTGGCGTCGTTGGTGCCCTTGGCCTGGAAGAACTCCGCGTATGCCGGGTTCTTGGCCATCAGGAGGTTGATCGACGCCGCACGCTCGAACTGCTGGGTGATCATGGTCTCGGTGTTGCGGGCGGCAGTGATCAGCTCGGTGTTCTGCTCACTGGCCTTCTGGTCGGCGTTCTGCACCGACGTCGCGGCGATCCCACACGCCGAGGCCAGCAGCGTGACTCCCAGCACGAGTGCTGGTACGCGCATGCTTCGCATCGACGTCTCCTTCGGTGCCTCGGAGCCCGCGTGGCAGTGCGCCGAACGGGTGAGACTGCTGAATGGGAATCGGCACACCCCGACCCGTGGTTGAGCCCATGACCGCCGCAATCCCCGAGGAGGACCCGTGCTGTTCGGACGACGTACCACCCTGCCCAGCCCCGACGAGAGCCTGAGCGGCCGAGCCGAGCGCGAGTTCACCGTCCCCGACCGGCACGTCGTCCTGGAGACCTCCCTGACCGAGGAGCCTGCGGGCGCGGCCGTGCTCTACCTCGGGATGGGGTGCTTCTGGGGGGTCGAGAAGATCTACTGGCAGGTTCCCGGCGTTCTCACCACAGCGGTCGGGTACCAGGGTGGGCACACCCCCAACGCCACCTACGACGAGGTCTGCTCGGGCCGTACCGGCCACACCGAGTCGGTCAAGGTGGTGTACGACCCGACGGTGGTGAGCGAGCGCCAGCTGCTGAGGCTCTTCTGGGAGAACCACGACCCCACCCAGGGCTACCGACAGGGCAACGACGTCGGCACGCAGTACCGGTCCGCGATCTACTGGACGACGCCAGACCAGCAGCGCGAGGCCGTGGCCACCCGCGACGCCTACCAGAAGGCGCTCGACGCCGTCCGCCTCGGGTCGATCACCACGGAGATCCAGCCGGCGCCACCGTTCTACTACGCCGAGCCGTACCACCAGCAGTACCTGGCGAAGAACCCGCACGGCTACGACTGCCACTCCTCAACGGGCGTCGCCTTTCCCGACTGAGCCCCATGATCTTGGCTCGGTCGGGTGGGCGACTCACACGGTGACGACGACCTTGCCGCGAGCCTTGCCCTGCACCACATACTCGATGGCTTCTGGGGTCTGACTCAGTGGGAACGTCCGGTCGACGACGGGTGTCACTGCACCGGACTCCATGAGCCCGGCGAGGACGACCAGGTCGTCTCGGTTCTCCGACGCGACGAACGTGCCGAGCTTCTGTCCCAAGAACGGGGACATCGCCATCGCCCGGAGCTGACGGTCGCTGCCTCCCAGCCATCGTCCGCTGGTCTCTCCGCCGACGATGACCAGAGTTCCCCGAGGAGCCAGCACCTGTCGGAGCTGCCGCAACGGCCGGTTGCCGCCGATGTCGAGGATCACGTCGTAACGCTGCCCGGCACCATCGATGTCGTCATTGGTGTAGTCGATGACGTGGTCGGCGCCCAGGGAACGCACGAGCTCCACCTTCGTCGTGCTGCAGACACCCGTGACCTCGGCCCCGAACGCCTTCGCGATCTGTACGGCGTACGTGCCAACCCCTCCTGAGGCACCGATGACCAGCACGCGCTGCCCGGCCCGGACCTTCCCGCGGTCACGAACCGCCTGCAGGGCGGTCATCGCGGACACGGGGACCGCTGCGGCCTGTTCGACGGTGAGGTTCGCAGGAATGGGCGCCAGCTTGTCCTCCCTGGCACTCGCGTACTCGGCGAAGGAGCCCTGCGCGATCCCGAACACCTCGTCGCCTGCCACCAGAGTGGTCACGTCACTGCCGACCGCCTCGACCCGGCCGGCGACGTCGATGCCTCGGACCGGGTTCTTGGGCGAGCGCAAACCGTAGCCGGCCAGACGGATGGGGTAGGGAAGACCAGCCATGAGGTGCCAGACGCCCCGGTCAACGCCAGCGGCGTGCACCCGCAACAGCACTTCGTCTGGGCCGATCTCGGGCCGGTCGATCTCCTCCAGCCGAAGAACGGTGTCGGCCTGGCCGTACTCGTCCTGGACGATCGCCTTCATGGTGGTCCCTTCAATGGTCTGGTGCATCGCATGGCTCGGGCTGGGCTGCTTCGTCGTCATCACACGCTCGATTCCGGTAGACTTACGATGTAAGTTATAGCCTTACGGTGTAAGAATGTCAAGGGAGCGGAGGGGGAGGCCATGACGCCGTCAAAGGGACGGAAGCCAGCGCCCCGGGCCGCCCTCGACCGCGAGCGGGTGATGAGCACCGCGGTAGCCCTCGCCGACGCGGGCGGGCTCGAGTCACTCACCATGCGCAGGCTGGGCGACAGCCTCGGGGTCGAGGCGATGTCGCTATACCACCACGTGGCCAACAAGAGCGATCTCCTCGACGGCATGGTCGACGCCGTCTTCAGCGAGATCGAGCTGCCCAGCGGTCAGGGGGCGTGGCGCAGCGCCATGCGCCTTCGGGCCATCTCGGCCCGCCGGGCCCTGGCTCGCCATCCCTGGGCAATCGCGCTCATGCAGTCGCGGACCACACCCGGACCAGCGACGCTGGGACACCACGACGCCGTGATCGGAGCCCTTCGGTCCGGAGGCTTCTCGGTCGAGATGGCCGCGCACGCGTTCTCGGTCCTGGACAGCTACATCTACGGCTTCGCGCTGCAGGAGGCCAGCCTGCCGTTCGACAACGCCGAGGCAACGGCCGAGGTGACGCAGAACATCCTGGCCGAGGTCCCCGCCGGCACCTACCCGCATCTCACCGAGCTGGCCGTCGCCCACGTCTTGCAGCCCGGGTACGACTACGGCGACGAGTTCGAGTTCGGACTCGACCTCATCCTTGACGGCCTCGAGACGTCCCGGCGATGAGGGACTAGATGACGAACCACGCGTGCGCGAATGGAAAGTGGCTACCAGTCATCACCTGAACGGCTCTCGCACGTGATCGCGGATCCCAGACTGACGCCCGCGCTCGGACCGAACCGCAGGACCATCAGGCCGGCGTCCTCGTCCTCGGTGCGGGTGACGTCCTGGCCCCTGCGCACGAACGAGGGGCCGGCCCAACGCTCCCAGCCGACGCTGGAGTAGAAGCTGTGCCTGCCGGTCGAAAGTGCACCGAGCTCGAAGTGCTCCTGCACCTGCTCGGTCACCAGTGTCATCAACCGGGTTCCCAACCCTCGGCGTTGTCGACCTGGACGTACGGCCACTCCCTCGACGTACCCCGTGTCGAAAACCCGGTCGCCGCCCTGGATCCGGCGCAAAACGACGGCAGCGTGACCGATGACCTCGACTCCGTCGGTCGCGTCGGTCGCGTCGGTCCCGTCGGGCCGGTCGAGCAGCAGGCACCGAACGCCACCACAGGTGTGGTCCCAGTCGTCGTCGCTGAACCTCGCGCCGAAGGCCGAGAAGCACAGGGCGCGAACCGCGTGGCGCAGGCGGGGGTCGACGTCCCCGTCGTCCAGGACAACGGCCTCGACTCCGTCATCAGTCACTGGCGTCATCCACCTCAGCCCCTTCGGTCGTCCCAGGCTAGGACGGCGCCGACATGGGTTCGTCGAGCAGGCCAGCGAGATCCGCTTGCCGCTCTGGCTTCGCCCGCATTCTGATGAGCTGTGCCCACATGTCAGGACCTCTCGTGTCCGATCAGTGCAACGTTGACATAGCCGGAACGTGGCGCAAGAGGCTCCTCTGAAGCAGACTTTGGAGCCAGGTACCTATGGCTGACCAGTGACGCAGCCAGGTGTCGTGCCGACAAGGATGGTGACGCGCTCGTGCTCCGAACGAAGACCCAGTGGTGGGGCGTCGTACTCGATGCTCCGGACGCCAGGGAGCTGGCGCACTTCTATGCACGGCTGCTCGGCTGGCGAGTCTTCAACGAGTCACCGGAGTGGGCAGACGTTGCGCCGTCGGAGGACGCCGGCTACAACCTGGCCTTCGCGACGGAGAGGAACTACGTGCGGCCGGTGTGGCCCACCGTCGAGGGTCAGCCACAGATGTCCATCCATCTCGACTTTGGCGTGGACGACGTCGACGAAGCGGTCGCGCACGCCGTGGCGTGTGGTGCGGAGATCGCGTCCTACCAGCCCCAGGAGACCGTCCGGGTGATGCTCGACCCCGCGGGACACGTCTTCTGCCTCTACCTCGACGACTGATACCGCGACGGCCCGAGCATTGGACGGCGTCCAACGCCCGAAGGTGGCCGCGCTCAGACAGTGCGTCGCGCAGCGGTGAACGTGCTCGGCGTATCGCCGGTGTTGACCGTGACGCTCGGCTCGATGAGGACCACCTCGGCGCCATCGGATGACACTGGCTGGTGGGGGACGCCACGAGGGACGACGAACAGCTGCCCCGCGCCGAGCGTGACGTCTCCGGCGTCCAGCTTGATCGTGAGGTGGCCGCTGACCACGAGGAAGAGCTCGTCCGTCTCAGGGTGGCTGTGCCGGGTGAACTCCCCGAGGGTCTTGACCACCCGGACGTCGAAGTTGTTCATGACCGCCACCGTGCGCGGCTGCCATGGTTCGGTGAACGTCGAGAGTGCCGTTGCCAGGTCGACAACGGAGCCTGCGGCCACCGGGTGGCTCTTCACGTGGGTGCCCGAGGCGTCAGATCCCAGCCCACGTGCAGCGATCTCCGCCGCGACAGAGGCGGGGATCGGACGGCAGGCGCAGACCCGTGCGTGAGCCAGGTGCCACGTCACTCGGTCGTCCAGGCGCGCCTTCGATCCCAGGACGTGCTGCTCGTGCCAGCTTCGGTTCACGCGCTGTCCCCTGCCTTGAGGTTCTGGTGCGATCCTCCACTAGCTGCAGTCCGCAGCGGTGATAGACGGCGCGCGGACTTCCCCACAGGTCAGTCGGAGGGCTTGATCGGGCGATTGCGGTCGGGTAGACTTCGAACACCTGTTCGATCAGCTGCTCGGACAGGCACTGGCCGGTCACCGGCTCATGAGGCAGACGAGCTCCCCGAACCCACCGATGCGCAGCTGTCCCGCAAGGATCCGCGTCCGCTCCGTTCGGTGGAGGTCTGCCGTGTTCGTCCCGAGTCAGCTCCCGTCACCACTGGGTGACCTGCTGGCTGACGTCCGGGGCCTCCCCACTGATCGGGCACCAACGCTCCCTCCGGCCGAACGAGCCGCGTGGCTGATCGGGCTGCGTCAGCTGGTCGACGCTGCCGAGTCGGCCTTCTGCGAGGTGCTCGCCTCCTTTGATGCGAACGGTGACGGCGAGATCTTGCACGCCGCCCGATCCACCACCGCATGGCTCAGAGGCGCCGCCCACCTGGCCCCCGGCGACGCCGCCGAACGCGTCCGGATCGCTCGTGGCCTGCGTGACGGGTCGCTCGCCTCGCCGGTGCAGGCGATGGCCGCCGGCGAGGTCACCTTCGACCAGACCCGGGCCGTCGCCAAGGCCGTCGCGAAGCTCCCCCAGCACCAGGTCCCCGAGGCCGTGACGACCCTCACCGACCTCGCGTGCCAGGCCGACGCCGGGAGGGTGCGCACCGCTGGTCGCTACCTGAGGTTCGTCGCCGACCCCGACGGCACGCAGCTGGCCGTCGAGGCCGACTACGCGCGGCGCTTCCTCAACCTGTCGCCGCTGCTCGACGGCATGGTGGCCGTCGACGGCTTCCTCGATGCCGAGGGCGCAGCCACCGTGTCTGCCGCCCTGCAGCCCTTCGGTGTGCCCTGCTCCCCCGACGACGAACGCACCGCAGCCCAGCGGCGCGCTGACGGGTTCGTCGAGCTGGCCCGGCTCGCTCTCGACCATGAGCTGCTGCCGGTCAGCGGCGGGGGGCGGCCGCACCTTGAGGTGTTGTGCCCGGTCGACACCCTCCTGGACGACGCCGGGGTGCGTCCGGCTCGGCTGCCACAAGCACCGGGCGGACCTGGGCTGTTACCGCAGCTGAGCGCGCGCCGGCTGTCCTGCGACGCGACCGTGGCGCGCGTGCTGCTCGACCCAGAGTCGGTACCGATCGACCTGGGGCGATCTCAGCGACTCTTCCCGCCCGCTTTGCGACGGGCCCTGGCGCTGCGCGACGGCGGTTGCCGGTTCCCCGGCTGCGGGTTCCCGTCGGCCTGGACCGACGCCCACCACCTCGACTCCTGGGCCCAAGGTGGGGTCACCAGCCGCCGCAACGGCCTGCTGCTGTGTCGGTTCCACCATCGCAAGGTGCATGAGGGTGGCTGGCGCGTCCGTGCGGTCGATCCAACGTTAGGCGCCGACGGCGAACTGAGCTTTCTTGGTCGCAAGGGTCAACAGCTGAGCTGTCGTCCGCCGCCCCTCACGTGAGTCGACTTCTGGGCCGACGGGTCAGCGGGTGAGGAATCCCAGCAGGTCCTGCCTCGTGAGCACTCCCGCGGGCTTACCGTCCTCGAGCACCACCAACGCATCGGTGTGCTCGAGTGCAGTCACGGCGGCCGCGACGGGTTCTCCGGCACCGATGCCCGGGAGTGGCGGCGACATGTGGTCCTCGACCCGGTCGGCCAGGTGCGCCTTGCCCGAGAACAGCGCGTCGAGCAGGTCACGTTCGACGACCGAGCCGGCCACCTCGGCAGCCATCACCGGCGGCTCGGCGCGGACCACCGGCAGCTGCGAGATCCCGTACTCGCGCAGAATCTGCACCGCCTCGGCGATGGTCTCGTTCGGATGGGTGTGCACCAGCGTCGGCAGGCGCCCGTCCTTGGCGTGCATCACATCGCCGACCGTGCGACCGGAGTCGCCTTCGGGCAGGAACCCGTAGTGCGCCATCCATTCGTCGTTGAACACCTTCGAGAGGTAGCCGCGTCCGGAGTCCGGGAGAAGCACGACAACCAGGTCGTCGGGGCCGAGCCGCTGCGCCACGCGAAGTGCAGCCGCCGCGGCCATCCCGCACGACCCACCGACGAGCAGCCCCTCCTCGCGAGCAAGTCGCCGCGTCATGGCAAATGAGTCACCGTCGCTGACCGCAACGACTTCGTCGACCACGGTGGGGTCGTAGGCGCTCGGCCAGAAGTCCTCGCCGACCCCCTCGACCAGGTAGGGGCGCCCGGTGCCACCGGAGTACACCGAGCCCTCCGGGTCGGCGCCGATGATCTGAACCGCCCCGCCGGACACCTCCTTGAGGTAGCGCCCGGTTCCGGTGATCGTGCCGCCCGTACCCACGCCGGCCACGAAGTGGGTGATGCGACCGTCGGTCTGCTGCCACAGCTCCGGACCGGTCGACGCGTAGTGCGACGCCGGGTTGTTGGGGTTTGAGTACTGGTCAGGCTTCCAGGCCCCGGGGATCTCACGCGCGAGCCGGTCGCTGACGTTGTAGTACGAGTCAGGGTGCTCCGGTGCGACGGCGGTCGGGCAGACCTCGACCTCGGCGCCATAGGCGCGCAGCACGTTGATCTTGTCCTGCGACACCTTGTCAGGAACGACGAAGACGCAGCGGTAGCCCTTCTGCTGCGCCACCAGCGCCAGCCCGACTCCGGTGTTGCCAGACGTCGGCTCGACGATCGTGCCGCCCGGTTTCAAAAGGCCCTCGGCCTCGGCCGCCTCGATCATCCGCACGGCGATCCGGTCCTTGACCGAACCGCCGGGGTTGACGTACTCGACCTTGGCGTAGACCGGGACTGCGATGCCCTCAGTCACCTTGTTGAGCCGGACCAGCGGAGTGTCACCGATGAGATCGACGACGGAGTCATAGACGCGCACGGTGGGAGCCTACGGGGTCGGGTGTGTCGTGACTGAGTACCGTCGTGCAGGAGGTTCCACGGAAGGGGTGTAGTGACGGCGACTGCCGCGATCCGGCTGGCCCAGGGGGTCTGGCGCATTCCGACGACCCCCGCGGACCTCGTCAACAGCTTCGCGTTCCTCGACGACGACGGTTCGGTGACGCTGGTCGACTGCGGCTACCGGTTCGGTGCGTCTCGAAGGATCCGCGCCGGGCTGGCGCAGATGGGCCGGCATCCCCGGGACGTGAAGCAGATCCTGCTAACGCATGCGCACGGCGACCATGCGGGCGGGGCGTCAGCCATGGTCCGGGCTGCCGGGCTGAGCGGAGTCACCATCCACACCGACGACGCCGAGTACGCGCGTTGCGGTGATGGACCTCCCCGCGACCACGCCTACAACGGTCCTTCCTGGCTTCGACCGCTGGGTGATCGGCTCAGTGCCTTTCCGCCGGTCACCGTCGCCAGCACGGTCGCCGACGGCGACGTCCTTCCCACGGCTGGAGGGTTGCGGGTCGTCCACACTCCCGGGCACACCCCGGGGCACGTCTCGCTCCTGCACGAGCCAAGCGGAGTGCTGGTCACCGGCGACGCCATCTGGAACATGCGACGACGGATCACGTGGCCCGTCCTGGCGTTCTGCACCGACGCGGCCCTGACCCAGCAGACAGCCAACGTCCTCGGTGACCTGGAGTACACGACGGCCGCGTTCACCCATGGCCCACAGGTCAGCGTCAATGCTCGCGAGACGGTTCGCCGCTTCCTGCGCACCGCGCAGCGCGTGCAATGAGTCGGGCGAGTCGGGCCGCTGCCATCGCCCGGGCTGCGGCCTACGGCGGTGGCGGCCTTGTCGGAGCCGGCTCCGCCGTCTTCGCGGTGCTCGTCGGTGAGGCCTGGTTCGCCCGGCGCCTGATCGGTCCAGCCGTGCAGGCGCCGCTCAACGCCGACGGTCGGTACGAACCGGTCGCTGGCCGCAGCAGCCGCGACGACACGACCCCGGTGCGTCTTGCCGTTCTCGGTGACTCAGGTGCTGCAGGCTTCGGCGTCGAACGCTCGGAGCTGACCACCGGAGCCGTGCTGGCCCAGGGCCTGTCCGACGGAACGGGCCTCCCGGTCGAGTACCGGTGCTTCGCGGTCGTCGGAGCCCAGAGCTCGCACCTCACCGGACAGGTCAACGCCGCCCTGCGGTGGAGCCCAGACCTCGCGGCCATCGTCGTGGGGGCCAACGACGTGACGCACGCGGTTCCCCCTGCAGTTTCGGTCCGGCTGCTCGGCCACGCAGTGCGCCGACTCCGCACCGCCGACGTCGAGGTCGTGGTGGGGACCTGTCCTGACCTGGGGACCGTCCGGCCGATCCCCCACCCGCTGAAGTGGGTGGCCAGGCAGTGGAGCCGCTCCCTCGCAGCCGCCCAGACCGTCGGGGTGGTCCAGGCCGGCGGGCGCTCGGTGGCTCTGGCCGATCTGCTCGGCGCCGGGTTCGCCGACCTTCCCGACGTCTACTTCGGGCCCGACCGCTTCCACCCGTCGGCGGATGGCTACCGTGCCGTGGCGGAGGCCATGTTGCCCAGCGTCATGGCGGTCCTCGGCTACGGGCCCGACGACGAGATCGGGCCGCAGGCCAGCCAGACGCCGACCCTGGGAGTCGCCGACGCCGCTGCCGAGGCCGTCGACGTCCCCGGCGCCGAGGTGAGCGATGCGCGACCGAGCCGCTGGGGCCGGCTGGCCTCGCTTCGGCTGCGGCGCCAGGTCACGATGCCCGACCCTGGCTCAGGCAGCCAGCCGTAGCGCACGAAGCCGCTGGGTCAGCCCATCGACCACCGGACCGACCGCCACCTGCTCGCCGCGCCACCACACGGTCGCGTTGAGCGGTGCCGCCGTCAGGGCCTCCAGGCACTGTCGGCCGCACACGGCGACCTGGTCACCGACTGCGAAGTCGCTCAGCACGGCCAGCCGCGGGACCTCAGGGGGGCGGGGGTCGTCGCGGTGGGCCACCCCGAGCTCGAGCGCGGCGAGGTCGGCAGCAAGTTCTCGGGCCTGGTCCGCCGTGCTCTGTCCAGGACCGACGTCGTCGACCCCGAGGGACGTCGGGCGCCGCGCGAGCCGAGGGGCTCCCAACGAGCGCAGCCGGTCGGCGAGGCGGCGGACCGAGTCCTCCAGCTCCTCGACGCGAGCCTCGCGATCGGGGGCCGTAGGCACCTGAGGAGGGTAGCGGCCAAAGGCCCGTCGACGGCGGCCGAACGGGGCTTGTGCGCAGCCGTTCCGTGGGGCACGGTTAGGAGGTCGGCGCGTTGCCGGCGCCAGGCGTCAGGAGGGGACCATGTCTTCGCTGCACCACTCGGAGGAGACCCACGCGAATCTGGTGGCCCGGTTGCCGGAGGCCACCGGGCGCAGCATGAACGAGTGGTTCCAGATCGTCCAGGACGGCCCGTCGCTGACCCGCTTCGAGGAACGTGTGCACTGGCTGCAGGACGAGTACGACCTGCCGCACAGCTACGCAACCGCTGTCGTGCACGAGTACGACAAGGTCCGCGCCCAGCGCCGAACGGTCTGACGCCAAAAGCGCGTCACGCGCCGGCGCCACAGACGACGAAGGCCGCCGCCCGTGTGAACGGGACGGCGGCCATCGGTGCGCCTGAGGTGGACCGGGTTATCGACCGCTGCTGAGGATCGCGAGCAGCCGAAGCAGCTCCAGGTACAGCCACACCAACGTGACGACGAGGCCGAACGCCGCGCGCCACGACTCCTTCTCCGGTGCCCCGGCCGCGATCATCGACTCGATCGCGGCGAAGTCCATGACCAGCGAGAAGGACGCCAGGCCCACACCGAGCAACGAGAACAGGATGCCCATCCACCCCAGGCCGAAGACCCCGAACCCGTCGCCCACGCCGAAGAACCCGAGCATGACGCTGACCAGGGACAGCCCCAGGTAGCCGAGCAGGGACAAGGTGAAGATGCTGGCGACCCTGTTCGTCACCTTGATGATGCGGGTGCTGTACAGCCCGAGCATGAGCGCGAACACGATGAGGGTCCCGAGCACCGCGGTTCCGACGATGCCGCTCTGGGCCCCGTTGGCCACCGCCCAGTCGTTGTAGACCTTGGAGATTGCCCCCAAGACGATGCCCTCGAGGGCGGCGTACAGGAGGAACAGGACCGGGCTGGGCTCGCGCTTGACCGAGGCCCAGATGCCGACGACCAGGGCGCCGATCATCGCGCCGAAGAACACCGCCATCGGCACGTTGGCCACCCATGCGGCCACGGCGATCGGCAGCATCACCAGGAACATGAGCGCGGTCTTGGCGATCACATCGGGCATCGCCATGGTCGCGCCGACCGGCTGGGGTGCCGCCGGCGCCTGGTACTGGGGAGGAGCGGACGAGGGGGCTCCGGGGGAGGGCGCCGGTGCGGTGACCGTGGCGGTGCCGAACCCGGCGTAGCCGCCGTTGCGCTTGGCCTCGGCCTCCATACGGGTCAAGACGGGGTTGTTGCTCTGCATCGGGACCGATCGGCCCTTTCTGCTCAGCGCGCCAGGCGCGCGGTGGACGTTCTCCTACCGTAACGCACGACACCAGAAGATGCGTTCCCCGATTGGGTGCCCGGGACGGGAGTCGAACCCGTATGCCTCGCGGCCGGAGGGTTTAAGCCTCCTGCGTCCACCAGTTGCGCCACCCGGGCCTCTGCGGCGTTCTCACGAGAGCCGGCGTGCCCTCGGACCGCGACCCTACGCCGGGACTGGTGCGCTGGGTGTACGCCGACGCGAACCTGCGGCTCATCGGGTCATCCACGCGGTGGTGCCACCGACCGCCAGCCCGGCCCCCAGACCGACGAGTGCACCCAGGGCCAGGTCTGCCCCGCCGGCCACGACCAGGGCCGCCCCGAAGCCGAACGCCGCCAGGAACGACGCGACCGACGTCAGGGTGACCATGCCCGCTCGGGTGGCCCCGGCGCCGGCCCCGACGAAGGCGAGCACGAGCATGAGGACTCCGACCGTCCCGACGACGAGGAACAGGCTCACCGGTCCAGCCTCCCGTGTCGGATCGGCGGTTCCGTGGACGTCAGGCGGCGTGCCGGTCCTTGGCTGCGTCTCGGAACTCGTGGAACGGCTCGTGCATCGACCACAGTGAGACGATCTCGCGCTTGAAGAACAGCGCCAGGGTCCAGTCGGCGACGACGCGGGCCTTGCGGCTCAGCGTCGGCACCCGGCTCAGGTGGTACGTGCGGTGCATGAACCAGGCCGGCCAGCCCTTGACCTTGATGCCGTAGACGTTGGCCACACCCTTGTACAGCCCGAGGCCGGCCACCGAACCGACGTACTTGTGGGAGTAAGGGGTGAGCCGCTTCCCCCGCAAGGCGGCCACGATGTTGTCGGCCAACGCCTTGGACTGCCGGACGGCGTGCTGCGCGTTCGGGGCGCAGGTGCTGCCCTCGGCCTTGGTGAGGTCGGGGACCGAGGCGCTGTCGCCGGCCCCCCAGGCGTCGTCCACACCGTCGACCTGCAACGTCGACGTGCAGCGCAGCTTGCCTCGCTCGTCCAACGGCAGGTCACTGTTCTCCAGCACCGGGTGCGCGCGCACGCCCGCCGTCCAGATGACCGTCTCGGCGTCCACACGGGTGCCGTCACTGAGCTCCACGTGCCCGTCGACGCACGACTCGAGTCGAGTGTCGAGCTTGACGTCGATCCCTCGCGCGATGAGCTCCTCGAGGGTCCACCGACCCATCTCCGGCCCGACCTCGGGCAGGACCGTCCGCGACGCCTCAACGAGCAGGAAGCGCAGGTCCGACTGTTTGATCGAGCGGAAGTAGCGGGTGGCGTAGCGGGCCATGTCCTGCAGCTCGGCCATCGCCTCCACCCCGGCGTAGCCCGCTCCGACGACGACAACGGTGAGGTTGCGCTCCCGGACCGCCACGTCGCGGGTCGACTCGGCGATGTCCAGGCACTCCAGCACCCGGTTGCGCAGCTGGATGGCCTCCTCGACCGTCTTGAAGCCGGTCGCCCACTGGGCCAGCCCAGGGATGGGCAGGGTCCGCGAGATCGAGCCGACGGCTGAGACCAGCACGTCGTACTCGATCGTGTAGGGAGCACCCTCCAGCGGGGCGACCGTCGCTTGCTTGGTCGAGTGCTCGATGCCCGTAACCCGTCCGGTGATGATCTCAGCGCCGCGGAGCACCCGGCGCAGAGGGACGACGACGTGACGGGGCGACACCGAACCACCGGCGGCCTCGGGCAGGAACGGCTGGTAGGTCATGTACGACCGTGGGTCGACCACAGTGACGACTGCCTCGTCGTCGCGCAGCTTCTTGAGCAGACGCATGGCCGTGTACAGCCCCACATAGCCACCGCCCACAATCAGGATGCGTGGAGGACGGCCACGGCCACCGGCTGGTGAGTCAGCCGCCGAACCTGCCGGGTCGAGCGTGCTGTCTGTCGCAGGGCGAAGGGCGCGGGTCTTGGACATGAAGGCACGGTACGTGGCCCACATCAGAGCCTCCTTTGCCGCGGTGGCACTGTCTTGACGTCAAGTTGTGCTCTGTTGCGAGACTGTCTTGACGTCGGTTCTCTCAACGTCGAGACGACATTATTGCTTCCGTCGCTTCAAGGACGCCCGCCGCAGAACGTCGTCGAGCATCTCCTGGGTGAGTCGACCCGTGAAGGTGTTCTGCTGGCTGGGGTGGTACGACCCGAGCAGCGACACGGGACCGAGACTCACCTCGACGCCATGTCCGAACGAGGGCCGTGGCTTGGGTACCTGTCCGCCAACCGCGTCGACAGCCGACAAGGCGCTGGTCCAGGCGAACGAGCCCAAAGCCACGATCACCGCCAGAGTCGGCTTCAGCAGCTGCAGCTCTCGGCGCAGCCATGGCGCGCACGTGTCACGTTCGACTGGCGTCGGCTTGTTGTTCGGCGGCGCGCAGTGGACTGCCGCTGTCACTCGCGTGTCGAGAAGGCACAACCCGTCGGCAGCGTCGGTTGAGGTCGGCTGGCTGGCCAACCCGACTCGGTGCAGCGAGGCGTAGAGCCCGTCGCCGCTTCGGTCGCCGGTGAACATCCGACCGGTGCGGTTGGCGCCGTGGGCTGCGGGCGCAAGCCCCACCACGAGAACAGATGCGTCGCTTGGCCCGAACCCCGGGACCGGCCTCCCCCAGTACTCATCGTCGAGAAACGCCTTGCGCTTGTGCGCCGCAACCTGCTCGCGCCACGCCACCAGCCTCGGGCAGGCGCGACAGCGACGCGTCGCCTCGTCCAGCTGCGTGAGTGACGACGCAGCTGTTGCCTCGCGCACGACGTCGTCACGCGGGACCGCCGATGCGGCTCGGGTCACGCCGACAGTCGACGACGGAACAAAGCGACCATCCGGTCCCACGCCAGCGCCGAAGCCGAGGCGTCGTACACCTCGGGCCTGGTGTCGTTGACGAAAGCGTGGTGAGTCCCTGGG
>JBAPUB010000036.1:0-18047 GCA_049282455.1 Actinomycetes bacterium
GACCAAGACCATCGACGGCTTGGTCGGTTTCTACCGCCATCACCCCAAGACCCCCGGGCTCGTCACCGCGGCTCAATGGGACGGAGTGTTTGCCGCACAAGCCATCTACGTCGGCTACGCGGCGCAGGATGTGTGCCCCAAGTACCGCAACGACTACAACACGTGGGCGCGCAAGCACGGGCCGCCCTCGCTTCTCACCCTGAGTGGCTACCAACCCTAGAACGGCCGATCCGTGCGGTCCGCAGTCTCACCCACCCTCCCGACATTCCGTCGGTGCGGGACGCTTCTGGCGCAGGCAGGCCAGATGGTCCAGAATCCTCGCCATGAACATCACGACGCTGCGCATCGCTGGCGGTCTGGCGTGGCTCCTAGCAGGGCTGGTTGTCGCCTACGGTTTCGTGTCTGATCCCCCGCTCGCCGTTCAGCTTGCTGCCATCGTTCTGGCAGGAGCCGGCGGGTGGCTGTTCCGGCGAGCCAACCTCCAGTCGAGAGTGAGCACGACACGCCCGTAGGTCCCGTTCGACGGCTACCACCAGACGGTCAATGGCCGCACCAGTAGCCCGGTGATGAGCCCGCCCTATGCAGACGAGCGAGATCCGGCCTATCGCGTTCGCGTCGAAGTGCCGATCAGCAACTTCGAATTCTGACACCATGTGGGGGTGTCTGAACTCTCGACTGCCCCTGCTACCCCTGCACCGCCCACCACCGGTGCTGGCATGAGACGTGTTCCTGCCTTGTGCGCCGCGCTGGAGATCGCGGCAGCTGCCGGGATCCTCGTGGTGGTCTTCGGTCCATCCGGTTCTGGCGAGGACATCGGTCTAGGCATGCTGTACTTCGCCTTGTTCGTGGGCGGCATCGCCCTCTACCTGGCGGCCGTGCTCACGATCGTTGTTCTTGCCACCCTCAAGGAGATCACCTGGAGAGATGCACGATGGCCACTCTCCATAGCGCCGATAGCTTTGGTCGTCATCTGTTGGGCCGTGCAACGCCTCTTCTAGCCGCCTGGACTCCGCCCGCTCGGTCGTAACGGGCCGCGACCATGTGCGTTGTACACGGCTGTGAATCCTTGAGCATCCCTTACCTCATCGGTCATCCGGCGGGCGCGAGTGATAGATACTCAGACGTCGTCAGCTCGAGGCGATCGTCGAGGTCCGTACGTGGGGACGGCCGTAATCCTGGCTACCTTCTTCGCATACGCCAAGTCAGTCAGCCTGCATGGGGGATGGCTGCTTGCCATTCTGGGCATCTTGTTCTGGTCGTTCTTTCTGACCGTTCGACGGCGGGGGCCCGGTGGTGCGCCGTCGACGCCAACGACGGCGGACTGACCCGAAACCTTTGTTCCAGCAAGCCACGCGTCAGACGTTGAAGCGAAACTCCACGACGTCGCCGTCGGCCATGACGTAGTCCTTGCCCTCGATGCGCACCTTTCCCGCCGCCTTCGCATCGGCCATCGACCCGGCCGCGACCAGATCGACGAAGGAGACCACCTCGGCCTTGATGAAGCCCTTCTGGTAGTCGGTGTGGATGACCCCCGCGGCCTCAGGTGCAGTCGCACCCTTGGCGATCGTCCAGGCCCGAGACTCCTTCGGTCCCGCCGTCAGGTAGGTCTGCAGACCTAACGTGTCGAATCCCACCCGGGCCAGCAGGTCGAGCCCGCTCTCGTCCTGCCCGATCGACTGCAGCAGCTCGAGAGCCTCCGCATCGTCCAGCTCGACCAGCTCGGCCTCGATCTTGGCGTCTAGGAAGATCGCCTCGGACGGCGCCACAAGGCTGCGCAGCTCGGTCTTGAGGGCCTCGTTGCCCAGCTCTTCCTCGTCCATGTTGAACACGTACAGGAACGGCTTGGCGGTCAGCAGGAACAGCTCGCGCAGCGGCTCGAGGTCGAGCCCGGCGGCCCAGACGGTTCGCCCCGACTCCAGGACCGCCTGCGCCTCCTCGACGGCCGCCACGACGTTCGTTGACCGCTTGGCCAGGCGGCTCTCCTTCTGCAACCGCGGCAGCACCTTCTCGATGGTCTGGAGGTCGGCCAGGCACAGCTCGGTGTCGATGGTCTCGATGTCGTCCTTGGGGTCGACCCGGCCATCGACATGGACCACGTCGGGGTCGGCGAAGACCCGGATCACCTGGCAGATCGCATCCGCCTCACGGATGTGGGCCAGGAACTTGTTTCCCAGCCCCTGCCCCTCGCTGGCCCCCTTCACGATCCCTGCGATGTCCACGAACGAGACGGTGGCGGGCAGCTGCTTGGCCGAACCGAAGATCTCCGCGAGCGTCGCCAGACGAGGGTCCGGGACACCAACCACGCCCACGTTCGGCTCGATCGTCGCGAACGGGTAGTTCGCCGCCAGGACGTCGTTCTTGGTCAGCGCGTTGAAGAGCGTGGACTTGCCGACGTTGGGCAGACCGACGATTCCGATGGTGAGGGCCACAGCGCAGGATCCTAGGCTGCGCGCACCCGCGCACGGTCAGTGCGGTCGAGAGCGTCGTTGCTCGCACGCCGAAACTGTCAGAGCGCCAAGCCACGATGGGGTCATGGACATCTCTGCGGCTTCCCTCCTCGCCGGCCTCGCACTCGGCCTCCTCGCGGGGGTCGGCGTCGGCTGGGCCCTCGCTCGATCGTGGCAGCGTGAGCACCAGCAGCTGCTGGCGACCGACCTCGACCAACGACAGCGGGCCGTCGAGCACCTCGTGGCGCCGCTGCAGGCTTCCCTGCAGCAGGTCGAGCAGCACCTGGCCCACAGCGAGCGCCTTCGCGAACAGGCCCACGGCGAGCTGCGTGCCCAGGTCAACCAGATGGGCCAGACATCCGACGCCCTGCGAAACGAGACGGCGTCCCTCGTCACCGCCTTGCGCGCCCCGCAGGTGCGCGGCCGTTGGGGGGAGATGCAGCTGCGTCGCGTCGTCGAGCTCGCGGGACTGGTCGAGCACTGCGACTTCGACGAGCAGATGACCGTGTCCACCGACGACGGCCCACTTCGCCCCGACCTCGTGGTCCACCTCGCTGGCGACCGTCACCTCGTTGTCGACGCGAAGGTCCCGTTCGCGGGCTATCTGGACGCTGTCACGTCGGACGACCCCACGGTGCGCGACGAACGCATGAGGGCCCACAGCCGTCACCTGCGCACCCACGTCGACGACCTCGCCTCCAAGGCCTACTGGAGGCATGTCGGTGACTCTCCCGAGCTCGTGGTGCTGTTCGTCCCGGCCGAGACCTTCCTGACCGCAGCTCTCGAGCAGGACCCGACCCTGCTCGAGCACGCATTCGCGCGCAACGTAGTCATTGCCACACCGGCCACGCTCATCGCGTTGCTGCGCACGGTCGCACTCGGCTGGCGCCAGGAGGCCCTGGCCGAGAACGCCCAGCAGGTCCACCGGGTCGGACGCGACCTCTACGCCAGGCTGAGCACCTTCGCAGGACACCTCGGCCGGGTCGGCGGCGCCCTCGACAGCGCCGTGACCGCCTACAACCAGGCCGTCGGCTCCTGGGAGAGTCGGGTCACCGTGAGCGCCCGTCGCCTCGACGCGCTCCAGGTGGGTGACGGCCGCCTGACCGAGGAGCCGGCCGTGCGCGAGATCGTCCCGACGGTCCGAACGCTGCGCGACACGGCGGTCGCCGACACCGGGTGATCCCGAGCATCGCCGCCGACCGTCTACCGTAGAGGGGTGTCTGCACCTTCAACCCCTGCCTCCGCCGGCCCGGTGTTCACCCCCGCACCGGTGGCCCAGCGGCCCGGTGACCGTCCGGCCGTCGTGATGGGCCAGACCCCCGACGGCGACGACGCGCAGGCCCCGGTTCCTGAGCCCAAGGACGGCGCCCGACCTGCTCCACGAGCTGCGGCGCGCGAGACCAGCTCGGCCACCACCTACCGTGCCACCCGACGGCCCGGGCTGACCACGCCCGGAGTAGCCGTCCTGTCCATGGGCGTCGGGCTGGTCTTCGGCCTGCTGGCCGTCGTCGTCACCGGCGGCCTCACGCTGCTGTTCTCCGTGCCCTTCGTGCTGGTGTCCGGCTACTGCGCCTGGGAGGTGCGCACCAGCGATCGCCGCGCCGCCGTGGTCGCTCCGCCTCTTACCTTGTTCGCCGTCGCATGGCTGGCCACGGCCGTCGATGACGGGGTTGTCGCCCCACTTCGGCTGGTCTCCGGGGTCATCACCGTGCTTGCCGCGATGGCACCGACCCTGGTAGCCGCCGTGACGGTCAGCGTGATCGTGCTGGTCGTCCGCGCGTTCCGCGAACGCTGACCGTCAGCGAGCGTCGGCCTTCAGGTCTCGCCGCAGCTCAGGTGGCAATGCGAACACCAGGCTCTCGTTGGCCGACGTGACTTCCTCGACGTCGGAGTAACCGCGGGCTGCCAGCCAGGACAGAACGCCGTCGACAAGACTCTCGGGGACCGAAGCCCCGCTGGTCACCCCGACGGTGTCCACATCGGCCAGCCAGGCCTCGTCGAGCTCGTCGGCGTTGTCGACCCGCACGGCCTGACGGGCACCCGCATCAAGGGCCACCTCGACCAGCCTCACCGAGTTCGACGAGTTCGCCGACCCCACGACGATGAGCAGGTCGGAAGCACCAGCGATGTCCTTGACCGCGAGCTGCCGGTTCTGGGTGGCGTAGCAGATGTCGTCACTGGGCGGGTCGAGCAGGTTGGGGAAACGCTGCCGGAGCGCATCGACGGTGATCATCGTCTCGTCGACCGAGAGCGTGGTCTGCGACAGCCACGCCACCTTGTCGGGGTCACGCACCTGGACCGTCGCTGCATGGTCGGCCCCGTCCACGAGAGTGATGTTCGCAGGAGCCTCACCGGCGGTGCCCACGACCTCCTCGTGACCCTCGTGACCGATCAGCAAGATGTCGTAGTCGTCGTCAGCGAAGCGCCGCGCCTCGAAGTGCACCTTGGTGACCAACGGGCAGGTGGCGTCGATGGTCTTCAACCGCCGGGCCGCTGCCTCCTCGTGCACGACCGGAGCCACACCGTGGGCGGAGAACACGACCGTGGCGCCCTCGGGAACCTCGTCGGTCTCCTCGACGAAGACGGCGCCCTTGGCCTCGAGGTCCTCGACGACATGCCGGTTGTGCACGATCTGCTTGCGAACGTAGACCGGCGGGCCGTACAGCTCGAGGGCCTGCTCGACGGTGATGACGGCCCGGTCGACACCGGCGCAGTAACCTCTCGGGGCCGCGAGCAGCACCCGCCGGGTCGGGGTGACGAAGCCCTCCGCAGCTGCGGATGTCGGGTGGGCGGGAGAGGCCATGCACCCATCGTAGGTGTGGTGCTCACACCCAGCAGACCGGTCGCACCTACGCTCCAGCCATGGGACTGGACACCTCCGCCGAGCATCCGGCGCCGGTACGCACCATTGCCCACGCGATCGGGCAGTGGGTCGGACGTCTGGGCCCGGTGTGGGTCGAGGGCCAGATCACCCAGCTGAGTCGACGTCCCGGAGCCAAGGTGGTCTTCCTCACCCTCAGGGACCCAGCCGCCGAGATCTCACTGAGCGTCACCGCACCCGCCGACGTCGTCGAGCGTGCCGTACCGCCGCTTGCCGAAGGCGCACGCGTGGTCGTCCACGCACGCCCCGACTTCTACCTCGCTCGCGGCACGCTGTCGCTCGCCGCCCGCGACATTCGGTCGGTGGGCCTCGGCGAGCTCCTTGCCAGGCTCGAGAAGGTCAAGGCGATGCTGGCCGCCGAGGGCCTGTTCGACGTCGACCGCAAACGACCCCTGCCCTTCGTCCCCCGCGGCGTGGGCCTGGTCTGCGGACGGGCCAGCGCAGCCGAGCGTGATGTCGTCGAGAACGCACGACGACGATGGCCCTCGGTCCGGTTCCAGATCGAGGAGGTCGCCGTGCAGGGCCCCACGGCAGTGAGCGCGGTGAGCGCAGCCGTCGAACGGCTGGACCGTGACTCCGGCATCGACGTGATCGTCATCGCCCGAGGCGGTGGCTCGGTCGAGGACCTGCTGCCGTTCTCCGACGAACAGCTGGTTCGGGTGGTGTCCCGGTGCGCGACGCCCGTCGTCAGCGCCATCGGACACGAGCCGGACATCCCCCTGCTGGACCTCGTCGCCGATGTCCGGGCGTCCACACCCACCGACGCTGCTCGCCGGATCGTCCCTGACGTGGGCGAGCAACAGGCTGCAGTCGACTCGGCGTCGACGCGTCTGCGTCGAGTTGTCGAGCAGCTGCTCGCGCGCGAGATGACTGGCTTGCAGCAGCTCCGCCAGCGGCCCGTCCTCGCCGACCCGATGTCGCTCGTCGCGGTGCGAGAGGACCAGGTCGGCGACCTCATCGGCCGCGCGCGGCGCCAGACCCGGCACCGGATCGACCGGGCCATCGAGGAGCTGAACCAGACGACCGCGCGAGTCAGGTCCCTGTCCCCCGCGGCCACACTGGCCCGCGGATACGCCGTGGTCCAGACCGACGACGGCTCGGTCGTGCGTCAGGTCGGCAGCGTCACCACGGGTCAGGGTCTGCAAGTTCGAGTCTCCGACGGCACGTTCGGAGTCCGGGTCGACTGTGACGTCGTAGGCTCGCCGTCGTGAGCAGCCCCTCGGATGAGCCCGATCCGACTCCACCGACGCACGACGCCGAGATGGGCTACGAGCAGGCTCGCGACGAGCTGCTGGCCGTCGTGTCGGCCCTGGAGTCTGGCGGCCACTCGCTGGAGGAGTCACTCGTTCTGTGGGAGCGCGGTGAACAGCTCGCCCGGATCTGCCAGACCTGGCTGGACGACGCACGCACCCGGCTCGACGCCGTCATCGCCGGACGCACGGCTCAAGACGCCGCCGACGACTGACCAGGAGCGGCGCGCACCGGTTCGAGTGACGCTGCGAGCCCTTCGAGCTCGGGCCAGTCGGCCTTTCCGGTGACCACGCGCAGGGCTCCGCCTTGGGTCAGCACCAGTGACTTGCTCGTCGGGGACTCGAACCGCCTCCAGGTGCGCCCCGCGACCTCGACGGTTCCCGCGGCCCGACCCGACGTCGTCCAGTCGTCGAGCGCCTTCGCGCGCTGACCGTCGGTCTGGCGCACCTCGGCGTACGAACCCGCCGGCGTCAGGTAGCCGACGTGGACGACCAGCCCCGCGTAGTCGCTGGTCGACGCACTCTGGGCCCAGGCACTGGTCGGCTGCCACCCCGAGGGGAGGCCCATCGGGACCCACACCTCGAACGACGAGCCGATCGCCGCAGCCGACACGACGCCCGGCACGTCGACGACCCTCGCGATCGGACCTTGCGCCTCGGGCCTTTGCCACCACACCACCAGGAACAGGAACAGCACGAACACGCCGACGACGGACAACGACCGCGCCATGTCGGAGACGGTCTCGAACCCTCGGGGCTTGGCCACGGTTCCATCGTCCTGGACGTCCCTCATCCGCGCGACCAGGGGGTGGGGTGCCGCACCTACGGTGCTTCATGGCGATATGAGCCCGTAGTCGCGCAGCCTCTATGCAGATAGTGTTCCGCACATGCCAACCTACCGATTCGGCCGCGCCGCACAGCTGCTCGGCGTCAGCGACGACACAGTTCGTCGGTGGGCGGACAGTGGCCGTCTCCAGGCCACCACCGACGATCAGGGCCATCGGGTGGTGACCGGCGACGTGCTGGCGCAGTTTGCACTCGCGCAGGCCGCCGAGGGTGTCGCCCAGCAGGCCGCCCGGCGTGGGCGCCGGGTGTCGGCCCGCAACGCCTTCCCGGGACTGGTCACCCGGATCACGCTTGGAGCAGTCGCTGCTCAGGTGGAGGTCCAGGCAGGTCCGCATCGGGTCGTGTCGCTGCTGACCCGCGAGGCCGTCGAGGAGCTGGGGCTGGCCATCGGTGACGAGGTGGTGGCGTCGGTGAAGGCGACCAGCGTGATGGTCGAGCGCCCATGACTCGGCCAGGTGAACCACGACCCACGCCCCGAACGGGCGCGCGGGTCCTGGCTCTGGTTCTGGCGTTCCTGGCGGCACTTCTGGTCGCCGGGTGCGGTGGTGGTGACACGTCGAAGGACCAGGGCAGCGGCGTCACACTCACCGTGCTCGCCGCCTCCTCGCTCACGGAGGTCTTCCCCACCATCGCCGACTCGTTCACCGCAGCCCACCCCGACGTCACCGTCCGCTTCTCGTTCGCCGGCTCACAGGAGCTCGTCGCCCAGGTGGAGAACGGGGCGCCTGCCGACGTTGTCGCACTCGCCGGAACATCCGCGCTCGAGCCGGTCGCCAAGGAGGTGTCGCAGCCGGTGCTGTTTGCGCGCAACCAGCTCACAATCGTCGTGCCACCCGGCAACCCGGCCGGTGTGCAGTCCCTCGCCGACCTGGCCGACCCCAACGTCGCTGTGGTCCTTGCGGCACCCGAGGTACCGGCCGGGCTCTATGCCCAACAGGTTCTGGACGGCGCGGGGCTCACCGTGAAGCCGGTCTCGCAGGAGACCGACGTGAAGGCGGTCGTGTCGCGGGTGGCACTGGGGGGTGCCGACGCAGGGATCGTCTACGTCACCGACGCGCGCGCAGCGGGCACGTCGGTGTCGCAGGTACCGATCCCCGACCGGCTCAACGTGACGGCCACATACCCAGCTGCAACGATCGACTCGAGTGCACAGGGTGCCCTCGCCGAGGAGTTCGTGCAGTTCCTGCTCACCAATCCCGCGCAGACGAAGCTGCGTCGGGCCGGCTTCCTCCCGCCCGCACCGTCATGAGCAACCGCCGTCCGAAGGCGCCGGCCGGTCGTGCCCCGGTCAGCCTGCTCGTCCTTGCCTCGGTCGGGCTGCTGTTCGTCGCCCTCCCGGTGCTCGCCCTGGTACTGCGGACACCGTGGTCGCGGGTCACGGACTCACTGGCCGACCCGGTCGTCCTGGATGCACTGCGGCTGTCCATGATCTCGGCGTTCGGCGCCGCCCTGGTCGCTGCCGTCGTCGGAATCCCGATCGCCTGGGTGCTGGCCCGCACCGACTTCGCCGGACGCTCGGTCCTTCGGGCCCTGGTGCTCGTCCCTCTGGTGCTGCCGCCGGTCGTGGGCGGGGTCGCGCTGCTGCTGGCGTTCGGTCCTCGAGGGATCCTCGGGCCGGCACTCGAGCAGCTGGGGATCGTTCTCCCGTTCACCACAGCTGCGACCGTCGTCGCCGCTGCGTTCGTGGCACTTCCCTTCCTGGTGCTGTCGGTCGAGGGTGCACTGACAGGGGCCGATGGTCGCTACGAGGACGTCGCAGCCACTCTGGGTGCGGGCCGCCTGCGCACCTTCGTGTCGGTGACGCTCCCCATGGTCGCCCCCTCAATCGCAGCCGGTCTTGTGCTGGCGTGGGCGCGGGCTCTCGGCGAGTTCGGAGCCACGATCACCTTCGCCGGCAACCTCCCCGGCGTCACCCAGACGATGCCGCTCGCGGTGTACCAGATGCTTCCGGTCGACCCCGACGGTTCGCTCACTCTGAGCATGCTTCTGCTCGCCATCAGCGTCGGAGTCGTGATCGGAATGCGCAACCGGTGGCTCCCGGGTCTGCGACGCGAGCTGCCGTCGTGACTCGGGGACTGGTGGCAACGGTCCGGACGCGCGGCGTCGACGTCGACATCGCATGCGCTCCCGAGATCACCACCGTCGTGGTGGGACCGAACGGTGCCGGCAAGACCACCCTCCTCAAGGCCGTTGCAGGGCTGATCGGCTGCCTGCCAGGCAGCAGCCTTCTGCTCGACGGTCGCGACATCACCAACCTTCCAGCAGCGCAGCGGAGGGTCGGGTACGTCCCCCAGGACGGCGCACTCTTCGGCCATCTCGACGTCGTCGACAACGTCGCGTTCGGCCTGCGAACGCGCGGCCACCGGCGCGGCGAGGCCAGGCGCAGCGCCACAGCCTGGCTGGACCAGCTTGAGATCGGTGACCTGCGCGACCGCAAGCCCTCCACGCTCTCGGGGGGGCAGGCGCAGCGGGTCGCACTGGCACGTGCGCTCGCGACCGACCCTGAGGTTCTGCTCCTCGACGAGCCCTTGTCTGCGATGGACGCCTCGGCGCGCGTCGACGTGCGCTCAGCCCTACGACGACACCTGGCGGGCTACAGGGGCGTTGCGATCGTGGTCACCCACGATCCGGCCGACGCATGGGCACTGGCCGACTCCGTCGTCGTCCTGGAGGCCGGGTCGGTGACCCAGCACGCACCAGTGTCTGAGCTCGCGGCGGCGCCTCGCTCGCCATGGATCGCCTCGCTGCTGGGCCTCAACGCCTGGCACGGCCGAGCTACCGGGCCGACCCAGGTCACCTTGGACGGCGGCGGAGTGGTGACGACCAGCGACCCCGTGTCGAGCGGCCAAAACGTGGTCCTGGTGGCTTCGCCAGCCGCAGTGGCCCTGTACAGCGACCAACCACGGGGCACTCCGCGCAACGTGTGGCTCGCCCGGGTGGCCTCGACCGAGTCGATGGGAAGCCGGGTCCGGGTGACCCTTCACGGTCCGCCCCACGTGGTCGCCGAGGTCACCCCCGCCGCAGTGGCCAGCCTCCGGCTGGTCGAGGGGTCTGAGGTCTGGGTGTCGCTGAAGGCCACCGAGGTCACGACGATCCCGCTCTGAGGTCTCCTGCCGGTGCGGATACCCTCACCAGACAGCAGGGATGACCTGGAGGGCATGTGAGCACCGTTCCACGCACTGAGTCACGAAACGAGGTCCCGGACCGCAACCTGGGGCTCGAGCTGGGCCGAGTCACCGAGGCGGCCGCGATCGCTGGCTCGCGCTGGGTCGGGCGTGGGGACAAGAACGGCGCCGACGGCGCGGCCGTCAACGCGATGCGGCGCCTCATCAACACCGTCGCCATGAACGGCGTCGTCGTGATCGGCGAGGGCGAGAAGGACGACGCACCGATGCTGTTCAACGGCGAGCTCGTCGGTGACGGCACTGGTCCGGAGGTCGATGTCGCGGTCGACCCGATCGATGGCACGACGCTGACAGCCAAGGGCATGGGTAACGCCCTGTCGGTGATCGCGGTGTCCGAGCGGGGAACCATGTTCGACCCCTCGGCGGTGTTCTACATGGACAAGCTCGCGACGGGACGGGAGGCCGCCGACGTCGTGGACATCCGGATCCCGGTCAAGGACAACGTGCGTCGGGTCGCGAAGGCCAAGGGTGTCGACGTCCAGGACGTCACGGTCTGCATTCTCGACCGCCCGCGCCACGAGACCCTCGTCCGCGAGGTCCGCGAGACGGGGGCGCGCATCAACTTCATCACCGACGGCGACGTCGCCGGGGCGATCATGGCCGCCCGTGAGGACACCGGCGTCGACCTGATGCTCGGGATTGGCGGAACCCCCGAGGGCATCATCGTCGCCTGCGCCATGAAGTGCATGGGCGGAGTGATCCAGGGCCGGTTGTGGCCCCGCGACGAGGACGAACGACGCAAGGCCCTGGACGCCGGACACGATCTCGACGCCGTGCTGACCACCGACGAGCTCGTCCGCAGCGACAACGTGTTCTTCGCGGCCACCGGTGTGACCGACGGCGAGCTTCTGCAGGGTGTCCGGTTCCACCCCGGTGGCGCCTCCACGCAGACCTTGGTGATGCGCAGCAAGAGCGGCACCGTGCGTTTCATGGAGAGCGAGCACCAGCTCAACAAGCTTCGCAAGTACGCATCCGTCGAGTTCTGACCCATGGGGTCCGAGCCCGGCCCAGCGATCGTCTTGGACGCGGTCGTCAAACGGTTCGGTTCGCTCACTGCCGTCGACGGGCTCGACTTGGTCGTCCCCCGAGGCATCGTCCTGGGGCTGCTCGGCCCCAACGGGGCAGGCAAGTCGACGACGATGCGGATGCTCACAGGCCAGGCACTGTGTGACAGCGGGACCATCGAGGTGCTCGGCTTGCCGGTACCGAAGGAGTCCAAGCGCATCCGAGCGCTGATGGGCGTCGTGCCTCAGCAGGACAACCTCGACACCGAGCTCACCGCCCGGCAGAACCTCGAGATGTTCGCCGTGCTCTACCGGGTCGCCAGACGTGAGCGCAAGGCTGCCATCGACCGGGCCCTCGAGCTGGCTCAGCTGACCGAGCGGGCCGACGCCAAGGTGACCGAGCTGTCCGGAGGGATGCGTCGCCGGCTCTTGATCGCGCGCGGCCTGGTGCACGACCCCGAGCTCGTGCTGCTCGACGAACCGACGGTCGGGCTCGACCCGCAGGTCCGACAGGACCTGTGGTCGTTGATCGACGGACTGCGTTCGGAGGGGAAGACGGTGCTCATGTCCACCCACTACATCGAGGAGGCCGAGCGTCTGGCCGACGACGTCGCCGTCGTCTCACGGGGCAAGGTCGTCGCCCAGGGCTCACCCGCTGCGCTGCTGCACACGCACGTGGGCGAGCACGCCATCGAGTACTACGGTTCTCCCCACCGGGTCACCGAGATCGAGCAACGGGCCCACGAAGCCGGGCTCCCCACGCGCCGCACCGGACCGTCGGTGTCAGTCCTCGGATCGGAGAAGGCCGAACCGGACCTTCTCGCCGAGCTAGGTGACGGCGTCCAGCGGGCCGCGAACCTCGAGGACGTCTTCGTCCTGCTCACCGGCGAGGTGCTGGAGTGAGCCTGGACCGGCCGGTGCGCCGGTTCGAGCGACCGACGTTCGAGGGCGTCTGGAACAAGGAGCTCACCTTGTTCCGGCGCTACTGGGCGTCGACCACGTTCTCGTCCGTCGTCCAGCCGACGATCTACCTGCTGGCCTTCGGGCTCGGTGTCGGCACGCTGGTCGAGACCGTCGACGGTGTGCCGTACGTCGAGTACGTCGGCACCGGGACGGTCGCCACGGCCGTGCTCTTCGCCTCCGCCTTCCCCGGCATGTTCGCCACGTTCGTGCGGCGGGTGTTCCAGCGGTCCTACGACGCGGTCCTGGCCGCCCCGGTCAGCGTCGACGAGCTGGTCACGGCAGAGGGGTCCTGGCTGGCCGCCAAGGCCGGCGTGTACGGCACCGTGCCACTGGTCGTCACGTTCTTCTTCGGTCTCACCCCGACCTGGGGCATGGTGACCGTCCCGTTCATCGGCTTCCTCACCGGGCTCGGCTTCGCCTTCTTCGGCATGTGGGTCTCGTCGGTCGTCAAGACGATCGACTCGTTCACCTACGTCACCTCCGCCGTGCTCACACCCCTCTTCCTCGTGGCGGGGACCTTCTTCCCGATCACCAACCTCCCGCCACGACTGCAGGAGCTGGCACAGCTCAACCCGCTGTACCACTGCGTCCAGCTCGTGCGTGACGCCTGCTTCGGCTGGCGGCCCTTGCCCGACCTCGGACATGTGGCGTTCCTCACGGTCTTCGCGGTGGTCATGTGGCTGATCGCGATCCGGGGGCTCCGGGTGAAGCTGATCGACTGACACCACGACCTAGGCTGGGGACATGCCCGAGTTCGCGTACTCAGACCTGCTTCCGAGCGCTCCTGACGACACCCCGTACCGGCTGTTGACCACCGACGGTGTGGAGACGGTGGACACACCCGTCGGGACGGTCCTTCGGGTCGAGCCCGACGTGCTGACCCACCTGACCTACGAGGCGATGCACGACATCGCGCACTTCCTGCGACCGGCACACCTGGCGCAGCTCCGGTCGATCCTCGACGACCCGGAGGCCTCACCCAACGACCGGTTCGTCGCCCTCGACCTGCTGAAGAACGCCAACATCTCGGCCGGCGGCGTGCTCCCCATGTGCCAGGACACCGGAACGGCGATCGTCCTGGGGAAGAAGGGTGAACGCGTCATCACCGGCGGCGGCGACTCCGAGGCCGTAGCTCGCGGCGTGTACGACGCGTACACCCGCCTCAACTTGCGCTACTCGCAGATGGCGCCGGTCACGATGTGGGACGAGAAGAACACCGGCTCGAACCTGCCGGCCCAGATCGAGCTGTTCGCCACCGAGGGCGACGAGTACCACTTCCTGTTCATGGCCAAAGGCGGTGGCAGCGCCAACAAGTCGTTCCTGTTCCAGGAGACCAAGGCCATCTTGAACCCGGCGTCCATGCGTCGCTTCCTCGACGAGAAGCTGCGGAGCCTGGGCACGGCAGCCTGTCCCCCCTACCACCTAGCCGTGGTCGTCGGTGGAACGAGCGCAGAGCACGCCCTCAAGACGGCCAAGCTGGCCAGTGCGCACTACCTCGACACCCTGCCGTCCCACGGCGACCCCGCGACCGGGCACGGGTTCCGCGACCTCGAGCTCGAGGCGGAGGTGCTCCAGCTCACCCGTGAGCTCGGTATCGGCGCCCAGTTCGGTGGCAAGTACTTCTGCCACGACGTACGGGTCATCCGGCTTCCCCGGCACGGCGCGAGCCTGCCGGTGGCCATCGCCGTCTCGTGCTCGGCGGACCGGCAGGCCAAGGGGAAGATCACGGCCGAGGGTGTCTTCCTCGAGCAGCTCGAGACGGACCCGGCGTCCTACCTTCCCGAGACGAGCCACGACGACCTCGACGGAAACGTCGTCCACATCGACCTGAACGCTCCAATGGCCGAGATCCGCGCCGAGCTGGCCAAGTACCCGGTCAAGACCCGGCTGTCGTTGTCCGGCCCCATGGTCGTGGCCCGTGACATCGCCCACGCAACCATCAAGGACCAGCTCGACGCCGGGCTGCCCATGCCGAGCTACCTGCGCGACCGTGTCGTCTACTACGCCGGCCCGGCCAAGACACCCGAAGGCTACGCGTCGGGTTCGTTCGGACCCACCACCGCCGGCCGGATGGACTCCTACGTCGACCAGTTCCAAAAGGCCGGCGGCTCGTTCGTCATGCTGGCCAAGGGCAACCGCAGCGCACAGGTGACCCAGGCCTGCCAGGACAACGGAGGCTTCTACCTGGGGTCCATCGGTGGGCCGGCCGCACGGCTGGCCCAGGAGGTCATCAAGCACGTCGAGGTCCTGGAGTTCCCCGAGCTGGGCATGGAGGCGGTCTGGCAGATCGAGGTCCAGGACTTCCCCGCCTTCATCGTCGTCGACGACAAGGGCAACGACTTCTTCGAGCACCCCGGCGACGACCAGGTCCCCCTCGGCCGGACCATCCCGGTCGGCCACCCCTCCTGACCGGCGGCGCGCGAGACGCCTACGGCGTCAGCGGCAGCGGCGCGGCTGCCTCGTCGTCGACGTCCCGGCGCGTGACCGCGAGGTACCCGACCAGGGCCGCGATCGCCAGAGCAAGAGCGATGCTCACCGGTCCGGTCCCGAAGCCGAGCCCGCCACGGCTCGGCGGGAGGGCGAACCAGTCGGCGAAGGATGCACCCAGCGGCCGGGTGAAGATGTAGGCGAACCAGAAGGCGACGATCGCGTCCATCCCGAACCGCAGGTACCCGACCGCAGGGATGGAGATCACCACCGCGAAGAGCACGCCGGCCGCGAACCAGCCGAGTCCCAGCGTCGTCGCGGTCATGTCGCCTGCTGCCGTTCCCAGAGCGAATGTCGTGAGCACCGTCGCCCAGTAGAAGAGCTCTCGACGGCGGGTATGGATGCTGTGGATCGACAGCGTGCCCTCGACCGCGTACCAGACCGCGAACACCACGACGAGAGCCACGGAGAAGAAGATCGTCGACACCACGTAGGGGATCCCGACCACGATGTGCATGACGTCCGCGACCATCGTGCCGAAGATGCTCACCATCACCACGGCCAGCCAGTAGATCCCCGCAACGTAACCCCGGGTCCGAAGCTGCAGGACCATCGCCACGACGAAGCCCAGCCCGCCGAGGACCACCGCCACCTCGGGGACGAGCTGGTGGACCAGGTAGTCAGACGTCGTCTCGCCCATCCCCGTCGTGAGCACCTTGATGACCCAGAAGAGGGCGGTCACCTGAGGGACCTTGGACGGCAAGTTCTGCACTGAGCTCACTCACTCTCGACGCACCGACGAACGGCCGGATCTGGACTCTCCATGATCAGTCCGGGCCAGCCCCGTGTCCGGGGATCGGGGTTCCGGTTGGCTATGAGCTCGCTATGAGTTCGGGTCCAGGTCCGTAACGGTCTCGGAACGCCCGGTACGAGACCCTCTGGCTCACGTCCCGACTGGAGACGCCACCACGGAGAGAGGACCACCCATGCCGCAGATCGAGGCCAGTGTCGTCATCGCCCGCAAGCCGGAAGAGGTCTTCGAGTACCTCGCCGACGTGCAGAACCTTCCCGTCTGGGACGTGTCCGTGGTCAAGGCCGAGCAGGTCGGGTCCGGGCTGACCGGGCTGGGGACCCGCTTCCGAGGAGTGAACAAGGTGATGGGCAAGACCTTCGACTGGACCACGGAGGTCACCGAGTTCGAGTCGCCTCGCCGCATCACGTTCACTGCCGTCGAGGGGCGGATGAAGTTCACGGTCACCGACGTCCTCGAACCGGTGGAGGGCGGAACCAAGTTCACCTACCGGATCGACGCCGAGTCCGGCCTCGGTGGGGTGTTCGGGCGGCTCGCTGACCCACTGATCGTCAAGTCCCAGACCCGGACCGTTCGCGCCAACCTCGACACGCTGGCCGACTTGCTCGCCGAGGAGTCCAACCACTGACAACGCTGCCGGTCCGTGGGACCCTGCCCCCATGACGAAGCAGCCAGCACGGTGTCGCACGTCCGGACCCGGCATGGCCGCGCCGCAGCTTTGACATGTCAGCCGCCGAGTACCTCCGTGCCGCTGTGGCCCTGATGCAGCAGCATGCGCTCACGCGTGACGCCATCGACTGGGAGGATGTGAGGGTCCACACAGCTGCCCTGTCCGCCGGGGCGATGAGGCCCGAGGACACCTACGCGGCGATTCGGTGGACACTGACCGCGCTGGGGGACGAGCACAGCTTCTTCTCGCCGCCTCAGAAGGCCGGCGACGTCGACTCCGACCCGTACCCAGGCGAGGGGCGCTACCCCTCAGGATCGGTCGGGAGCGACTCCGTCGGAACCGTCATGGTCCCGTCGTTTCGTGGCTCCAACGAAGCTGCCCTGCGCTACAGCCGCGCGCTGAGCAGCCTGATCGCCGAACTGTCCGACGCCGGAGCCGTGGGCTGGATCGTCGACCTGACCGACAACCCCGGGGGCAACATGCTTCCGATGCTGGCCGGGCTGGCACCGCTTCTGGGAGTCGGAGTCATCGGTGGATTCGAGTACGCCGACGGCAGCCGGACCGACTGGTGCCTGGACCGCACAGGCAGCCTGTGGCTCGACGACGATCAGGTGATCGTGGGCGGCGTCGAGGACCACCTGGGTCACGCCGGTTCGCCCGTGGCCGTCATCACGGGTCCCGTGACCGCCAGCTCCGGCGAGGCCGTGGCCGTCGCGTTCCGAGGACGCCCACGCACGCGCAGCTTCGGGCTGCCGACGCGTGGTCTGTCGACGTCCAACGAGATGTTCGAGCTGGATGACGGGGCCTGCCTGGCGATCACCACGGCCCGGTTCGTGGACCGCACCGGGACGGTCTACGGCGGTGTCCTGACACCCGACGTGAAGAGCGCTTCGCATGAGGACGACGGCCGCGCAGCAGCGACGCGATGGATCGTCGGGGACCAGTCGTAGGCTCCGGACTACGCCACCTGCGCTACGCCAGCGGTCGCGAGCTGGACTGGATGGTCATCGGGTTCCCGCCTTGTAAGCAGGCCCTCCACCTTTACCTCACGGAGGACTTCCATCAGCATGCTGACCTGCTGAGGCGGATCCTCGTCGCATGTTCGAACCCAGCCGCAGCAACCGCCTAGCCGCTGGTGAACGAGTACATCGGAAAATCGCGGTCACGTCGTTCGAACGTGGCCGTCGTGACCGACCCCTGCGCCATCTCGGCGCACACGCTGCGCCAGAACGACTCACCGGGTTCGTAGCCCGGGAACGGCCGTACCTCCCACCGTCCACGAAACCGACCCAGAAGCTGTCGAAACGCCTCACGACCAACACCGTGTCGCCGCCATCTGCGTACGACGAAGAACTCCGCCATGTCGAACACCTGGGGGTCGGAGGTGACGTCACTGCCCTCGTCGACGATCGCGAACCCGGCGATCTGCCCAGATGCGCGGATCAAGAAGGGGTGGCGTCGAACCTCCGACCAGCAGCCGTCCAGATCGTCTTCGCCGAACGAGCCGTGCTCGTCGAGCTCCCACGCCTCGACCCTAGATAGGTCGTGGAGGTACAGCTGCAG
>JBAPUB010000037.1:0-9117 GCA_049282455.1 Actinomycetes bacterium
GTCCCGGTCGGGTTCGGTATGAGTACCACTGCGACTTCGTGTTCCTCAGCGCCCAGATGATCTCCGGCCCGCTCTCCGCCAGTGTTGGGACCATGGAGTCATGGGTCGACACCGGTCTGTCTGACCATTGCCCCGTCACGGTCACCATCAACGACCCTGCCGGGGATTCACGTGAGTGACATGACCACCGCCACCAGAGCACGCAGAGTCTCCCCGCTGATCGGCTGGGCGATCTGCACACTGATGTCGGTCGGTCTCCTGCTCCTTGTTGGAGCTATGGGCGACCAAGTCCGTCACAACCGCACACTGGGGTTGGTGACGGTTGGCTGCTCGGTCGCCTTCACCGCAGGTGCGCTTGGGCTGAGCGTGTGGGCAGTGAGGTACCACAACCAGCACCGTCCCCGACTGGTAGCCGTCGCCTTCATGGCCGACCAAGGGTAGAAGCACACGCTGAGGATGCACCGCCGTTGCCGCTCCTGATTGCCGAAATCACCGAACGCGCCCGGCCGGTGTCCGCCGTCTGACAGCCACGGACGTGCACGACCTGCAAGGCTGGTTCCCGTCGGTGACCTGACACCGGTGAGGTCTGACGGCTGAGGAGTGCGGATGAACAGCGTTTCGGCCAGTTCCATGTACGACAGGCTCTATCCGGGCTCGACGCACCGGCGACGCGCCACGCTCATCGCCGATGTACTCACCATGGCATTCATGGTGCTGTTCGCCTGGGTCGGGTGGCGGCTCTACCTAAGGGTCGACGCGATCACCGCGTTGGCCCTGGGTGTCCAGCACGCCGGGACATCGGTCCAAGACGGGTTCACGTCCGTCGCCGGTGCCGTCGACGGCCTTCCCGTGGTCGGCTCGTCACTGGGCAACGCCTTGACGAGTGCAGGTGGCCTGACCGGCGGCAATGTCGTGTCCCTCGGTGCGCAAGGGGAGACTGCAATCCATCGGGTCGCAGTGGTTGCCGGCTGGCTGGTCTTCCTTCTGCCCAGCGCGGTGCTGCTGGTCTCGTACCTGCCGGGTCGCGTCCATCAGATCCGTACCGCCTCGATCGGCGAGCAGATGTTGGACGACGCTGGTGACCCCGAGCGGCAGCGACTGCTGGCCATGCGGGCAGCCTTCAGCCTGCCGCTGGAAGTGCTGAGCAGATACACCGACGACCCGATCGGCGATCTGCAACACGGTCGTCACGACCGCCTGCTGACGGCGCTGCGCGAAGACGCAGGTCTCAGATCCTCGAGCCGGGATGCTCTTCGATAGGGCGGCCATAGCGACTAGACGTCAGATATCGCAGCAGACCCCAGGTTCCGGAGCCGTGGGTATTCGTCGTGTCACCATCGATGTCACGTCTGTCAGTTCATCTTCAGATGGCACAGCATGAAAAGGATTGTCCACTATAGGGAAACGGCACATTAGACGAGGTCGGCAGAATCAAGTGTGGACTGGCTTGAGTCCAGTCGCGGGAGCTTGCCAATGCGTGGGACCGGCGGGGCCCAACCGGGCCAAGTCCTTCAAGGGCTGTCGTTGTTGGCAACGGCATGTCACTATGACGTCATGTCGGGATTCATTGTCGTGCACGGGTCGCAAGATGAGCTGGCCGCGATCGCGGCTGTGCTCAGTCTGGCTTGCGTTATCGGCGCGCTGTTCGCCCGAACGCGAGCTCCGGCGGTCAGCGTCGGACTGGGCACAGCGCTGACCATCGGTGTCATCACCTTCTTGATCGGATTGCGCGACGGCCCGCATGGGGTCCCGCTGCTCGTGCTGATGTCAGCAAGCGTTGGCTTTGCGGGGTCGGGGCTTCTTGCTGTTCTCTTGCTGCCTACTCAGACTGCAGCTCGATCCTTGCGGCGCGCAGCGGTGGTGATTCTCGCTTCTTCACCCTTGATCGGGCTTCTCGCGCTGATGTCGATGCAGCATGCATGCCCGCTATACGTCGGACGGGGTTCGGGCTTCTGCAACTACGGCACCCAAGATCAACTTGGCGGCTGGACTGCCGCAGCCGCCATCATCGTCGCTCTCGACATGCTCGTGATAGCTCTCCTCGTGTGGATCACCGCTGCCCGGTCAGCCCAAAGTGACATTGCCTCAGACGAGTATGCCGGCGTCATCGCTGGTTACCGGGGCTGAGACGATGAACGCCGCCAGTTGACAGGCAGGGCCTCGATCGTTACTGGTGCCGTTAGACGGTCGCTACAGCCCGACAGGTGACCAGTTGACTACACAACGGACAGCACAATCGATGGGCGCCCGCACTTTGGAGGAACGCGATGAAGGCTTGGCTGTACCGCCGGTATGGATCGCCGGACAACCTCAGTTTCGAGGAGATCGAGACGCCTCGTCCCGGCCCTAGCGAGATCGCGATCCGAGTACGCGCAAGCTCACTCAACGCTGCTGACTGGCACATCATGCTCGCGGATCCATTCCTCGCCCGATTCGTCGTCGGACTTCGCCAGCCGCGTCACCCGATGATTGTCGGCTCCGATGTTGCCGGGGTGGTCGATGTCGTGGGTGAGAATGTCACGCGCTTTTCGCCGGGCGACGCGGTCTATGCCGAGACGATGATGAGAGGCGGGTGCGCAGAAGTCGTCACGATCGCCGAGGATCGGGTCGGCCGCATGCCGAAGGGCTCGTCGTTCGAGCAGGCGGCAGCAGTCCCGATGGCCGGTATCACCGCACTAGCAGGTGTTCGTGCTGGGGGCCAGATTGAGCCGGGACAGACCGTCCTCGTCATCGGTGCATCAGGTGGGGTGGGAACCTTCGCCGTCCAGATCGCCCACGCTTACGGCTTCACCGTCACAGCGGTTTGTCGTACAGAGGCTGTGGAGATGGTTCGGTCACTAGGTGCAGACGAGGTGATCGACTACACGGCTGAGCGGGCTGCTGACGCCGGTCGAACGTACGACTTGGTGGTGAACGTCGGAGGTACATACTCGCTGAGAGCACTGCGCAGAACACTCACGCGGCACGGAACGCTCGCCGCCGTTGGTGGCTCCCAACGCGGCGGCCTTCTGGGGCCGGGCTCGGTCGCGATGCGGGGCGCAGCGCTCTCACCGTTCGTTCCTCAGCGCATTGTCAGGGTCGAAGGCAAGGGGAACAGTTCTGACCTTGCGTCTCTCGCACAGATGATCGAGTCGGGTGACGTGACCCCGGTGATCGACCGTGTCTTCGACTTGTCGGAGACCCCGGACGCCATGCGTTACCTGGAGAATGGTCACCCGCGAGGGAAGATCGTGATCACCGTCGGACGTGGCAGCTAGC
This sequence comes from Actinomycetes bacterium, assembly GCA_049282455.1. Classification (GTDB taxonomy): domain Bacteria; phylum Actinomycetota; class Actinomycetes; order JAHEKZ01; family JAHEKZ01; genus JBAPUB01. The sequence continues at coordinate 3,259 of JBAPUB010000037.1, forward strand.
GGGGCACTCCGAGCCGACGAGCTCCGGTGCGACTGGGCGCCCCGTTCATGGACGCTAAGCCCTAGCGCCTGATTCTGGGCGGACGTGATGGCCTCTGGCCCGCTCAGTCTCCGGAGGTCCCGAACTCGAAGACGAAGGTCCGGGTCAGGTTGAATCCCTGATCTCCGGCCCTGTCGCGGCACCCCTTGATGTAGGACCAGTACGCCTCGGTCAGCGCTGGACCCGGGGAGCCGAAGGCGTATCCGAATCGTTCCTTCGCGCCCGTCGAGCAAACATCGCCCCGCACTCCGCCGGCGTTGGCGCCTTCACCTGCGTGATACCCGGCGACGTAGTCGTCCCAGAGCCACGGGCGTGTCTCAGCGAGTGCGACGATCAGGACGCCGGCAACCACGGCGGCGATGACGACCCAGCTCCTTCGAGTTCTGACCCTGCCCGCGGCGACTTCGGGCTCTGCGATCTGGCTCATGCGACGAGGCTAGCCTCTGCATGACGACAAGCCTGTTCATTCCGGGGGGATGGGCGTCTACTTGGCGTATGGCTGAGGCCGAGCTCGATCGGGTCGAGGGTGCCGATGAGGTCGCGTCGGTAATGCGACCGGCGTGGTGGTGGTTCTTCGCCTGGCTGGTGGTGGGGACCCTCGCCAGCATCGCGGTGCTGGGCGCATTGACCATCGGGGTCTTCGTTGTTCCAGTGGCCGTCGTGACGGCGGTGATCGTGGCCACCCGACGGGGCGCCCTGGCCGGATGGCCCGGTCTGATCTCCGGCCTGGGGGTCCCACTGCTGTGGGTCGCCTACCTGAACCGTTCCGGGCCCGGGACCGTGTGCACCACCACGCCAACAAGCGCGTCGTGCGTTGACGAGTGGAGTCCGTGGCCCTGGTTGGTCGTGGGACTGCTCCTCATCTCCGGCGGCGCAGTGGTCTTCGCTGAAGTGCGACGCGGTTCCACGGGTCGGCGCGTCGTCGACCACTCCGACGCCAGCCAAGCCTGACAGCAGACTGCTGGACCGGGAGTCACCGATTCTTCGGCGTCTCTTGTCCGATGAGGCCGGGAAGCACAGCTCCGTACTGGGTGGCCAAGTCACGCGCCATGTCCAAGTCCTCAGTTGTGAACGCTGGTGCGCCAGCATCTCGGGCGAGGAGCAGCTCGCCACGCACCTCTCCACCGGCGAAGATGGGGACTCCCAGGAGGCTCCCTGCCGGCATGGTCGGCCAAACCCCCTGGTACTCCTTGAACACAGCCGATGAGTTTGTGGTACTGAGGTAGCCGCCGGCTTCCCGAAGCATCTGCGTGGACAGTGGGAACTGGCTGGTTAGGTAGCGATCGTTGTCAGGGAACCTCAGTGCGCCTGGCGCGCGAACCCCCACGTTCACCAGGTCGAGGTAGCCCTGCGCGTCAAGCAGTGTGACGTTGCATGAGCGGGCGCCGAGCAGCTCCATGAGGGTCTCGGCGACAGCCTCGCTCACTGGCAGCAGCCCCGTCTGACTGCTGATGGCCGACCGAAGTCGGGTCGATGCGTCGACTCGAGCCGACGCGCTCCAGCCCATGCGGTACTCATACGGGCGCGGGGGAGGGACAGCGTGCCGCGACATCCGCCCCTCCGAGTTGAAACGTCAGAATCCCCCGTTCGAGGCCCGGGTCAAACCACGGCATCGACCGTCCAGCGACCTGAGAGTCGGCACGACGGGTGATGACCTTGATACCCGGGACCTTGGTCGCATGTGGCGCATGGACGGCTCGGCAGCTGAAACGGGCCGACCGACGCACTCGGTCAGACGTTGACCCGAACGGTCAGCGTCACGACGCTCCCATCTTGGACCGAGGCCCGGAAGAACCCTTGGCCATGGGGTCCGAACCAGCATTCGGCATCGCCTTGGCGACTGACGACTGGTCTCGAAGAGCCCACCAATCTCGGCTGTGTAGCGATTTGGTGAACTGCCAGGTCGGTCGGGTGTAACGTCACGTCTCTCGCATGACCTCGGAGGCTTTGATGTCGTATGGACCCGGCCCAGGACAAGCGTGGTTCGTGAATGTGGCCATGTCGATCAAGGACCGGTTGGACGGACGTCAGCGGAGCAGTGCCAAGCGAGAAGCCAAGCTGGCCCGCGAGGCACGCATCGCGAAACGGCACTCTCAGGACGCGGCGCGTGAGACATTACCCGTTCCGGACGCCGCAGAGCCCCACTCCTGACTGCCGTCCATGCTCTGGCTCCGCTAACGAACTTCGCGTGAACATCAGCACCAGGGCATGGCGCGTCTGGCCAGTGGCTGGGTGGGCGGTGTGCATGGTCGCCCTCACGACCGTAGCTGTCGGGATAGCCCTCGTGACGGCGTTCATCCTCGTGTCCGTCCCGTGCGTGACATAGGTTCCGATCGCGGGAGTCCGGTGCCGCCTCGACCATGTGGCAGATGACACACGGCCGGTTTGATCTGCGCATTGAAGGTACTCGTCGTCACCACCGGAACGATGCTCTCGGTCTGGCAGACCGGAACGTAGCTGATCATCAGCTCCACAGTCGGGTTGGTCATGACCTCGGGATGCGTGACAGCCCAACCAGGCCGGTCTCAGTGCAGGGCACGGACCGTCACGGGCAGGCACATGTGCACTGCCGACAACAACCGGGGGCTCACGGATCAGGGCGGTGAATGCCCCGGCTCGGAGCTGCACCGTGCGCTTCCCCCGCTTGCGCTGACCTGGTTCTGAGCTTCCAGGCCAAGGTTCCCAGAGTTGCAAGGAGCAGGAGGATGTCGGCGCTGCCGAGCAAGAACTGCCAAGGCGAGTGGCGGTATGTGGTGGTCACCATCCAGACGACACGAAGCATCAAGACCGCAGCGAGGGCAAGCGCCAACCATTCCACCTCACGGTATCGGCGGTCGGTCCCGAGCCGTGTACATGCCACAACAAGCGGCAAGACGAGGATCCAATGGTGGGCCCAGCTCACCGGTGACACCGCGACCATGCCCCCAAGCGCCATCGCCTCGGCGAGCCAAGGCCGAGCGGGTTCGGTTCGACGCGCTGTCAGCAACACGACCAGCGTGACAAACAGCGCGGCCGGGAACCAGAACAGCTTGGCATGGCTGGGACTCTCGAGCAGCCGAACGACAAGGCCGTTGACTGACTGGTTGCTGACGTACCCAAGGCCAAAGTGTGTGAGGTCTGAGATATACCCGCGTAGCCAGAAGTCAGCCGACGCTGCGGGCATCACGACGAAGGCGCCTGCCGTGACCACAAGGAAGGTCCCCGCTGCCCAAGTCGCGTCTCGGATGCGACGGACTGCGAGCAGGTAGGCGATGAGGAACAGTGGGGTCAGCTTCACGGCAGCGGCCACGCCGATCATCAGCCCCCGGGGGAGCCGCGAAACCGCGCCGCAGAAGTCGGCCAGCACCAACAAGGCGATGAGCACGTTGATCTGTCCCAGCCCGAGTCCGACGCGCAGCGGGTCGGAGACTGCGACGAGGACGAAGACCCCAAGAACCCACGTGTGGTTCGCGGCAGCTTTCGGCGAGGCGTATCTGCTCAGGGTGAGCCGGACAACCCACCACAAGGCGACCAGGGAGGCCAGCGTCCACGCTACCTGGGCAGGTCGCTGCGGGATCCATGAGATTGGGGCGAACAGCAGTGCCGAGATCGGTGGGTAGGTGAACCGGTAGCCCGAGACTGAGACCTGCGCGGTGTAGAGATGGTGGCCGCTGAGAGCAGCCGCGCCGCCCGCTCGATACACGGCGAAGTCGAGGAGTGAACCTGTGGCCGCCGCCAGCACGTACGCGCCGCACACGGTCAAGGCAACGACAAGCAGCGCCACGCGAAGCGGCGAGCCCGCGAACCTGACCACGCTGCCCCTTCCTCACCGACCACACGGGAGGTGATCCCCACCCGATTGGCGGCCCCTGACTATGCCCTCTGACCAGCGATGATCCGCGCGAGATCGCGCGACTCGCCGTCCGTTTTCGCGGAGTGCGGGCAAGAGGTTAGCCTGGTACGTCCCTGACTCGGAGGATCCCTTGCTCGCACGTTCCGTACGTCCCCTGATTGCGCTGTTTGCCGCGTCGGCCTTGGCCGCCGTTGCTGTGGTCACCCAGGTCCCTGCGCAGGCCGCTGCCGGCGCTTCTGTGAAGTACGAGCGATGGGCCACGATCACCAAGACCAGCCAGGGGTACTACTACGACGCCGGTCAGCAGGACAGCCATCTCGTCATCACCCGCGTGGCCGGCGGAGTGCAATTCGCCGACACCAACACCGACGTGCTCAGGGTCAAGCCCGCTGCGTGCACCAGCAAGAGCGCCCAGGCCGGAATCGTAGTGGTCTGCCGGGTTCCCGCGACGGTCGACGCACGTCACCCCATGACACTCGAGATCTTCACACGGCTCGGCGACGACTACATCGACTCGTCAACCCTCTCCGCAGCGTTCCAGCTGTCCTTGAGGTGTGACAAGGGCGCCGAAGTCGTCCACGCAGGCGCGGGCGACGACTTCGTCAACGGCGCGCATGGCCGCGACCTGATCTGGGGCGGGGGCGGGAACGACTGGATCCGGTCCGGTGTGGGCAACGACGTAATCCGGGGTGGAGCGGGTAGCGACCTCCTGACCGGCGATGACGGTCGAGACTCGGTCCACGGCGGCACCGGCCAGGACCGCGTTGGTGGTGGCAATGGCGACGACCATCTCTTCCCCGGAGTGGGAACCAACTTCGTCAACTGCGGTACAGGGAGCGACAACGCCTACGCCCAGCGCGCCGACCGTGTGATGCAGAACTGCGAGTCCGTCGTCTACGGGTGACTCGCCTGTCCGCGGTCGTGCGCGACCGCGAGGTCCACGATCGGCCCCTTGACGGGCCTTGGGTCCCCCAATTGGGCTAAAGGCGAGCAGAGGCCGCGCCGAACATCCCGTGTGCGGGCAAAACAGCTCGTTGGCGATCGCACGCCTGAGATCGGACGTGGTGGACATGAGCGCGACGTCTGACACGGCGCTGTCCACCGAGGAGCTGCTGATACAAGCCGACTCCGGCTGGGGTGATGGGTACACCCTGGCGTACGGCCGCGCCGACGCGCGCGTGACAACGGTGATGCACTGGGGAGTTGCCGTCTTGTGCTTCTCGCTGGTCTGTTTGGTCACGCGCGGCGATGGCGGGACCGACTGGGTGTCCACAGTGCCACTTGCCAGCTTCGGGCTGTTCGCCGTTCAGTGCGCCCTGGCCGTGGCGGCCACCTCGTTCGCTTGGCGGGCTGCACGCAAGGGCCACTCGTACTACCAGACCGACCGCTGGGACAACATCTGCGCGTGGACTCAAGTGGGAGCGGCGGTCGCCGGAACGTACTTCGTTCATGGCACCACGAGTCCGGCTTGGCTCGCAGTCGGTGTGGCGATGGCGTATGCGGCGACGCTCATGGTCGGTATCTCAGGGCTCTTCCTGGCAGCGGCTGTGTCTGCTGGGGCGCTGGGCTCGGCGACCTTCAACGACCAATGGACGCCGGCAGGGGTCCCGTCGACCGTGGCGGTCATCGTGGCCCTTCCGATGGCGTTTCTTCTCGTGCGGGCCGTCGCGACGCACATGTACGGAGACTCAGAGAACAGCATGTGGCAAAGGCAAGTCCTGGCGTCGAGGGTCCGTGATCTCACCGAACCCCTCGAGCGGGCAGCCGGCGGGGACCTGTCGATGGCAGGGGGTCTGGTCGACGTGGTGGGAATGCGTCGTGGTGAGGAGGACCCACTCATCGAGCTGACCGGGTCGCTGGACCACACTCTCGGGGCGCTTCGGGTGTTGGTGGGTGCGGTTCGTTCGGGTGGTGAGCAGTTGGGTGCTGCTGCGGGTCAGGTGTTGGTGTCGGCTCAGGAGCAGGCTGCGTCTGCGGCGCAGCAGTCT
>JBAPUB010000038.1:0-6976 GCA_049282455.1 Actinomycetes bacterium
GCCCCCACCGGCGTTTCAGCAGGTCAGGGGCCTAACGAAGGGCCAACGAACCCCTACAGGGGCTTGACAAAACGGCCGGTCTCGTGGCACCCGCGCGGTAACAGTGGCGACGGAGGCGCCATGACCGGGCGCCGGACGCGTCGGCCGCACGTGCGCGGGACGGGCCAGACTGCGACCATGCCCGTCGCGCGTACCGCGGTCTCCCTGCTCCGTGCCAGCCATCTCGGGCCGACCGTCGCCGTCACCTCGGTGGCGACCGCCCTGGCCGTCGGCGACGGCCAGGGCACCGTGGGCGCGGCAGCGGTGGCGGCCGCCGTCCTGGCCGGGCAGCTGGCCATCGGGTGGACCAACGACGGCGTCGATGCAGCCCGCGACATCGCGGCGGCACGAACGGACAAGCCCGTGGCGCTCGGCACGGTCAGCGTCCAGCAGGTGACGGTCGCAGCGTGGGTCGCGGGCCTGGTGTGCCTGCCCCTGTCGCTGAACCTCGGGGTCGTGGCCGCAGGGCTCCATGTCGGCGGGGTCGTGGGCTCCGGGCTGGTCTACGACCTGCGGCTGAAGGCCAGTGCCTGGTCGTGGGCGCCGTTCGCCGTGGCGTTCGGCCTGCTCCCCGCCGTGGTCACCTGGTCCGGCCCCGACCCCGGGTGGCCGCCGCCCTGGGTGATGGCTGCCGGGTCGCTGCTCGGAGTCGCGGCTCACCTCGTGAACACGCTGCCCGACCTGGCCGACGACGAGGCGGCCGGCGTCCGCGGGCTGCCCCACCGGCTCGGCCCGCGTGGGACCCGGGGGGCGACCGCGCTGACCCTGGGAGCGGCGACGGCCGTGCTCGTGCTCGGACCCCCCGGGCCACCGGGCACTGCGGGATGGCTGGTCCTGGCCCTGGGCACGGTCGCGCTGGTCGTGGCCCTCGGCCGGACCTGGCCCGCGAGGTCGCGAACCCCGTTCGTGCTGGTGGCGGCCGTGGCCGTGGTCGACGTGGCCGTGCTGGTCGCGTCGGGTCCACTGGCCTAGCGCAACCCGAGAGCCGCTACCCTGGCGCAGACCTGAGCCGATTGCGCCCGCGCCTGCAGACCGTCCTGCAAGCCGTGCTGTGAAGGAGAGCCGTCACCGTGATGCGTCGCTACCGTCGAGCAGGCATCGCCGTGGCCGGCGGTGCCCTCGCCTTGTCACTGGTCGCGTGCCAGGCCGGCCGCTCCGCGCAGACGTCGCAGTTCTACAGTCCCGTCGACGGACGCAACATCAACGCACCAGCGACGCCCGGGCCCAGCGACCCGTACATCGCGGTCCGCGGCGCCATCATCGTGGCCAACGCCACAGGCGGGGCCACCCTTCTCGCGACGATCCGCAACAAGACCGACCAGCCGGAGACGCTGCAGTCGGTCACGGCCAACAACGCTCCGGCCACGATCGCGGGCGGCACCGGCGGCACCGTCGTCATCGACCCGAACCGCAGCGTGGCACTGGGCACCGAGGGAGCGCCGAGTGCCTCATGGGCCGACATCGGCGTCGCTCCAGGGGCTTGGACCACGCTGCAGCTGCGCTTCGCCGACGCCGGCAACGTCACCCTCGACGTCCTGGTCGTCGCCCAGTCCGGCGACTACTCCGGCGTGGGGATCCCGGCTGTGACATCGACCAACCCGGTCACCTCGGCCAGCCCGACCCCCTCAGCCGGCTGAGCCCGGCTGAGCCCGGCTGAGTCCAGCTGGGCCCAGCTGAGTCCAGCGCCTACACCTCGTACTTGTAGCCCAGCCCGCGCAACGTCAAGATGTGTCGCGGCTCGGCCGGGTCCGCCTCGACCTTGGCGCGCAGCCGCTTGATGTGGACGTCGAGGGTCTTGGTGTCGCCGACGTAGTCGCTGCCCCACACCCGGTCGATGAGCTGCATCCGCGTGAGCACGCGGCCAGCGTTGCGCAGCAGCATCTCCAGCAGCTCGAACTCCTTGAGCGGGAGCTTGACTCCTTCACCGTTCACCGTGACGACGTGCCGGTCGACGTCCATCCGTACCGGACCGCCTTCGAGCACCAGCGGCAGCAGCTCGTCGGGCTCGCCGCCGCGGCGCAGCACGGCTCGGATCCGGGCGACGAGCTCACGGGACGAGAACGGCTTGGTGACGTAGTCGTCGGCGCCGAGCTCCAGGCCGACCACCTTGTCCACCTCGCTGTCCTTGGCCGTCAGCATGATCACGGGGACGCTGCTGCGCTGCCGGATCTGCCGGCAGACCTCGGTCCCCGGAAGTCCCGGGAGCATGAGGTCGAGCAGGACCAGGTCGGCGCCACCTCGGTCGAACTCCTCGAGGGCCTCCGGACCAGTCTTGGCGACCGCGACCTCGTACCCCTCCTTGCGGAGCATGTACGACAGGGCGTCACTGAACGATTCCTCGTCCTCGACGACGAGCACACGGGTCACGAAGCCACCTCATGGTTGTCACTGGATTGGGCGGTGCCGTCGGCAGAGGCCTCGGGCGGGTCGGGGCGCCGCTGCGGTGGAGAAGCCACGGGCTGGCTGAGGCGCTTCACCGCGGCTTTGGCCGTCTTGCGCGCTGCGGTAGCCGTGGCCTCGACCGGTGAGACCGCGTCGGTCTCGGCGCGGTAGCGAGGCATCCGCAGCGTGAACGTCGACCCGGATCCGGCGCTGCTCCACACCTGCACGTCGCCGCCATGGTTGGTGACGATGTGCTTGACGATCGACAGTCCCAGGCCAGTACCGCCGGTCGCTCGTGAGCGGGCCGGGTCGACCCGGTAGAACCGTTCGAAGATGCGCTCGAGGTCACGTTCGGGGATCCCGATCCCCTGGTCGGTGACGCCGATCTCGACGATGTCGTCCCGCTTGCCGACCGCCTGCACCGCGACCGTGACGCGCGTGTGGTCTGCGCTGTAGTTGATCGCGTTGGTCACGAGGTTCCGCACTGCCGTGACGAGCTGGTCCTCGTCACCGAACATCGTCATGCCGTGCTGGCCACGGACCTCGAGCCTGATCTGGCGTGCCTCGGCCTCGAGGTGCATCGAGTCGACGGCCTCCGAGACCACGTCGTCGACGTTGATGCTGTCGCCGTCACGAAGTGGGTCGTGGGTCTGCAGGCGGGACAAGGAGATGAGGTCCTGGACGAGCTGGGTGAGGCGGGCTGACTCGTGCTGCATCCGGTTGGAGAACCTGCGTACGGCTTCAGGGTCGTCGGCCGACCCCTGCACGGCCTCGGCCAGCAGTGCCAGGGCGCCCACCGGCGTCTTGAGCTCGTGGCTGACGTTCGCGACGAAGTCGCGGCGCACGGCGTCGACCCGGCGTACTGCTGTGCTGTCCTCGGCGAGGACCAGCACCTGGTCTCCCAGAGGAGCCACCCGCACGTCGAGGGAGAGCAGCTCGGTTCCTCGGTGGCTTCGTGGCACCTGCAGGGCGATCTCGCGGATCGACCGGTCCCGGCGCACCTGCTTGACCAGGGCGGCCACCTGCTCGACCCGCAGCCGCTTGCCCCGGACCAGCCCGTACGGCACGGCAGCGGCACTGCGGCGGATGACCCTGTCGTCGCTGCCGAGGACGACCCACGCCGAGCGGAGCGCGGCCAGCACGTCTTCGGCCCCTGCGGGCAGGTCCTTGGACGGCTCCTTGGCGGACTGCTTGCGGGACACGCAGTCAGGGTACGTGCCAGACCACGGTCGTTTGCCTGACCGGGCGCTCACCCGGCCTCCGTTTGAGGAACGTTCACCCCTGGGTCGGGCATCGTTCACCGGTCGGATCGGCCGTTCACCCGCCCTGCCTCTAGATTGGGGGCATGCGCGAGCAGTATCACGAGCAGCTGGACGAGATCCGGTCTGAGCTCGTCACCATGACCAAGCTGGTGTCCGACGCGATGGGCCGGGCCACCCACGCACTTCTGGCCGCCGATCTCGCGGCGGCCGAGAGCGTCATCGCCAGCGACTCCGACATCGACGTCCTGGCCGACCGGATCGAGGAGGAAGCGCTCGACCTGATCGCCCTCCAGGCACCGGTCGCCCGCGAGCTCCGCACTGTCGTGGGCGCCCTTCGCATGAGTGCGACGCTCGAACGGATGGGCGACCTCGCCGAGCACATCGCCCAGATCGCGCGCAACAGCTACCCGGCAGCCGCCGTGCCCGACGAGCTGAGCGGAACCATCCGCGAGATGGGCGACCTCGCTGTCAGGCTGGTCTCGGAGGACGGCGACATCATCTCCAGCCTCGACGTCGAGCAGGCGTTGCGCATGGAGACCGAGGACGACCGGATGGACGACCTGCAGCGCCAGCTGATGGCCCACCTGTTCTCACCGGCCTGGACCCACGGGGTCGAGATGGCCATCGAGCTCGCCATGGCGGTGCGCTTCTACGAGAGGTTCGCCGACCACTCGGTGTCCGTGGCACGACGCATCGTGCACCAGGCCACGGGGCAGCGCATCGAGCGCATCGAGCAGGCCTGACCGCTTCCGTCGTCGGTCGGGCTCGGTCAGACCGGGTTGCTCCAGGCCTGGTTGCCTGCTGCGTCGACCACGGTCACCCTGCGGTAGCGGGGGTTGTCCCTGGCCGTCTCGAGCCGCGCACGGGTGATCAGGCCGCTGCCGTCGGTCTGCAGGATCTGGCCCTGCCGACGCCCGCCCCGCCCGACCGTCACGCTCACCCCGTGCTCCTCCTCCATCTGCAGCCGCACCGACCGGGCCGGGCTGCACGAGACCTCGACGGCGCTCCCGTCGACGCTGACGTCGTGAATGCTCGGCCCGTGCGAGAAGTAGGACTGGCCGTTGCGCAGGGCGTCGAGAACGGCGTGCTGGGTCCGCTCAGCGGCCTTGACCATGGTCCAGGCGGTACCGAGCTCGAACAGCGGGTAGTGCTGGTCGTCGGTGCCGATTCCGAAGACTTGACGTCCACGGCCCAACAAGGTGTCCCACCAGACCGACGAGTCCCCCCGACCGTCTTCCAGGTGCGCCGACCCGTTGAACACCTCGAGCCCGACGAACCCCTCCTGGGTGGCGATGTCCTCGGGGTCGAGGTGGTTCCAGTACGGGTGTGCGACGTAGACGACCGCCCCCTGAGCGTCGGCCCACCGGACGCCCGCAGTGAGGTCGGGGAAGGTGCGCGCCTCCCAGTTCTCCTCCGCGTTGAACATCCAGTTGTCGCGGTTGCCGCCTGGGTCGTCGGGGACGTGGTCGATGCCGTAGACGAGGAACTCGGCGCTCTGCCGCGGATAGCGCGGGTGCGCAATGTCCCAGCCGAGCTCGGCGGCGGGAACCGTGAGCAGTCGGTCGGTCGGCTCGACCGCCGTCAGCCGCCAGTGGTCGGTGATCGCCAGGACGTCGAAGCCGGCGTCCTCGTAGGAAGCGGCGAGGTGCTGCGGCGACAGTGTCCCGTCGCTCACGGTCGAGTGCGTGTGCAAGGCGCACTTGAGCCACTCGCCGCTCTCGTGGAACGGGTTCGGGGCTACCGGCACTGCGGGCGTGGTCATCGCATCTCCTGTCATCGGCGGCGCAGCTTCGGGTTCACGATCTCGTCGATCGCGTGACCACACATCGTGAAGGCCAACGTGACCAGGACGATGGCGACACCGGGCGGGATCATCCACCACCAGTAGCCGTTAGCCATGGCACCGGCGTTGAAGGCTTCCTCGATGATCCGGCCCCACGAGATCGAGTTCGGGTCGCCAAGCCCGAGGATCGCCAGTGTGGTCTCGGAGAGGATGGCGATCGCCACCGTGAGCACGGCATTGGCGAAGATGACGGGAAAGACGTTGGGCAGCACATAGCGGGTGATGATCGTCCAGTCGCTGGCCCCCAGCACTCGCGCTCGCTCGACGTACGGGAGCCGTCGGATGCTGAGCACCTGCGAGCGGACCAGCCGCGCGGTGATCGCCCACGACGTCACGGCGATGACGAGGATGACGTTCCACAGAGTCGGGCCGAGGATCGTCGCGAGGGCGATGGCGAGCACTAGCCACGGGATCACGAGGAAGAAGTTCGTGAGGGCACTGAGCACGGTGTCCAGCCGCGAACCTCCGTAGTACCCGCTCAGCAGCCCGACCGCGGCCCCGACCACGACCGCCCCGACTGTGGCCGCAAGCCCGACGACGAGGGACACCCGGGCTCCCATCACGAGCAGGTCCAGCACGGACCGTCCGAAGTTGTCCGTACCCAGGGGGTATCCGGAGTAGGGCGCATGGTTGGGGATCCCGGTCGCCGTCGCGGGGTCGATGGCGTCAGGGCTCACGACCCAAGGGCCGACCACGGCGAGAGCGACTGCTGCGAGCAGGATGAACAGCCCCACCATGGCCTGGCCGTGCCCCCGAAACAGCGCCCAGTTGGTGACCAGGTTGTTCCGCCGCCGCTTCCAGGCAAGCTGGTGCGGTGTCGGTACCGCTACCTGGGTCGTGCTGGCCACGTCAGGCCTCCTCGATCCGCGGGTCGAGGAAGGTGTAGGTCACGTCGGCGGCCAGGTTGGCGACGATCACCGCGAAGCTCGTGAGCAAGAAGATGGCCTGGAGCACCGGGAAGTCCTCGTCGGCGATGGCCTGGTAGGTCAGCTGCCCCAGTCCCGGCCAGGAGAACACCGTCTCGATCACGATGGCGCCGCCGAGGATGAAGCCGAAGCTGAGCACGATCAGGGTGTAGCTGGGCAGGAACGCGTTGGGGACGACGTGTCGGCGACGGATGAGCGGGTCGGTGAGTCCTTTGGCCCGGGCCGTCCCTACGTAGTCCTCGTCCTTCACGTCGAGCAGTGAGGACCGCATGACGATGAGGAACTGACCGATGTAGGCCAGAGTCAACGTCAGCACGGGCAGCACCAGATGGTTGGCCACGTCCGTGACGTGCTCGAGCCCCGTACCCGCACCGCTCGAGTAGCCGCCCGCCGGGAACCAGCCCAGGGTTCCGGCGAAGACGATGAGCAGCAGCATCCCCAGCCAGCCTTCGGGTGTGGCGTACAGCACCAGGGATCCGTAGAGACTGCCGCGGTCGAACCGGCTGCCTCTGGCCCACCCGCCT
>JBAPUB010000039.1:0-21566 GCA_049282455.1 Actinomycetes bacterium
GAACCAGCCTCGACGCCAACGTCGGTGACGAAGCCTCCGCTGCCGTCGCGGATCGACTCGTGACGGCGTTGGAGCCCGCGCTGCAGCTCCAGCTGCTCGACCTGCTCGGTCTGGCGGCGCTCGAGCTTTCCGACCAGCTGCCGTCGGGCCACGCTGAGCTGAGGGTCGCCGGGCGTGATGCGCGACTGGTGTTCGTCGACGACCCGGGCGGACCCCGGGCCGAGGCTGCGCCCACCGACGACACCGCGTCTGACGCCTCGACGGCCCGCCTCACCCTGCGCATGCCCGAAAGCCTCAAGACGGCGGTCGAGCAGGCCGCGGACGCCGCCGGCCAGTCGACCAACGCATGGCTCGTGCTCGCCGTCCGACGAGCCCTCGACAGCCCCAAGCGGCGCAAGCGCCCGATCGGCAACCGCCTCAGCGGCTACGCCCAGACCTGACCCACCCGTCGACCGTCCCGGAGTGACGCCATGGACACCCAGATCATCTCGACCCCCACCCCTGTGAAGGTCACCGTGCGGGTGCCTTCCGGGCACCTGCGCATCACCGCGACGGAGACAGCCGAGACCACGGTCACGATCGTCGGCGAGCCCGAGCCCAACGCTGTGGTGGTCGAGTACGACGCAGCATCTGCGACGCTGTCGATCCGGCAGCGTCGCGCCGGCCGGTTCTGGCGCGGACCGCTCGGTGGACTACGAATCACCCTGACCGTCCCGACCGGCTCCCCGGTCCGGGTGGACAGCGGTTCCATGGACGTCGACGCGACCGGTTGCATCGGGTCCCTCACCTGCAACGTGGCCTCCGGCGACATCACGGCCCAGTGCGTCGACGGTGCCCTGCAGTGCCACTGCGCATCGGGCGACGTCGCTGCCACCCGGGTCACCGGTGGGTCGGTCGTTCGCACAGCGTCAGGAGACGTCGCGATCGAGTCGGCCGAGGGCGACGTGAACGTCGCGACGGTTTCGGGCGACATCGACATCGACGCCGTCCACCGCGGGATCGTGACCGTCCAGTCAGTGTCCGGAGACATCACCACCGGCGTGGTGGCTGGGGTCCGGCTGCGCCTCGACCTGTCAGCCGTGTCCGGACAAACCCGTTCAGAGCTTCCGGTCAGCGACCTGCCGAACACGGCTGCGTCGGGGTCCGCCACCGAGGTCGACCTCCGGGCGTCATCCGTGAGCGGCGACATCACCGTGCGTCGGTCGCGAACCCAGCAGCCTGCGGTGGGTGGCTGACCCTCCCACCAGATTCGGCGGCCGACGATGATGCGCGGACGCTGGCGCGCGTCGGCGACGAGCCGTGACTTCTCGAGCACCTTGCGTGACGTTTGCGGTCCGTTCGCTCGATTGAGATAACGATTCCGCCACGGTGGATCGATTCGACATCCCCACCGTGAATGGGCGCGTAGAACGTGCACTGCCTCACCCAAATGGACCAAGCCCGTAGGCCGTTTCGCAATAGAAGACAACGAGTACCGGGACAAGCGCCAAACCACTGACCGACGAGTTCGCCAGGGGGAACGTGCATGAACTGGGTCCTGACCATCGCCCAGCGCTACGGCCGGCTGGTGATCGCTGCCGCCGTCGGTCTGGTCGCACTCACCGCTTTGCAGCTGCACGGTGCACCGGTCGACGCGTACCCGGAGTTCACACCTCCGATGGTTCAGGTCCAGACCGAGGCGCTCGGGCTGGCAGCCGTCGAGGTCGAGCAGCTGGTCACGGTCCCCCTCGAGCAGGACCTGCTGAACGGCGTCCCCTGGCTCGACCACATGTCGTCGCGTTCGATGCCGGGTCTGTCGGTCATCGACCTGGTCTTCGACTCGGGGACCGACCTGTACTCCGCACGGCAGATGGTGCAGGAGCGGATGACCCAGGCCCGCGTCCTCCCGAACGTGGGAAGCCCTCCGATCATGGTCCAGCCGCAGGCGTCCACCGCACGCGTGGCGATGATCGGTCTGACCTCCAGCGACGTGTCGCTCCTGGAGATGTCTGTCCTGGCACGGTGGAAGGTCCGGCCCCAGCTCATGGGTATCCCTGGTGTGGCCAACGTGTCCATCTACGGCCAGCGGGACCGCCAGCTGCAGGTGCAGGTCGACCCGAGGAAGCTGCAGCAGAGCCACGTCACCTTGACCCAGGTGATCGAGACGGCCGGCAACGCGCTGTGGGTGTCCCCACTCAGCTTCGTCGAGGCCTCGACCCCGGGGACCGGCGGTTTCGTCGAGTCCCCCAACCAGCGGCTCGCTGTCCAGCACGTGCTTCCCATCACGACCGCGCAGGACCTCGCGAAGGTCCCCCTGCAGGACCATGGCGCGGGCTCACTGCGGCTCGGCGACGTGGCCACGGTGGTGGAGGACCACCAGCCTCTGATCGGCGACGCGATGGTCGACGGCTCTCCGAGCCTGTACCTGGTCGTGGACAAGTTCCCAGGCGCTGACACCCGGCAGGTCACCCATGACGTCGACGCGGCACTGGCCGACATGGCGCCAGGACTCACCGGTATCACCGTCACCACCGATGCCTACCGGCCGGCGAACTTCCTTCAGTCCTCGCTGCGCTCGATCGGCTGGGCAGGGCTGGCGGCGCTGCTCCTGCTCGTGCTGGTGCTCGTCGTCCTGCTGACCTGGAGAGCCGCTGTGGTGGCCGTCTCGGCCGTCGTCGTCTCGTTGTCAGCGGCCCTCCTCGTGTCGTCCCTGCGCGGTGCGACGCTGACGTCGATCACGCTCCTGGGGCTCGCGGTAGCGACGGTTCTCGTCGTGGACGAGGTCATCCGGGACGTCACCGCGGTCCAAGTTGGGCTGGGTGCAGACGGCACACCGCCGCAGTCCTCGCGCACCGCCGTCGTCGGACGCGCCATCATGCGCTCCCGGTCGTCGTTGACGTACTCCACGCTCATCGCGCTGGTCGCCGTGGTCCCGTTCGTCGTTCTGGCCGCGCTGACGACGTCGTTCACCAGGCCCATGGCCCTCACCTACGCAATGGCGCTCATCGCCTCGGTGGCCGTCTCCCTCACCCTGACTCCGGTGCTCGGCTCACTGCTGCTGGACGGACGCCCATCGACGACCTTAGCCGGCCATCTGCGGCACGCCTACCTGCGGGTTACCAAGACCCGAGCCTGGCGGCCGGTGACCGGCGCCGTGGTTGCCGGCGTCCTGGCCCTCGCTGCGCTGAGCGTCCTTCCACAAGCCCGGTCCAACGGGCTGCTTCCGACACTGCACGACCGCGACGTGCTGGTGCAGCTGTCGACGGCTCCCGGTACCTCGCTGCCCGAGACCGACCGGATCACGGCCCGCATCGCCAAGGAGCTCCAGGGCCTCGACGGGGTCGCCGCCGTCGGCATGCACGTCGGGCGAGCCGTCACGTCGGACCAGCAAAGCGACGTCGACAGTGCGGAGGTCTGGGTGAGGCTCGACGACCAGGCGCCCTACGGCACGACGTGGGACGCCATCCACTCGGTGGTCGACGGATACCCAGGTGTCGCCGCCCACGAGGTCACCTACGGTGCCGACCAGATCGCCACGCAGGCCTCGGCGTCATCGGGGGCCCTGACGGTGCGTCTCTTCGGCCAGAACCTCGAGGCGCTGACCGCAAAGGCCCAAGAGGTGCGCGACCGGATCGGGCAGGTCGCGGGCGTGAGCTCACCGACCGTCGAGAAGCTCCCGGTCCAGCCTGTCGCGCACGTCACGGTCGACCTGGCCCAGGCGGAGAAGTACGGACTGCGACCCGGAGACGTCCGTCGTGAGACGACGACGCTGACCTCGGGGCTCACGGTCGGCAGCCTGTACGAGCAAGCGAAGGTCTTCGACGTCGTCGTGCGGGGCGTGCCGTCCACCGGCTCGAGCGTCGATGCGCTGAAGGGCATGCTGATCGACACACCGTCCGGCACGGACGTCCCGCTGAGCTCTGTCGCGTCGGTGGACATCCGTCCCGAGCCCACGGTCATCCGACACGAGGACGTGGTTCGAAGCCTCGACGTCACCGCGGGTATCGACGGCCGCGACGCCAGCGCCGTCGTCGCTGACGTCCAGGCGCAGCTGGTCGGTTTGACGATGCCGGCCGAGTCGCACCTGCAGGTGCTGAGCGCCGCACAGGCCCGACAGGCGAGCGCTCGCCGAGGGTTGATCTACGGCGCCGGGGTTCTCCTCATCGCCTACCTGCTGCTGCAGGCGGCCACGCGCAGCTGGCGGCGAGCGGCTCTTCTCGTCGTCGCAGGCGGACTGGGATGCGGCCTGGCCGCTCTCGTGACGCCACTCGTCGGTGGGGTCCAGACAGCTGGCGCGCTGGCGGCAGTCTTCGCGACGTTGCTGCTCACCGTGCGACATGGCCTGATGCTGGTTCGACAGATCATGGTCGACGAGGTAGCCGGTACCGACACCAAGCGGGCCTCCACCTCTGCGGCGGCCGAGCAGGTTGTCCCCGTCCTCTGCACGACACTCGTCCTGGTTGCCGTGCTCCTCCCGATCGCGGTACTCGGTGACCGAGCCGGCCTCGAGCTCCTTCGTCCGTTCGCCGTCACCGCAGTCGGCGGCGTCCTTGGAGCTTGCATCGTCGCCCTCGTCGTCCTGCCGCTTCTGCTTCCCGTCCTGGCACCGGCTCGCCGCCCACGGGTGATCGACCTAACGGACGAGCCAAGCATCGAACCCGCGAACCGTGTCTGAGAGGAGACGCCGATGACCGCACGACGTTGGGCGCTGGCCGCTGCGGCCGTGGCATCCCTCCTGGCCGGGTGCCAGGGCGAGGACAGCACAACCGACGACCCCGCAGCCGTGACACTCACCCCCGTCACCGGAACGCCCCGGTTCACCGTCGAGCTGTCCGACCAGGCGGTCGACCGGCTTGGCGTGCGCACGAAAGGTGTGCAACAGGTCAGTAGCAAGGACCAGTCGCTTCCCGCCGGGTCGCGGCTCGTCGTGCCGTACTCCGGCCTCATCTACGACGCCGACGGCTCGACCTGGACCTACGTGCAGACGGCAGCGAACACCTACACCCGGCACCTGGTGCACGTCACGTCCGTGGTCGGCTCGCAGGCCTACCTCAGGTCCGGGCCGAAGTCGGGGACCCAAGTTGTCGTCGTGGGGGCACCTGAGCTCCTCGGCGCCGAGTACCAGATCAGCGGCGAGGAATGAGCGTAGATCCGACGACGTCGCGGCCGCCGCCGCGGGGATCGGGCGACGCGTCGGCCCAGCGGTCTGCCTTGATGACGTGGATCGTGCGCGGCAGCCTGCGCTACCGCTACCTCGTCGTGGCCGCTGCAGTCGCCATGATGGCCATCGGCGCCACGTCGCTGCACTCCATGAGGGTCGACGTGTTCCCTGAGTTCGCACCACCGAGGGTCGTGATCCAGACGGCGTGCGTTGGACTGTCCACGTCCGACGTGGAGCAGCTGGTCACCGTTCCGATGGAGCAGGCCCTCAACGGCCTCGACGGCCTCGACGCGATGCGTTCCAAGTCGGTCCCGCAGCTGTCGTCGATCGAGCTGCTCTTCACTCCTGACACTGACCTGCTGCATGCGCGCGCTCTCGTGCAGGAGCGCCTCGCCACGGTCGCGACCTCTCTGCCCACTTGGGCTGCGCCGCCGGTGATGCTGGCCCCGGTCTCGGCGACCGGCCGCGCGATGGAGATCGGCATGACCTCCAACGACCGCTCGCTCATCCAGATGTCGATGTCGGCGTACTGGAACATCCGCGCCCGTCTGCTTCAGGTGCCGGGCGTGGCCAACGTGGCCATCTGGAACGAGCGGCTGCACATGATGACGGTGCAGGCGATCCCCAAACGCATGCAGGCCCGCCAGGTCTCACTCGACCAGGTGATGACCACGACCGCGGACACCGTCGACTCGGGCCTGCTCAAGTTCTCCAGCGGGAGCGTCATCGGCACGGGAGGCTGGGTCGAGTCGCCGAACCAGCGGATCGGGGTTCGCAACGTCCTGCCCATCACCACGCCCTCCGACCTTTCCAAGGTCACCATCAGGAGGAACGACCAGGGTGCCATCCGGCTCGGTGACGTCGCACGCGTCAAGGTCGACCATCAGCCTCTCATCGGCACCGCCATCATCAACGGCAAGCCTGGCCTCCTGCTTGTTGTCGAGAAGCTTCCGTGGGCGAACACCCTCGACATGACCAAGGGTGTCGACGACGCACTCAAGGAGCTGCAACCCGGTCTGCCCGGAGTGGTCTTCGACACCAAGGTCTTCCAGCAGGCTGACTTCATCAAGCTCGCGATCCACAACCTCACCCAGTCACTGGTGCTGGGGTTCCTCCTGGTCGTCCTCATCCTCGGGCTGTTCCTCTTCGAGTGGCGGGTCGTCCTGATCAGCCTGATCACGATCCCCCTGTCCCTGATGGCGACCATGCTCGTCCTGTACTCCACGGGTGCAACCGTGAACACGATGACCCTCGCCGGACTGGTCATCGCGCTGGGCGCGGTGGTTGACGACGCGATCATCGACGTCGAGAACATCGTGCGTCGGCTGCGCCAGCGGCGCCTCGAAGGCGACACGAGCTCCACGGCGTCCATCATCTTGGACGCCTCGCTCGAGGTACGCAGCCCCATCGTCTACGCAACGCTCATCATCATCGCCGCCATCATCCCGGTGTTCCTCCTGCAAGGACTCACTGGTGCGTTCTTCCGCCCACTTGCGCTCTCCTACACCCTGGCGATCACAGCCTCCATGGTCGTCGCGCTCACAGTCACCCCGGCCTTGACGCTGATCATGTTGAGCCGCGCGCGGGTCGAACGTCACCAGTCGCCCGTCGTCCGGTGGCTGCAGCACGGGTACACGTTGTTCCTCATGCGCATCATCGGGCGGCCGGGTGCCGCGTACGCGGCCTTCGGAGCCATCACCATGCTCGGAGTTCTGGTGCTGCCGCTGCTCGGCCAGTCCCTCTTCCCGGCCTTCAAGGAGCGAGACTTCCTCATCCACTGGGTGTCTGTACCCGGCACCTCGTCGAAGGAGATGGAGCGCACGACAACCGCCGTGAGCAAGGAGCTGCTCCAGATCCACGGTGTCCGCAGCTTCGGGGCACACATGGGTCAGGCCTTGCTGGGTGAGGAGGTCGCGGGCGTCAACCTGGGTGAGAACTGGGTGAGCCTCGACCCCTCGGTCAACTACGACCAGGCCCTCAACTCGATCCACAAGGTCACGAACAACTACCCGGGCCTGTTCCGCGAGACCCAGACCTATCTGGACGAGCGAGTGGAGGAGGTCCTGACCGGTGGCAAGGCGCCGATCGTCATCCGGGTCTACGGCGAGGACCTGCACACCATCCGACGTCAGGCCGCACTGATCCGCACTCGGATCAAAGAGGTCGAGGGGATCACCGACGTCCACAGCGACATCTCCGTCGACACTCCGCAGATCGAGGTACGTGTCCGGCTCCGGCAGGCCGAGAAGTTCGGGCTCAAGCCTGGAGACGTGCGTCGTGCAGCAGCCACCCTCGTCGCCGGTGAAGAGGTCGGGGACATCTTCCGCGCGGGGAGGGCGTACGACACCGTCGTCTGGAGCCCCCAGTCGATGCGGTCGAGCCCGAAGGACATCGAGAACCTCCCGATCGACACCCCCCAAGGTGCAGTGGTGCGCCTCGGGGACGTGGCCTCGGTGAAGCTGGCACCCAACCCCAACGCGATCGAGCGTGAGGGGGACTCCCGGTACCTCGACGTGGACGCCAGCGTGGAGGGTGCCGACCTCGGGTCGGTGGTGAGCGGCGTCAAACAGGTTCTGGCCGGCGTCACGTTCCCCCGCGGCTACCACGCGGAGGTGCTGGGTGAGTACCAGGAGCGCCAGAGCGCCCAGGCACGCCTTCTGGCGACGGCCGGACTCGTTGCGATCCTCGTGCTCCTCCTGCTGCAGGCGGCGCTGCGCAGCTGGCGCTTTGCGTTGCTCGTCTTCCTCACTCTGCCGATGGCCCTGGTGGGCGGGGTCCTGGCGGCATGGGCCTCCGGCGGCATCATCTCGCTGGGTTCGTTGGTCGGGTTCTTCACCGTGTTCGGGATCGCGGCGCGCAACGGGATTCTGCTCATCAACCACTGCCAGCACCTCGAACAGTCCGAGGGCGAGCCGTTCGGGCCGGCGCTCGTGGTCCGCGGAGCCCGTGAGCGGCTCGCCCCGATCCTGATGACGTCGCTGGCGACCGGCCTCGCCCTGGTGCCCCTCGTCGTGCTCGGTGAGCGACCGGGCCACGAGATCGAGCACCCGCTGGCCGTGGTGATCCTCGGTGGGCTCGTGACGTCGACCCTGCTCAACCTGCTCGTGGTTCCGTCCTTGTACCTGCGCTTCGGCCGACCACGGACCGACGCCGCTCCCGCCACCCTCGCTGCTGGAGGACCTCATGAGGCCTGACCGACTCGTCCGTGGTGCCGGCGTTGCCGCCGCCCTGGTGCTGGCAGCAACGTGCGCTCCGCAGGCCGCCGACGCGCACGATGTTGGCAGCACGTCGAGTCGGCCCGTTGACACTTCGTTCCATCACCCCTTGCGCATCGACAACCGGTACTTCGCTTTGCATCCCAAGACGACGTACCAGTACGACGGCACCGTCGTCGACGAGGAAGGCACGCACCGGCATCGCGTGGTGTTCACCGTCACCGACCTGGTGAAGAAGGTGCATGGGACCTGGACCCGGGTGGGACTGGACCGAGACATCCAGGACGGTGTCCTGGGCGAGGCAGAGCTCGCCCTGTTCGCCCAGGACGACGGCCGCAACGTGAGGAGCATGGGCGAGTACCCGGAGGAGTACGAGGACGGAGCCTTCGTCGCAGCGCCGAGCACCTGGATCACAGGGATCGACAGCGCCCATGGAGGGACCCTGGTCCCGGGTCAACCGACGGTGGGCGAGCAGTTCGTCGAGGGCAAGGCCCTTTCCATCGACTTCTACGACGTGGGGCAGATCGTCCGCCGCAACGCACACACCTGCGTGCCAGTCGGCTGCTTCCGCCGGGTGCTGGTCGTCGACGAGTGGAGCCCGCTGGCACCCGAGGACGGCCACCAGCTCAAGTACTACGCGCCGGGCATGGGTCTGGTCCGCGTCGGCGCGAGTGGCGGTGACTCTCTCGAGCGAATGGTGCTGACCAGGGTCGACCACCTGGGCCCCCGGGCCACCGCGACCGCGCGGAAGGCAGCGCTTCGCCTCGACCAGAGAGGACGTCGCACCAACGACGTCTGGTCGCAGTCAGCACCGGCGGTGGTTGACACCGGGAGCACCCTGCGCCATTGAGGCGGGTGACTTCGCGGAGATCCTCGTGGCCTGATTTGCCCTGTGGTTCAAGCACTTCTTCACCTGGACGGCCCATGCACCTCCCGACGTCACCCCGTCTGACGTTCACACCCGTCACCGAAGCCGACCGGGTGTTCCTGGAGTCCTGCTGGGTGCTGCGCCTCCTCGACGGCACCCCGGTCGGTACGGGCATCGTTGTGGATACTGACGGCTCCAAAGAGCTCGGCATTGAGCTCATCAAGGAGGCCACAGGCATCGGGCTCGGGCGAGAAGCCTGCGAGGCGATGCTGGACTGGCTTACCGAGCATGGTGTCCGCGAGGTCATAGCCATCGTCCAGGAGGCCAACGAAGCAAGCAATGGCCTCATGAAGTCGCTGGGCGGAATCGAGCAGGCGCGGTACGAGAAGTGGGGTTCACGCCAGATCCACTACCGCATCACGCTCGGACCCTGAGACAGCGACCCTGACTTCGAGGATGAGTGGGAGGCGTCGGACCTCCTGTGGCGCGCACTCGTCCGGGACTACTGCTTGCTGACCCGGCGAGACCGACTGAGTTGCTCGACGGGAGCCTCGCGTGACGTTGGGCGTGGCACAGGGCCAACAGGTCGCCACCTTCGGATCTGTGTCAGCAGGCTAGACCGCCTCCGGGTCACCGGAGTCATCGAAGCGACCGGCGGCCAAGCGTTCCAGGGCTGGGCCGGTCAGACGGTTCACTGTCCAGTCGTCCATCGAGATCGCCCCGATTCGCCGGTAGAAGTCGACGGCAGGGTTCCAGTCCAGAACCCACCAGTCCAGACGCGGGTACCCGCGCTCAACGCAGATCTGCGCGAGGTGTTGGAGAAGCGCCTTGCCGTATCCGAGGCCGCGGTACTGCTCGCGGACGTACAGGTCGTCGAGGTAGATCGAATGTTTCGCGGTCCAAGTGAAGAAGTTGCGGAACCAGATCGCCATCCCGGCGACCTCCCAGCCGTCGTCGTCCTGTGGCGAGGAGTCACCGGATCGGTGCTCAAGAATCGAACACCACACGGCGGGCTCCTCACAGAAGAGCGCATCGGTGAACAGATCCTCACTCGACTGAACTTCGTGACGGGCCTTCTCGTACTCAGCGAGCTCACAGACCATCGCGAAGATCTCAGATACGTCGTCAGGACGGGCATTACGGATCCGGAAGCTGGACATCCCATGATGATGACGCACGACCATCGCCGGTCACTTCGGGACTCGGCCCGTCCGAAGGCACGGCGACCCCGAGGCCGTCTGACCGGGACTCTCATCTTCCGTCGAATCGCCTTGGGTCGGCGATCACCTGACGGACCGGTCGGCTGAAGGACAGCGAGACAACCACCACGGCGGAGACCAGGATGGCTGCCCACACCCCCTTCGACGCCGAAGCAGCAGTCGGCAGGAACTCCACGGCGAGCACGGCGAACATCAGCTGGGTGAAGACGACGGGGGTGAAGGCCCAACGTTGGTGGGCCAGGAGCCCGCGAGACGCCGCCAGCAGTAGCCCGCCCCACAGCAGCAGCAAGGTGACGGCGAAGGACACCGCCCCCCAGTTCGTCGGGTCGCCGGGGCCACTGCCGAGCGCGGACACGATGTCGGCGGCGGCGTAGGCCACCATGGCTACGCCCTGGAGAGCGACGACCACGGCCAGCCCGACGACAGCGCGAGGCTGACTCCTGGTCGAGGAGTCCGTTCGCCCGTCGTCAGCCACCGTTCGAGGGTAGCCACGAGGCCGGGGTCGGGTCCTAGGGTGGGCCTGTGCTGACGGGTGTGCTCATTGCCAACCCACGCGCGACCACGACGCACCACCGCGCTCCTGAGACGGTCGCCGTCCCTCTGACCGACGAGCTGAAGTTCGACGTCGCATGGACCCGGTACCGGGGCCACGCCACCCAGCTGGCCAGCGAGGCGGCCCGGGAGGGCGTCGACGTCGTTGTCGTGCTCGGGGGCGACGGCACGGTGAACGAGGTCGTCAACGGGCTGCTCCACCGCGGACCGGGGCCTTCGGTCCCCCACGTGGCGGTGATCCCCGGCGGCAGCACCAACGTGTTCGCCCGCGCCGCTGGGGTCCCGCGCGACCAGGAGGCCGCCGCGAGCCAGATCGCCCAGGCTCTTCGCCGGGGGCGGCGGCGGGTCGTCGGACTGGGTCGGCTGGACGACCGGTGGTTCACGTTCACGGCCGGGCTGGGCCTGGACGCCGAAGTGGTGGCCGCCGTCGAGGCGCGACGAGCCGCGGGCCGTCGGAGCACGCCAGGGCTGTACCTGCGCTCGTCGGCCGTCCAGTACTTCACCCGCACGGACCGCCGGCACCCGGCACTCACGTTGCACCGGCCCGGACACGACCCGGAGCCCGGGCTGTTCGCCGCGCTGATCGGCAACACCTCGCCGTGGACCTTCCTGCGCCACCGCCGCGTCGACCCCTTTCCCGGAGCGACCTTCGACACCGGGCTGGACCTGCTGGCGCTGCGCTCGCTACGCCTGGGCACGACCGTGCGAACCGCTCGCCAGCTGCTCACCGACAACGGTCGGGTCCCTTCCGGCCGTGGCGTGGTCCACCACCACGACCAGGCCCGCTTCACGCTGGTCACCGACCGGCCGATCGCCGCTCAGGTCGACGGCGACTGGGTGGGCCTGCGCGAGGCTGTCACCGTGACCTCCGTGCCCCAGGCCCTGTCGGTCGTCGTGTGACCAACGCGACAGCCGAACCCCGAGGTTGGGTCGGATTCCGCCTTGTGCCCGGTCATCGTGCGTGCGAGGCTGGCTCCCGCGCATCGACCGGGGCCGGCGTCCCGGTGAGCACACCTTCTGGAGCGCACGCGAGCAACCCCGAGGGCCGGGTCTTCTCCGGAACCCCTGGGCTCGTGAAAGCGTTCACAAGCCGGGAACGCCCGGTTGAAGCGAGGACGCCGCCTCGCAACGAGCCCGAGGAGAGTGGATTCGCATGGACTGGCGCCACCGTGCCGCCTGCCGTGACGAGGACCCCGAGCTGTTCTTCCCCATCGGCAACACCGGCCCCGCCCTGCTGCAGATCGAGGAGGCTCGCGCGGTCTGCCAGCGCTGCGAGGTCGTCGAGTCCTGCCTGCAGTGGGCCCTGGAGACCGGCCAGGACGCCGGCGTCTGGGGTGGGCTGAGCGAGGACGAACGCCGCGCGCTCAAGCGTCGCAGCGCACGCGCGAGGGCGAACGTCTGAACGTCCCATCCGCTTCACAGGGCCACGGCGGCACGCAGGCGCTGACCGTTGCCCGAGCGCACGGCGTCGACACGGTCTTCACGTTGTCCGGGGCGCACATCTTCCCCTTGTACGACGCCGCGGTGGCCAGCGAAGGTGCGGTCCGCCTCATCGACGTCCGACACGAGCAGACGGCGGTCTTCGCGGCCGAGGCCCTCGCCCGGCTGACCCGACGCCCCACCATGGCTGCCGTGACCGCCGGACCCGGCGTCACCAACACCGTCAGCGCCGTCACGACTGCATGGTTCAACGACGCGCCGGTGCTGGTGCTCGGCGGGCGGGCACCTGCGTACCGGTGGGGCAGCGGAGCCCTCCAGGAGCTCGACCACCCTCCGCTTCTCGCGCCGGTGACCAAGTCTGCGGTCACGGTGAGCGGCCCCGCACACATTGCCGGCGCGGTCGACGACGCGCTCGCACTGGCCGGGCAGTCCCCTCGCGGACCGGTCTTCGTCGACGTGCCGATGGACTACTTCTTCAGCCCCGCCGACCCCAGTGCCGGACCTGTCAGGGGACCCGTGGGGTCCGGGCTCCCGGCCGCCGACCCCGCGGACCTGGGTCGGGTCGTCGCCTTGCTCGAGTCGGCGCGGCGACCAGTCGTCGTCGTGGGCTCCGACGTGTGGCAGGACGGTGCCGAGCACGCAGCCCGCTCGTTCGTGGAGACCCTCGGACTGCCGACGATCACCAACGGGATGGGCCGGGGGGTCCTGCCCGCCGAGCACCCGCTGCTCGTGACCCGGGCCCGAAGCCTCGCACTGGGAGAGGCCGACCTCGTCGTGGTGGTTGGTACGCCGCTGGACTTCCGACTCGGCTACGGAGACTTCGGCTCGGGGACGACCGGCGACACTCACCCGACCCCGGTCGTGCACCTGGTGGGCTCACCGCAGCGGCTGGCCCGGCACACCGCCTTGGCGGCCGGGGTCTGCGGCCCGCTCACCGACGTTCTCGACGCGCTGTCCGCCTCCTGGTCGCAGTCTCCCGACCGCGACCGGCAGTGGTCACCCCGGCTGGCCCACGCCACGGTCGAGGCCAGGGTGGGCGACCAGGCCCTGTTACGTTCGCCGGCCACCCCGATCCATCCGGCCCGGGTGTACGGCGAGCTGATCCCGCGGCTGACCGCCGACGCCGTGGTGATCGGCGACGGCGGCGACTTCGTCTCCTTCGCCGGCCGGTTCATCGAGCCGGCCCAGCCCGGTCGCTGGCTCGACCCCGGCCCCTTCGGCTGCCTGGGCACCGGCCTCGGGTACGCGATCGCGGCTCGTCTGGCCCACCCGGACTCCCCCGTCGTGCTCCTGCTCGGTGACGGTGCCGCCGGCTTCTCCCTCATGGACGTCGACACGTTGGTGCGCCACCGGCTGCCCGTGGTGATGGTGGTCGGGAACAACAGCGCCTGGGGTCTGGAGAAGCACCCGATGCGGGCCCTGTACGGCTACGACGTGGCGGCGCAGCTCGCCCCACACACGCGCTACGACGAGGTCGTCACAGCCCTCGGCGGCGCCGGTGAGCTGGTCACCGACCCCGACCAGATCGGTCCGGCGCTCGACCGTGCGTTCGCCAGCGGCGTCCCCTACCTGGTGAATGTGGTCACCGACCCCGAGGTGCCCTACCCACGGACCACCACCGGCGTATGAGCGGTCGACCGGTGAGCGTGCGCGCCGCCCGCCCCGACGAGTACGCAGAGCTGGGCGAGCTAACGGTCACTGCCTACCGCGACGGGGGTGCCCTGGCTGACGGGGACACCGGCTACGTCGAGGCACTGCGCGACGCGGCCAAGAGGGCCGAGGACACCGAGCTGCTCGTCGCGGTCGACGACCAGACGCAGCAGATCCTCGGCACGGTGACGCTTTGCCGCTACGGAACTCCCTGGTCGGAGATCGCCCGCGAGGGCGAGGCCGAGCTGCGCATGCTCGCCGTGCACCCTGATGCCTGGGGCCAGGGCATCTCCGACTTGCTCGTCGCCGAGTCGACGTCCCGGCTCGGCTCGGAAGGCTTCCGGCAGATCGTTCTCGTCGTGCTCGACGGGAACGACGCCGCGCTTCGGCTGTACGCCCGTCTGGGCTTTCGTCGGGCTCCCGAGCGGGACTGGGAGCCCGTTGCGGGCCTGCTGCTGCTCGCCCACGAGCGGGAGCTCACCGCCTCAACAGCGTGACGGTCCTAGCGACGAAACGACCGCCGGTAGGACAGCGGTGACGTCCCTCGACGACGGGTGAAGTGGCTGCGAAGGACCGTGGCCGAGCCGAATCCCGACAAGGTAGCCACCCGTTCGACCGGCTCGTCGGTCGACTCGAGCAGCAGCTCGGCGCGGGTCAGCCGCTGCTGGGTCAGCCAGTGGTGTGGCGTGGTTCCGGTCTCGGCCCGAAACCGCCGGGCGAATGTTCGGGGAGACAGGTGCGCCCGAGCGGCGAGCTCGTCGACGGTGACCTCGGCGTCGAGGTTCTGCTGCAGCCAGGTCAGCACCGGCTGCAAGGTGTCGGCTGCGACGTCGGGCACCGGGGTCTCGATGAACTGCGCCTGCCCGCCGTCGCGGTGCGGTGAGACCACCATCCGTCGCGCGATGCCATTGGCGACCTCGGCGCCGAGCTCGGCCCGCACGATGTGCAGGCAGGCGTCGATCCCTGAGGCGGTTCCGGCGCTGGTCACCACCGGTCCGTCCTCCACGTACAGGACGTCGCACACGGTGTCGAGGGTCGGGTACCGGGCCACGAAGTCGTCCAGGTGGTACCAGTGGGTGGTGCAACGACGACCGTCGAGGACGCCGGCCTCGGCCAAGACGTAGGCGCCGCTGCAGACGCTGAGGACCCGGGCGCCGCGCGCCACGGTGCGACGAAGCAGGTCGAGGACGGCAGGCGGAGTCGGCCCGTCCAGGTCAGCAGCCGGGATGCAGACGAGGTCCGCATGGTCGGCCAGCTCCAGGCCCTGGTCGACGACCAGGTCGAAGCCCATCGAGGTGCGGACTCGGCCGGGTTCGGCCGTGACCACCGAGTAGTCGAAGCGCGGCAGCCCGTGGTCGGAACGGTCGATGCCGAACACCTCGCAGACCACGCCGAGCTCGAACGGGGCCACGCCGGGAAGGGCGACGGCGACCACGGTGCGCAACATGGTCGAAGTATGGCAGGAAACGTGCGACCCATGTCAAGAGTGCCACTTGTGGCACTAATCTTCGGGGCGCACAGTTACTGCCATGACCACATTCCCGCCCCACCTCTGGACCTTGCTCCTTGCGGCAGCCTTCGCCGTCGCACTCGTCGCGATCGTGGCGGCCACCGCCAAGATGGTGCGCGCCGACCGCTCGACCCTGCCACCGGGCTCACCACGTGACTGGCGCGACGAGGCGCTCCGCTGGAACCGACTGCCGATCGTCTGACCCAGCGTCAGGACTTCGCGCGTGCGAGGAACGCGGCCCGTTCGACGACCACCCGCGTGAGAACGGCTCGGCCCACCAACCGGTCGGCGTCGTCGGTGACCGCGGCCTCGAACCGCAACAGCCGCCCGTCGACGTGCTGCAGGGACGCCGTGACCGTCAACGTCTCTCCGACGGGTGTGGCGTGAAGGTGCTCCAGCTCGACCCGCGTGCCCACCGTGGTAGTCCCCGGGTCGAGCCCGGCCTCGCCGAGTGCCGCCACCGTTGCCGCCTCGCACAGTGCGAGCAGCCGTGGGGTGGCGAGCACGGGGACGTCTCCACTTCCGACCGCGGTCGCGGTGTCCTCGGTGGTGACGGTGTGAACCAGTGCCGCAGACAGTCCGACGTCCAGTGCCATGCCCCCAGCGTAGGCGCGTGGGCTCAGGCGACCAGGCCGAGGCGTCGCAGCTCGACGGTCAGGTCGTGCGGGCTGGACGACGCCAGCATCGCGGACTCCAACGTGATGACACCGTCTCGGATCAACGACACCAGGTGCTGGTCGAAGGTCTGCATGCCGTAGTAGGAGCCTTCGCCGACGAGCTGGGTGATCGTCGAGGTCTTGTCCGGGTCGGCGATCGCGTCGGCGATCCGACCGGTGTTGACGAGGACCTCCATGGCCACGCAGCGGCCGTAGCCGTCAGCCCGCTGGACGAGGCGCTGGCACAGGATTCCGCGCAGTGACTCAGCCAGGGTGAGTCGCACCTGCTTCTGCTCATGAGGCGGGAAGAAGTCGATGACCCGGTTGACCGTCTCGGCTGCGTCCGTGGTGTGCAGGGTCGACATCACGAAGTGGCCGGTCTCAGCCGCCGCCAGCGCAGCCTTGACCGTCTCGGCGTCCCGCATCTCACCGACCAGGATGACGTCGGGGTCCTGCCTCATACCGGCACGCAGCGCGACGGCGAAGTCGGCGGTGTCGATCCGGATCTCGCGCTGGTTGATCATCGAGAGCTTGTCGTAGTGCAGGACCTCGATCGGGTCCTCGATCGTGACGATGTGGACTTCGCGGTTCTGGTTGATGTTGTCGATCATGCCGGCGAGCGTCGTGGTCTTTCCGGAACCGGTCGGGCCGGTGACCAGGACGAGCCCACGAGGCTCGAGCGACAGGGCGCCGACGACCTGCGGCAGCCCGAGGTCCTCCAGCTCGATGGCTCCCACGGACACTCGGCGGAACACCAGGCCTGCGGAGCCGCGTGCGCGAAAGGCATTGACCCGGAACCGGCCGACCCCGGGCATCGAGTAGGCAAAGTCAGCTTCGTTGGTCCGGGCGAACTCGTCCACCAGGTCGTCGCGCAGCACCTCGGTGGTCATGAACTCGGTGTCGACCGAGGTCAGGGTCGGTGCCTGCAGCTTGCGGAGTCGCCCGTCGATGCGGACCCGGGGAGGCGACCCGGTCTTGCAGTGCAGGTCGGAGCCGCCGAGGTCGACGAGGGCGCGCAGGAACGGTTCGACGGACACGGGGGCGCCAGTACCGCGGTCGCCACCCGTCACCGGGTCGATCGAACCCGCGCCGTCGGGCACGCGGACGGCGTCGAGGGTCTCGCTGGAACTCTCCACGGAGTGTGCTTCGGTGAGTCGACGGTCGACCTTTACCCCTCGGGAGCTCCGAAGCGCTGAGAAGCGGTCATTCGCCGACCTCGACCATGACGTCCCCCTCCTGGACGACGTCCCCCTCATGGACGTCGATGGCCAGGACCGTGCCGCCGTGCTCGACCAGGACCGGGATCTCCATCTTCATCGACTCCAGGATGACCACGGCGTCACCGGGTGCCACGACGTCGCCGGCGCCGACCAGGACCTTCATCACGTTCGCGACCATCTCGGCACGGACCTGCTCAGCCACCGTCGTCCCCTTCGGGTCCCACCTGCGCGTCGACTACGGCTGGACGCCGAGTCGGGAGTTGCGCTCCACGATACGGCTCAGGGTCTCCACGACCCGAGGGTCGTAGTCGTAGGCCATGCCCAGTCGCAGCTGCTCGAGAGCCGCCAGCTGGTGCTCGATGTCGGTGAGGCCGCCCACCCGGTCGTCGTAGGCGTTGACGGCGCGGATGATGCGGCTCGCCAGCGGGATGCCGGCATCCAGGGGCTGGCCCGGGCGACGGTAGGGCTCGCTCTGGCACTCGACGATCACCGCGACCCGGTCCAGGACCCCGGTCTTGCGAATGACCTCCGCGCCCAGTCCGGCGATGCGCCGTTGCTCCTCAGGGGCCGCCATCACTGTGGCTCCACCAGGGATTGGGTCGGACAGGGACAGCTGCCCGATGTCGTGCATCAACGCGCTGTACTCCAAGTCGATGAGCGCCGCCTCGGACAGCCCCATCTCGCGACCCACCGCCAGCGACAGCTGGCTCACCCGGCGCGCGTGACCGGTCTCGGTGTACCCACCGACCTCGGTGACCCGCGAGAGTGCCCGGATCGTCTGCGTGTACGTCGCCCGGATGGCCGCGTACCGGCGGAACGAGAACTGGGCGATCAGCAGGGGGATGGCGAAGATCGGCAGCGCCCAGAAGCCCATGACCTCTGCAGCCAGCGCGATCAGCACTCCGGTCGCACCGATGACCGAGCCGATTCCGACGAACGCCCGGCCCTCGTCGCGCAGTGCGGCGAAGAACGGAAGTCGCTCGCGGCTGCTGCGGATGAGGGCGGCAAGAAGGGCATCGACCAGCCCACTCAAGGCGACGACGACGAGCATGAAGGCCGGGAGCTGCCAGCTCGGCGTCTGGATCGAGTCGAGCGAGCCGGAGGTGTAGAGCGGTCGGAAGATCGACGCGGCGAACGCCGTGGTGAGCAGGCGTCGGGCCATGGCCTCCAGGCGCGGCGGCTGCCCGACGGCGACGTGCGGGACCGTGCCGACCAGCATCCCGACGGCGACGACCGCGATCACCTGGATGGCGTCGTACTGGGTGGGCACGCCGTCGAACTTCTCGAGCAGCGCGTAGCCGAGTGCACCGGCCGCCCCCAGCGGGGCGGCGACGCGGTCACCGGGGAGGTTGATCCGGATCAGCTCGCCCACGGCGACGAACAAGCCGAACGCAAGCGCAATCATCGGCTGCACGATGCCGGACACCGTCGTCGCCGTGACGGCGGCGGCTACGAGAACCAGTGCCGTGACCACCACGAGCACGGCACCACCCGAAGAGTCGACCCACCGGGTCCTCACGCGTCGTCCTGACGTCGCAGCGCCGAGACCTGCGCGTCCTCGGCGGCATCGGCAGCGTCGACCAACGCCTGGTCACTGCCCAGGGGGATCGGTGCGCCGGGGTCGTCGTGGTCGAAGCTCGCCGTCAACGGAGTGTCGCGCCCATCGGCGGACTCGACGTCGACTGCAGCCGCCTGCCAAGGCTCTCGCGCCAACGCTGCGACGAGCGCGTCCACCATGGCGGGGTCGAACTGGGTGCCCCGCCAACGGTCGAGCTCGACCAGGGCCTGCTCGACACTGCGGGCGCCACGGTACGAGCGAGTCGACGTCATCGAGTCGAAGGCGTCGGCCACGGCGATGACCCGGGCGAACTCGGGGATGTCCATTCCTTGCAGGCCACTGGGATACCCCAGGCCGTCGAGACGCTCATGGTGGTGGAGGATCCCCTCGTAGGCCTCCTCCAAGAAGGTGATCCCGCGCACCATCTCCGTGCCGTGCACCGGGTGCATCTTGATGCGCTCGTACTCGCCATCCGCGAGCGGCCCGGTCTTCTGCAGAAGCCGGGTCGGGACGCCGAGCTTCCCGACGTCATGCAGGATTCCCGCGTAACGAAGAGCATTCACACGGTCCGCGGGCATACCGCGAACGTGGGCGATCATCACCGCCGCACGCGACACCCGCTCGCTGTGACCTCGCGTGTAGTGGTCCTTCGTCTCCACCGCCTGGACCATGGCCGCGATCGTCGCCTCGTACGCACGCTGCTGTTCCGCGTACTGGCGGTAGGCCCAGCGCGCGATCAGCAGTGGCAGCAGCACGAGCATGGCCCCGAACCCACCACCCACCGACCAGAGCACCGCCATCAGCAGTCCGAAGAGCCCATAGCCCAGGTAGGGCACCACCGATCCGACGATGACCGTGCGCCACATCGACCGGAACGACAGGCCCTCGGCGATGCGCAGGATGCCGAACAGCAACAGGCCGTTGATCACGACGGCGGTGATGTTCGACGCAACGACGGGCACCAGGATCTTCGCCCCGAAACCTGAGGAGAACTCGTCGGCAAGCGGTCCGCCGAGCATCACGTAGACCAGTCCTGCACCCAGCCCCACGAGGACGAACTGCGCCGTGTTGAACCCCCGCTTGATCCACGGAACGGTCGTGTGAGCGGCGAGCCCACAGGCAGCGACCACCGCAGCAGCCGCAGGCCCGGCGATCAGGTAGGCCGCGAAGAGCACCGGCCCGTTTGCCGCCATCGCGACTGGCACGCTCATCGCGGAGGGGGTCCACATGGCCAGCACGTAGACGGGCGCGAGAACCACGATGGTGCGCCAGAACAGCTCGGTCGCTGGGATGTCCAGGACCGAGACGTCGATGACCCCCAGCGCCGCCAGCAAGGACACGACAACAGAGCAGCCGGCCAAGATGATGACCGCCGCGATGTAGCCGCGCGCCGCGGGGCGCAATGCCTGCATCGGTTCCACTCCTGGGGAAGGAGCAAAGGGCGAAACCAGGATCGGCAGCTGTGGGGTCAGTTCCAACACCACCCTGCGCCTGCGGCGAGGGCACGCTCAACAACTGCCACGATCTTGTTCATCGGTGGGATCACCTCCGTTGGAGTGTCACGAGCCCCGCTGGTTGGCTCGCGCGCGATCCGCTCCGCTAGATGATCAGTAGGTCGTGTCCGTCGACGACACCTGCCGTCGCTCCACGTGAAGGGACGACGGATGGCGACGGCGACGGCGTGAGAACCCCCTGCTGCCGATCCTGGCTTCGCCCTGTGCAGTTGTGGCGTGCAGCGTTCCAAGCAGTTTCAAGCAGTGTTTCGCGACCCGCCGGTGCGGGCCACGACCGTGCGCGACGCCCTGTCACAGACGACCTGGACAGAAACGCCACCGAACGGAAGTGAAGGGTGTGACAGGTGGTGTCGTCAAGGCGCCATCCGTCCCGATCCCGAACTGTCCCCAGCCGATAGTCATAAGAAACCAGAGATGATGACCATATTCGACTAGCCCTTACCCGAACGGAGCATCGATCTCACGACCCCTGACAACCGGGCCTCTCGCCTGCCTTAGCCTCGTGTCCACGGACCGAGCGACCACGACGTGAGCTCTGGGCCGTGAAGCGATCGGATCGACGCAGCCGACGTGGGGGGAGGGATTCTCAGCGATGACCGACAGTGCCCGCGCCGCCGCTTACGGCGACCTCGTGGCCGGCCTTCTCGACGCGCGCGACGACCGAGCCACCCGACGTTTCGACGCCGAGCTCAGCGACGCCGTCGAGGATGGCCTGGTGGATCCCGACGTCGCCCGCCGACTCCGTTGGCTGCAGCGAGAGTCCGTGCACGCCGTCGTCGAGCACGCCCGGACCACCGTCCCGGCGGCCCTGCTCGGTCTGGACCGCGCCCGGGTCGAGCAGGGTGTCGAGCATCGGGTCCCTGACGACACAGGAGCCCCGGAGACCCGGCGGCGCGACGAGACCCCTTACCAGGACGTCGACAACGAGGTCGACCGCGATTCCGACTTCGGGGTCGACTTCGTAGTCGAGCCACGTCGTCTGCTGGTCGCCGGCCTGACCGTCCTGCCCACCGACCCCTGACC
>JBAPUB010000040.1:0-2844 GCA_049282455.1 Actinomycetes bacterium
TCCGTCGAGCACGCCCGGCAAGACCAGGCCCATCGTCTCCGCCGCGATGTCCACGACCATCAGCACCGCCATCACAGCGTGGAGTCACGGGGAACGACCCTGACCGGGATCTCGGTCACGCGTTGACTGGCCGAACCCGTCTCGATGAGGTCGACCAACGCATCCACGGCCGCGCGTCCGGTGGCCGCCGGGTTCAGCTCGACCGTCGTCAAGGCGATGCCGGGGAACGAGGAACGGTCGCTGACGGCCACGATCTGGAGGTCTTCCGGCACCGCCACCTGCCGGTCCTGCGCGATCGCCTCGATCGCCGTGGCCAGGTCGTCCTCCAGACACACGACGGAGTCCGGCGCACCGGGTTCGACGAGCGATGCCCCGATCTGCTCGGAGACCAGCTCGGCGCGCTCGGGGTACATCAGCCACTCGACCGGCTCCAGCCGTCGTTCGGTGCACCAGTCGGAGTACGAGCGCCTGATGTCGGCGACGAACGCGTCGGGCAAGGGGTAGGCGTACAGGGCGGGTCGTACGGCGCCCGCCGTCTCGAGATGGTCCAGGGCCGCCCGCAGCACCTGTTGTGGGTCGTTCCACACGCGCACGTCGTCGGAGGCTTCGGGGTCTCGGCCGATCACTACCAGAGGTGTGCGCCGGTCGCGCAGGACGGACGGGACCGAGTCGCCGACGACGGGGTCCACCACGGTCACGCCGTCGAACGGGAGGCGCAGCCACACCTGGGTCTGGGGAGTCGGCGGGCCCACCACGAGGGCGTAGCCCCGACTCAGCGCCTGCTCGGTGGCCGCCGCGATCACCTTGCTGAAGTAGTCGGAGTCGGTCAGTGAGAAGGTGATCGGCTCCGAGTACGAGAAGGCCAGACCGATGACGTTGAGACGCCCACTCGCGCGGCCGGCGCCGAGGGCCGCCGCCGTGGGGTTGGGCCGGTACCCGAGCTCGGCGGCAGCAGCCAGCACCCGTTCCCGGGTCCGGTCGGAGAAAGAACCCTTGCCGTTGAGCACCTGCGAGACCGTGGCGATCGACGTCTGGGCCCGCTCGGCGACCTCCCGGATCCCCAACGCGGACCCACCTTCCTGGAGCGGCTTGACCGTCAAAGCGCTCTAGCCTACGGTCGCCTCGGTAGTAAAGCGTTTTCCTCGCCATGGCGCCAGCCGCCGTGGTGACGCCAAGGGGAGGGACCCACCCATGACCGACCTGACTCGTCGCACCTTCCTCGCGGGCTCCGGCCTGGCCGCCGCGGGCACCCTGCTCGCCGGCGCCCCCGGGATGGCCCGCGCCTCGACCGCGCCCAAGATCGCCACGGTCGTCACCAACGGCAGGGTTTGGACCGGCTGCGGGCCCGACGCCCAGGCAATCGCGATCGACGCTCGTGGCGGCATCGCCGCGGTCGGGAGCAACCGCGAGATCAGCCGGCTCGCCGGCTCTGGGACCGAGACCGTCGACGCCGGCGGCAACACCGTCATCGCGGGTATCCACGACGGCCACGTCCACCCCACTGCCGTCGTGCAGTACCTCATCTACCCGACGCTCGACGACGCGCAGCTCACCCTGGCCGAGATGCAGGCGCAGCTGCAGGCCTTCCTCGACGACCCCGCGACGGTGTTCCCCGGCGGCTGGCTCGTGGTGCTCGGTTGGAACCCCGTCGCCTGTCCCGTCGATGCGTTGCCGGCCAACAAGAGCTACCTCGACGTGCTCACCACCGACCGCCCGATCATCCTGCGCGGTTCCGATGGCCACAACTCCTTCGTCAACAGCAAGGCGCTGGAGCTGGCGGGCATCTCCGCGTCGACGCCCAACCCGCCCGGTGGCCAGATCGTGCACGAGGCGAACGGTCAGCCCAGCGGCGTGCTCGTCGACAACGCGCAGGGCCTGGTGATGTCGCTCATCCCCGAGCCGACCACGGAGGAGCAGCTGCCCTACATGCAGCAGATCTCCTGGTTCATGGCTAGCAAAGGCATCACCTCGTTCCTCGACGCCTGGGTGAGCGAGGAGTCGCTCCAGCTGTACTCGGCGCTGTCGGCGTCCGGTGGTCTGCTGCAGCGTGGGCAGACGGCGCTGCTCGTCCCGCAGTCGCTGTTCGACAAGCCGAAGCAGGCCCTGGCCTGGGCACGAGGTCTCGCGCAGCAGTACACCGCCACCACGGGGATGCGCATCCGCACGGTGAAGATCTTCCTCGACGGCGTCATGGAGTACCCGGCGCAGACCGCGTCGTTGCTCCAGCCCTACCTGGACGGGGACGGCCAGCCCACCGACAACTACGGCAGCCTCTACGTCGACAACCCCACGCTGGCCAAGCTCGTCACCGAGTTCGACCGCGCTGGTTGGCAGGTGCATTTCCACGCGATCGGTGACCGCGCCGTGCGCACGGGGCTTGATGCGTTCGCCGCAGCCCGCAAGGCCAACGGTGTCACCAACGGCCGCCACACGATCGCGCACCTGCAGCTCATCGACCCGGCCGACTACTCACGCTTCGCCAAGCTCGGCGTCGTGCCGGTGTGGCAGCTGCAGTGGGCCTGTGACGACTACTGGACTGGGCCGGCGTTGCAGCCCTACATCGGCGACGCGCGCCACGCCCGGCTGTATCCGGCGCACAGCGTGCAGGTCACCGGTTCGCGTATGGCCGGTGGCTCGGACTGGCCGGTCGACCCGCTGTCCCCGTGGAACCAGGTCGCGACCGCCGTCGACCGCATCGGTATGGGTGGACTCCCGGAGAGCGGCGCGGGTGGCACGGGCCAGCCGCTCGACCCCGACCAGGCGCTGTCGCTGAGCACGTCGCTGCGCCTGCACACTGCCGGCTCGGCATACCAGCTGCACCAGGACAAGACGACCGGGACGCTG
>JBAPUB010000041.1:0-3421 GCA_049282455.1 Actinomycetes bacterium
CGTCAGGGGCCGGCCCTCGTGCTGGGCTCGAGCACCACGTACGCCACGTCCACCCTGCAGGACGTCGCAGACCTGACGGTCGCGTCGTTGGACGCCGTCGGCCAGGTGTGGCCCTACCGGTGGTCTCGGCGGGCCACCGTGCAGCTGCCGGCAGACGCGCACGACATGGCTCGGATGCTCGGGGTCGGGGGGGTAACCGGAGGGCTCGGTGGTCTGACGACGTCGGAGGGCTCGGGGAGCCGAGGCGGCCAGGCTCTGCGCGTGACCTTGAACCCGACCTACTTCCCGACGATGGTGCCGCTGGCTCGCCAGATCCTGCTTCGGCACGAGCTCACGCACGTGGCGCAGCACGGCCTGGACCTCTCGGGAGTCCCGCAGTGGCTGACCGAAGGTCTGGCTGAGCACGTCGGGTACGAGGGAAGCGGCGTCGCCCGGTCGTATGTCGCCGCCGACCTCCTCGCTGAGGTTCGGGCCGGCACCGCACCCACCCGGTTCCCCCGTGACGCCGACTTTGCCTTTGCCGCCGAGCCGAAAGTCCGCACGATGGCCTACCGCAGCGGATGGACCGTGTGCGAGTACATCGCCGACACCTACGGCGAACCGTCCCTGATGCGGTTCTACCGGGCGGTCACCGTCGCCCCTGGGTCATCTCGGGCTCGGGTCGAGCGTGCGAGCCGGCAGGTGCTCTCCGCGACGACGGCTCAGCTGACGGCCGGGTGGCAGAGCTGGCTCCGGGGGTCGTTGTGAGTCCGCGTACGGCCGCGCTGCTGGCGTTCGCTGTCCTGCTGGTCGTCGTGGTCGTCGGCACGGTCGTCGTCACCCCATGGCATCCGCTCGGAGACGTCCCGGCCGGTGACCGGGTCACCCCCGCGGTCGCTGGGGACTTCACCGACTCGCAGATCGCGCGGGGTGAGTCCTTCAACGCTGCAGTCCGGGTCCCGGGCTACCTGGCCCTGGCCACCGGCCTGCTGGTGGCTGCCCTCCTGGGCTTCACCCCGCTGGGCGCCCGCCTGGTCACCGCTGTGGCCCGGCCGCTGGGTGGGGGTTGGGTCTGGCAGGTGCTGCTCGGAGGGCTTGCTGTCCTGCTCGTCGTGCGGCTGTGCACGCTGCCCTTCGGGGTGTGGGCCGAGGCGCTGCGCCGCTCGGCCGGCCTGTCGACCCGGTCGTGGGCCGGCTGGCTGACCGACGTGGCCAAGGGGTTCGGGGTCAACGCGGTCCTGACCTTGGTCGTCCTCCTGGCGCTCATCGGGCTGGCCAGGTGGCTTCCGCGATGGTGGTGGGCGCCCGCCGCGGCCGGGGCAGCGCTGCTCGTGGTCGCGGTGTCCTTCGCCTACCCACTCGTCGTCGAGCCGGTCTTCAACCGGTTCACCTCGATGCCCGACGGTGCGCTGCGCACCTCGCTGCTGGAGCTTGCGAAGCAGGACGGCGTCGCGGTCGACGACGTGCTGGTCGCCGATGCGAGCCGGCGGACGTCGACCCTCAACGCGTATGTGTCCGGGTTTGCGGGCAGCCGCAGGATCGTCGTGTACGACACGTTGCTCCAGCAGGCCCCCGACTCCGAGGTGCGACTGGTCGTCGCCCACGAGCTCGGGCACGCCAAGGAGAACGACGTCGTCACTGGGACGCTGCTCGGTGCGCTCGGTGCTGCGCTTTCGGTCGTCGTTCTGTACCTCCTGCTGACCTGGCAGGGCCTGCTGGAGACTGCGGGGGCACGGTCTGCCGGAGACCCGCGCGTGCTGGCTTGCGTCCTGGCCCTCATCGCCCTGGGAACGTTTCTGACGTCACCGGTGCAGTCGCTGGTGAGCCGCCACATCGAGGCACGGGCCGACGTTCACGCGCTGAACCTGACCCAGGACCCACAGACGTTTGCCCTGATGCAGAAACGGCTCGCGGTAAGCGCGCAGTCCGACCTGACACCACCCGAGCTGGGGTACCTGTGGTTCGGGTCGCATCCCACGGCCCCTGAGCGCATCGCCATGGCCCGGACCTGGGCGCTGGCCCACGGTCAGCCGGCCCCCGGGCCCCTGCTCGACGAGGCGAGCCCGTGAGTCGGGTGCTCGTCGTCACCAACGACTTCCCACCCCGGCCAGGAGGCATCCAGACCTTCCTCCACGAGCTGGTCCGCCGCCTGCCTCCCGACGACGTGGTCGTCTACACCTCGCGGTGGAGGGGATGGGAGGAGTTCGACGCAGCCCAGCCCTTCACCGTTGTCCGAGAGGACACCAAGGTGCTCGTGCCCACTCCGGGCGTTCGACGGCGGGCGAGCGCTCTGCTGGTCGAGCACGGCTGCGACTCGGTGCTCTTCGGAGCCGCAGCGCCGTTGGGTCTCCTCGGCCCGGCGTTGCGAACGGCGGGGGCGCGCCGGGTCGTCGCGTTGACCCATGGCCACGAGGCGGGCTGGGCCCAGCTTCCTGGCCCGCGCCAGCTGCTGAGGCGCATCGGCGAGGGAGTGGACACGGTCACGTACCTGGGGGAGTACACCCGCGAGCGCATCGCCTCAGCGCTGAGCCCGGCGGCTGCCTCGCGGATGGTGCGGCTCACCCCAGGTGTGGACACCTCGGTCTTCCGACCGGACCCCGAGGGGCGGGCGATGGTGCGGGCCCGCCACGGGCTGGGTGAGCGACCGGTGGTCGTGTGCGTGTCACGCCTGATGCCTCGCAAGGGTCAGGACGTGCTGATCGACATCTGGCCCAGCGTGCAGCGGGAGGTGCCTGATGCGGCGTTGCTGCTGGTGGGTGGTGGCCCCTACCGCAAGAAGCTGCAGGGCAAGGTCTCAGCCCTGGGTCTTGGTGGAGACGTGGTGCTGACCGGGAGCGTGCCGTTCGCGCAGCTGCCGGCTCATTTTGCGGCCGGCGACGTGTTCGCCATGCCGGCCCGTACGCGCAACCGCGGGCTGGACGTCGAAGGACTGGGGATCGTCTACCTGGAGGCCTCGGCCACCGGACTGCCCGTCGTGGCTGGAGACTCCGGTGGGGCGCCGGACGCCGTCCTGGACGGCGAGACGGGCTTCGTCGTCGACGGTCGCAGCGACCCGCAGGTGCAGCGCAGCGTCGTCGCGCTGCTCACCGACTCGCAGCTGGCAAGTCAGATGTCCGAGCGGGGCGGTGAGTGGGTTCGAGAGGCCTGGGCGTGGCCCAAGCGTGCGCAGGAGCTGGCGGAGCTCCTCGGTGGATCGGACTGACTGCTCGGCTCAGGGTCAGGACTGGCAGGTTCCGCCGTTGCCCGGGTCGACGAAGGTCGTCCCTGACTGAGCGAACTTCGAGCACGTCTCCTTGAAGTTACCCTTCACGTAGCCACCCACGGCGTAGACCAAGAGAACGATGAGCCCCGCGATGGCGAACACGATGAGGCCGTACTCGACGGCCGACGCACCGGTGTCGTCGTGCCTGGTTCGGTTCATGGGAGCCCCCGAGAATGAGTC
>JBAPUB010000042.1:0-6111 GCA_049282455.1 Actinomycetes bacterium
GGCCTACCAGCGGCTGGCCGAGGCCCACGACACGGCGACCCTGGACCAGGTCAGAGACGAGCTGGTCGACCGGTTCGGCCCGCTGCCGCAGCCGGTGCAGCGGCTGCTCGACGTTGCGACCTTCCGCCTGCTGGCCCGGCGGGCCGGCGTCACGGAGGTCGTCGTCGCCGGCAACCACGTGCGCTTCTCCCCGGTGGAGCTCCCCGAGTCCCGCACCCTGCGGCTGACCCGGCTCCACCCGGGGACTCTGGTCAAGCCGGCGGTCCGTACGATCCTGGTACCGAGGCCGAGCACGGCCCGCGTAGGTGGGACACCGCTGCGCGACGCCGAGCTGCTGGCCTGGGCGAGCGAGCTGGTCCGCGACGTCCTGCTCGACGAACCGAAAGGAACGCCGTGACACCCGTTCGAACCCGCCGCCGAGTCGTGGTGGCCCTGGCCGCGTTCGGCATGGTCACCCTCGCCTCGTGCACCCCGATCAAGGCTGGTTCGGCAGCCATCGTCGGCGACCAGTCGCTGAGCGAGAACACCCTGGCCACCGTCGCCACCGAGATCGTCGACTTCGCGCGGGCCAAAGGGGTCGACATCCCCGAGCAGAGTGCGCTCAACCAGCGCGTCGTCAGCCTCTGGGTCGGCAACACCCTGACCTTCGCGTTAGCTGACGACCTCAAGGTGCGCGCCAGCCAGGCCAACGTCGACGACCTGCTGGGCCAGCTGTCCCCCGACCAGCTCACTCAGGTGACCGTCAGCTCCGGGATCGCGCCGTCGCAGCTGCAGGACGCCGCTCGGGCCGCTGTCCTGCGCGGCAAGATCGCCTCAGCGGTGGCGCCGAGCGCCACCAGCCAGAACGAGCTCCAGGCGGCATTGGCCAAGGCCTACCTGGCCGAGGCCCAGAAGCTTCACGTGTCGGTCAACCCGCGCTACGGGGTGTGGAACGTCACGACGGCTCAGGTCGAGGGACGGACCGACCTCCTCTCCCAGCTGGCTGACCCGTCGTCGGCACCGGGGAGCACCCCGCCCACCGGTGGCTGACGCCGACCCCGAGGTCGATGCCCGGCACCGTCTCGACGAGCCGGCGACAACGCGGCTGGTGCTCCTCGCGACGTCGCACCGGGTCGCGCCCGGACTGCTGAGCCGCGCCGCGTGGCAGCTGCTCGGCACCGGCGACGTGGTCGTGGGGTCCGCCGACCACCCGCTGGCTCGCGTCCTGGCCGACGAAGGCGTGCCGGTGACCGTCGTCGAGGGCTCGTCGACGACGCAGGCAGCCCGCACGCTGCTCGACCGCGCGCTGGCGGCATCGCGTCCCGTCGTGTGGCTCATCGGCGACGATGGGGACCCCGGGCTGGCCGAGTCACTTGCGCCGCTGATGGCGGGGGCGGCCGACCAGGGGCGAAGCCTTGAGCTGGAGGTCGTGCACGGGTCCTTCGACCTCCCAGGGGCACGGCTGCTCGACCTGGTGTCGGTGATGGACCGCCTGCGGTCGCCGGGCGGGTGTCCCTGGGACGCCGAGCAGACGCACCGTTCTCTTGCGCCGTACCTGCTCGAGGAGACCTACGAGACGCTCGAGGCGATCGAGTCCGACGACGTCGACGCCGTGCGCGAGGAGCTGGGGGACGTCCTGCTCCAGGTGGTGTTCCACGCCCGGCTGGGCGAGGAGGACCCCGACCGGCCCTGGTCGATCGACGACGTCGCCGCGGCGATCATCGCCAAGCTCGTGCGTCGTCACCCGCACGTGTTCGTCACCCCACAGGCCGACGTGGACGGGTCCGCAGGGGGTGCGGCCCTCCAGCCGCAGGTCCTCACCGCTGAACATGTCGAGGCGAGCTGGGAGGTGCTCAAGGCCACGGAGAAGGGACGCACCTCGGTGCTCGACGGCGTCCCCATGACCCTTCCGGCGCTCGCCCTGGCCGCCAAGCTGGTCGGCCGCGCGGCGAGGACCGACCTTGCGGTCGAGGTCGCGGAGCCCGACCTGCCGGAGGACCTCAGCGCCGAGCAGCTCGGACTCCTGCTGCTCGGGGTCGCCTCGGCGGCTCTCAGGCGGGGCCTGGACGCCGAGGCCGCGCTGCGTGAGGCCGCACGCGGGTTCGCCGGCCTGGTCCGGATGGCGGAGTCCGACCGAACCGGCTGACGAGCCCGGCTCGGGCTCGGGGGTGTTTGACTCACGCCACGGACCGTGTGGCCTGCCAGGTCGGGGACCACCCGCCCGATAGTCTGGCCGCACCTGCTTCCCCCGCTTGCGAAGGACGTCACTGTGGCGAGCATCGACGCTGTCATCGGCCGCGAAATCCTCGACTCGAGGGGCAACCCCACGGTCGAGGTCGAGGTCGGCCTCGACGACGGCAGCGTCTCGCGTGCCGCCGTACCAAGCGGTGCCTCGACCGGTGTCCACGAGGCCGTCGAGCTGCGCGACGGCGACCCTGCCCGCTTCCTCGGCAAAGGAGTCGAGAAGGCGGTGCTCGCCGTCGACGACGAGATCGGCCCCGAGCTGCTCGGCTACGACGCGAGCGAGCAGCGCCTGGTCGACCAGGTGATGCTCGACCTCGACGGCACGCCGAACAAGGCCCGCCTCGGTGCGAACGCGATCCTCGGTGTCTCGCTTGCAGTGGCCAAGGCTGCTGCGGAGTCTGCGGACCTGCCGCTGTTCCGCTACGTGGGTGGGCCCAATGCACACCTGCTCCCCGTCCC
Organism: Actinomycetes bacterium; assembly: GCA_049282455.1. GTDB lineage: Bacteria > Actinomycetota > Actinomycetes > JAHEKZ01 > JAHEKZ01 > JBAPUB01. The sequence goes on from JBAPUB010000042.1 coordinate 2,683, forward strand.
GATGATGAACGTGCTCAATGGCGGTGCCCACGCCGACACCGACGTCGACGTCCAGGAGTTCATGATCGCGCCGATCGGTGCGGCGACCTTCGGCGAGTCCGTGCGCTGGGGCGCCGAGGTCTACCACGCGCTCAAGGCGGTGCTGAAGGCCCAGAAGCTGGGGACCGGCCTGGGTGACGAAGGGGGATTCGCTCCCAGCCTGACCAGCAACCGGGTGGCCCTGGACCTGCTCCTGGCCGCCATCGACGAGGTCGGACTGACCGCCGGACGCGACGTCGCGCTCGCCCTCGACGTCGCCGCGACGGAGTTCTACCGCGACGGTTCGTACCGGTTCGAGGGCGCCGACCGGTCCGCCGAGTGGATGACCGCCTACTACGACGACCTCGTGCGCGAGTATCCGCTGGTGTCGATTGAGGACCCGCTGAGCGAGGACGACTGGGCCGGTTGGAAGCACGCCACCGACGAGCTCGGCGCTCGCGTGCAGATCGTCGGTGACGACATCTTCGTCACCAACCCGCAGCGGCTGCAGATGGGCCTGGACCAGGGGGTTGCCAACGCGTTGCTGGTGAAGGTGAACCAGATCGGCACGCTGACCGAGACCCTCGATGCGGTCGCGTTGGCCCATCGCAACGGGTACGCGTGCATGATGTCGCACCGGAGCGGTGAGACCGAGGACACCACCATTGCCGATCTGTCCGTGGCTACGAACTGCGGGCAGATCAAGACCGGTGCACCGGCTCGGTCCGAACGTGTGGCCAAGTACAACCAGCTGCTGCGCATCGAGGAAGAGCTCGACGACGCCGCGCGCTACGCAGGAGCCCTCGCATTCCCCCGATTCGCCATGCGAGGCTGACGTCGGTGACCAGCTCGCGTCGTCCGACTACACCGCGTCGCGGGGTGTCGAGCAGGCCGCGCACCGTGGCCACGCAGGCACCGGCTGACGTCGTCGTTCCACGACCGATGTGGGCCCGCATGACGTCACGCGCGGTCGTGCTGCTGCTGGTGCTCGCCGCGCTGGTCACGACCTTGGCGTTCCCGTTGCGCGAGTACATCCAGCAGCAGTCGCAGATCCGTGCGCTCGAGCAGCAGGTGAGCATCACTGGCGAACGAGTGACTTCGCTGCGTCACCAGCGAGCCCAGTGGCAGGACCCGGCCTTCATCGAGGCCCAGGCGCGAGACCGCCTGCACTTCGTGTTCCCCGGCGAGATCGGCTATGTCGTGCTGTCCCCTCAGGACGTCCGAGAGGCGCGCAAGCCGGTGATCGCGAAGCAGCAGCCGGTCCGCCAGGCGTGGTACGACACCTTCTGGTCCTCGGTCCAGGCCGCTGACGCTGCGCACTGACATGTCGGATCCGATCGACCCCGTCGACCGGGCCACCGTCGAGGCGCAGCTGGGGCGTTCGCCGCGGGCGATGATCGAGGTGGCGCACCGGTGCGGCTGCGGGCTGCCCGACGTCGTCACCACGTCGCCGAGACTCCCGGACGGCACGCCGTTCCCCACGACGTTCTACCTGACATGCCCACGGTTGGCGTCGGCGATCTCCACCTTGGAGGCCGACGGCGTCATGCGCGACATGCAGGAGCGGCTCGCCGTCGATCCCGCGCTCGCCGACCGCTACCGGTCGTCCCACTACGACTACCTCGCGCGACGGGCGCGACTCGGACACGTCGAGGAGATCGAGGCAGTGTCGGCCGGCGGGATGCCCGACCGGGTCAAGTGCCTGCACGCTCTGGTGGCGCATGCGCTGGCTGCCGGCCCCGGCGTCAACCCGTTCGGCGACGAGGCGTTGTCCCTTCTCCTGGCCCGCGGCGTCGACCGCACTACCCCGTGTGCCTCTCGTGCTTCCACTGCTGCACTCGATGGGGCTGGGGAGAGGGTGGCGGCGATCGACTGCGGGACGAACTCGATCCGGCTGCTCGTGGCCGATCTCGAGCCCGAGGTCCGCCTGGTCGAGGTCGAGCGGCGGATGGAGATCGTCCGGCTCGGCCAGGGGGTCGACCGCACGGGACAGATCGACCCGGCTGCGCTGGCGCGGACCTTGGCAGCCGTCGACCGTTACGCCGCACGGATCCGCGAGCTCGGCGCCTCTCGCATCCGGTTCGCAGCGACCTCGGCGACGCGCGACGCGTCGAACCGCGACGCGTTCATCCGCGGCGTTGTCGAGCGGCTTGCCGTGATGCCCGAGGTCGTCACCGGCGACGAGGAGGCTGCGTTGTCGTTCACCGGCGCCCTCCAGGGTCTGGTCGGCATCAAGGCACCGGCCCTGGTGTTCGACATCGGCGGCGGCTCCACCGAGTTCGTCATCGGTGACGACCAGCCTGGGGCGTCGCGCTCGGTGAACATTGGATGTGTCCGGATGGCCGAGCGGCATTTCCACCACGACCCCCCTCTGCCGTCGGAGGTGCGGGCGGCGCGCGACGACATCGACATCGCGATCCGTGAGGTCGCCGAAACCGTAGCCCTCCGCAGTGCGGCGACCATGGTCGGCGTTGCCGGCACCGTCACCACCGTCGCCGCGATGGCGCTGGGTCTGGACCAGTACGACGCCGACCGGATTCACGGCAGCGTGATCGACGCGGCCGACGTCCATCGCATCGCCGAGCGGCTGCTGTACCTGCCGCGCCAAGAGCGTGCTGCGATCCCGGTCATGCACCCCGGCCGGGTCGACGTCATCGCGGCGGGTGCCCTCGTCCTTTCCGCGGTCATGGCCTACGCGGGTGCCGCCTCACTCGTGGTCAGCGAGCACGACCTCCTCGACGGACTTGCGCTGTCACTGCTGAGCTCGTGAACGGTCGTGGTGGTCGGGGGAGCGCGTCACCGGTAGCGTCGGTCACCGGTCCTCCGGTGGGGTCGACCGCACACACGAGAGGAGCGGGCCCATGGGTGAGCTGATCGAGTTCGCGAGCAACGGAGGCAGCGCGAACGGCTACCTGGCTGTCCCGACGTCCGGACAGGGCCCAGGAGTGATCGTGATCCAAGAGTGGTGGGGCCTGGTCCCTCACATCGAGCGGCTGTGCGACCGTTTCGCGGCCGAGGGGTTCGTTGCGCTGGCCCCCGACCTCTACCACGGGGTGGCCACCGGCGAGCCGGACGAGGCGATGCGTCTGATGATGGGCCTCGCCATGGAGACTGCGGCAGCTGACATCGCTGGTGCGGCTGCCCACCTCGTCCAGCTCGACTCGGTCCAGGGAGGGGCCGTCGGCGTCGCTGGGTTCTGCATGGGCGGCTCACTGGCCCTGTGGTCGGCCACCCGGTCTCCGGCGATCGTGGCTGCTGTCGGGTTCTACCCCGCCGTGCCGTGGGAACGCATGGGGGTCGACTGGTCCGGCTATGTCGGCAAGTCGGCGCAGATCCACTGCTCGGAGGAGGACGGCACCTCGCAGGCCGACGGCATCCAACAGGCCTGGAGCGGGATCCAGGCCGCCGACG
>JBAPUB010000043.1:0-7984 GCA_049282455.1 Actinomycetes bacterium
GTCCGGGCGACACCTGGTGCGCGCTACGTCGACCTGTACCGGGGCACTTCGGTCGACGGTCGGTTCAGCCAGTACCTGCAGGTCGACGGCAGACGGGTCGACGCACGCCAGTCAGACGGCATCCACTTCACCCTCGACGGTGCCGTGGTGCCGGCACAGCTGGCCCTGGACCTGGTCGAACGCGAGTACGGAGCCCTGCACTGACCCGGACCGCAGTGCCTCGCTCGATCTAGACTCACCGAGATGACCTACCTCGACCACGCGGCGACGACCCCGATGCTGCCCGCCGCAGTGCGCGCTATGGCCGAGCACCTCGAGGTGGTCGGTAACCCCTCGTCGCTCCACACCGCAGGGCGACGGGCCCGGCGGGTGGTCGAGGAGTCGCGCGAGGTCGTGGCCCAGGTGTTCGGAGCCCGGCCCAGCGAGGTGGTCTTCACGTCCGGGGGCACCGAGGCGAACAACCTCGCGCTGAAGGGGCTCTACTGGGCCAGGCGGGCCGCAGCGCCCCAGCGACGTCGGGTCGTGGCCACGGCGGTCGAGCACCACGCGGTTCTGGACCCACTTCGCTGGCTGGTCGACCACGAGGATGCCCAGCTCGAGGTTCTTCCGGTCGACCGCCAGGGTCGTCTCGACCCGGCGATCTTGCGGGCGGCCCTCGAGCGCAGCCCCGACGACGTCGCTCTGGTGAGTGTGATGTGGGCCAACAGCGAGGTCGGCACCGTCCAGCCGATCGGCGAGTGTGCGGCGATCGCCTCGGAACTGCAGATCCCGTTCCACACCGACGCTGTGCAGGCGGCGGGCACGCTCGACGTCGACTTCGCTGAGTCGGGTGTCGACGCCTTGACCTTGACCGGCCACAAGCTGGGCGGGCCGCACGGCGTCGGTGCGTTGCTGCTCGCGAGGACTGCCGAGCTCGTGCCCTTGGCCCATGGCGGGGGCCAGGAGCGCGACGTGCGATCGGGCACGCTCGACGTTCCTGCGATCGCCTCGCTGGCCGTTGCCGCGTCGGTAGCGGTCGCCGACCGGGTCGCGCGCAACGACCGGGTCGCGAGACTTCGCGACCAGCTGGTCCAGGCAGTCCAGTCGGCCGTCCCCGACGCAGTCCTCAACGGGCCCCCCGTCGACGACCGTGCGGTGCGGCTGCCGGGCAATGCGCACTTCTCGTTCCCCGGATGCGAGGGGGACTCGTTGTTGATGCTGCTCGATGCCCAAGGGGTCTACTGCTCGACCGGTTCGGCCTGCTCGGCCGGGGTCGCCCAGCCCAGCCACGTGCTCGTGGCCATGGGCGCAGACCCGCGGTCGGCTCGCTCGTCCCTGCGGTTCAGCCTGGGCCACGACTCGACGCAGGTCGACGTCGACGCCCTTGCCATGGCGATCGGACCGGTCGTTGCCCGGGCGCGGGCGACGTCGGAGCGTTCCCAGGGTGCGCCGGCGTGAAGGTGCTGGCCGCCCTGTCCGGCGGTGTCGACTCCGCGGTCGCCGCCGCGCGAGCGGTCGACGCAGGGCACGACGTCGTGGGTGTGCACCTCGCCCTGAGCGCGCACCCAGCCGCTCTGCGAACCGGCTCGCGGGGCTGCTGCAGCCGTGAGGACGCGCGTGACGCCGCCCGTGTCGCCGACATCCTGGGCATTCCGTTCTACGTGTGGGACTTCTCCGACGAGTTCGCGTCGACGGTCATCGACGACTTCGTGGCCGAGTACGACGCCGGACGCACCCCGAACCCATGCGTGCGGTGCAACGAGCAGATCAAGTTCGCGGCTGTGCTCGACCGTGGCCTGTCGTTGGGCTTCGACGCCGTCTGCACCGGTCACTACGCGCGCCTGCAACAGGTCGGCGCCCACGTCGAGCTCCACAGGGCGGTCGACCTCGACAAGGACCAGTCGTACGTCCTGGGGGTGCTCGACCAGCGGCAGCTGAGCCGCTCGCTGTTCCCGTTGGGAGCCTCGAGCAAGCCCGAGGTCCGTACCGAGGCGCAGCGCAGAGGTCTTCTCGTGGCAGACAAGCCCGACAGCCACGACATCTGCTTCATTGCTGACGGTGACACCGCCGGGTTCCTGCGCGAGCGGCTCGGGGTCCGCCCGGGATCCATTGTCGACGAGTCGGGGCGGACGGTGGGCGCACACGAGGGGGCGTACGCGTTCACGGTGGGTCAACGACGCGGTCTGGCGCTCGGTACTCCGGCTGCAGACGGCCGCCCCCGGTACGTCCTGTCGATCGAGCCGGTGGCGGGCACCGTGACCGTTGGACCGAAGGATCGGCTGGGGGCCCAGGTCTTCGACGTCGTCCAGCCGCGGTGGTGCACCTCGGCTCCCGAGCTGCCTGCTGCGCTGTCGGTGCAGACCCGCGCCCACGGCCGGACCTTCGAGGTCACCCTCGCGGTCGGGTCTGGGACTCGCAGCCACTCCACCGTGTGCGCGACTGCGGTCAGCGAGCGCGTCCCGGCTGTTCCCGGCCAGACCGCGGTGTTCTACCAGGGCACGGAGGTTGTGGGAGCGGCCACCATCGCGGCAACGTGGAGCGCTCGTTGACCCCGACGAACCCGGCGTCCTCGAGTGGCGGCGACGAGAGCCCCACGGCGCTCATCGCGCGGTTGTCGGCCGAGATCGCCGAGCATCGTCGCCGCTACTACGAGCAGGACGCACCGACCATCTCCGACGACGAGTACGACGTGCTCGAACGCCGGCTGCGCGCCCTCGAGGCAGAGCATCCCGAGCTGGTGGACCCCCTGTCGCCGACCGGCGCGGTCGGGGGAGCGGTGTCGGAGATGTTCGAACCGGTTCGTCACCGCGAACCCATGTACTCCTTGGACAACGCGTTCAGTGTCGAGGAGCTCCGCGCCTGGGCGGCCAGAGTCGAGAAGGACACGGGAGGGCTGCCTCCCATGTTGTGCGAGCTGAAGGTCGACGGACTCGCGGTCGACCTGGTGTATGTCGAGGGCCGCCTTCAGTCGCTCGCCACCCGAGGCGACGGCCGGACCGGGGAGGACGTCACCTACAACGTCCGATACATCCCGTCCATCCCGCACACGCTCGCTGAGCGGTCCGATGGATCACCCCCACCGTCGTTGCTCGAGGTCCGAGGCGAGGTGTACTTCCCTCTGGCAGCTTTCGACGCCCTCAACGAGGAGGTCGTGACCTCCGGCCGCACCCCTTTCGCGAACCCTCGAAACGCTGCGGCTGGGTCGTTGCGCCAGCGGGTTGACCGACGAGACCTCGAGCTGAGCGCCGCCATGGGCGGGCTGGTCGCCGCAGGAGGCGGCGACCCTAGCTCGGAGCGGTCTCACGGGAAGGTTGCCCGGCTGCAGGCGGACCGCGACCGGGCAGTCTCCCGGCTGGACCGGCTGCGCCTCGTCGTCCACGGAATCGGCGCTCGTGCCGGGTACGAGCCGCAGCGCCAGTCGGAGTCCTACGAGGCGATGGCTTCGTGGGGGCTGCCGACCTCGGACCTCGCTACGGTGTGCGGCAGCCTCGAACAGGTCGAGAGCTACATAGCCCACTACGGCGAGCACCGGCACGACGTCGAGCACGAGATCGACGGCGTCGTGGTCAAGGTCGACGAGATCCAGCTCCAACGCGACCTGGGAGCCACGAGCCGGGCTCCGCGCTGGGCGATCGCCTACAAGTACCCGGCCGAGGTCGTCACGACGGTGCTCCGTGACATTGCCGTGAACGTCGGACGCACCGGGCGGGTGACACCCTTCGGTGTCATGGAGCCGGTCCGGGTGGCCGGCTCAACGGTGTCGTTGGCGACCTTGCACAACGCGTCGGAGGTCGAGCGCAAGGGCGTGCTCATCGGCGACCGTGTGTTCCTGCGCAAGGCCGGCGATGTCATCCCCGAGATCATCGGTCCGGTCGTCGAGACCCGCGACGGGTCCGAGCGGGCGTTCGTCATGCCCACCCACTGTCCTGACTGCGGCACGCAGCTGGCGCCGGAGAAGGCCGGCGACGCGGACATCCGGTGCCCGAACAACCGGTCGTGTCCCGCGCAGCTTCGCGAGCGGCTCTTCCACGTCGGCAGTCGCGGCGCCTTCGACATCGAGGGTCTCGGTTACAAGTCGGCCGTAGCGCTCCTCGAGTGTGGCCTGGTCGACGACGAGGGCGACCTGTTCGCTCTCACCGACACCGACCTCGTTCGCTGTCCGTTCTTCACCCGGGCGCCCGGACCCGGTGAGTCCGGCACCCAGCTCAGCGCCGGGGCCGTCGAGCTGCTGCAGCAGCTCCAGGCCGCCAAGTCCCGCCCGCTCTGGCGTGCTCTGGTCGCGCTGTCGATCCGTCACGTCGGGCCCACCGCGGCGCGCGACCTCGCGTCTGCCTTCGGCTCCTTGGAGGCGATCGCGACGGCCGACGCCGACACGCTGTCCTCCGTCGAGGGCATCGGACCGACCATTGCCGAGGCGATCCTCGACTGGTTCGGCGTCGACTGGCACCGCCAGCTGGTGGACCGGTGGCGCGAGGCTGGGGTGTCCCTGGCCGACCGGGCCCCCTCCGTCTCGTCGTCCGGAGGTCTGCTGAGCGGGCTCAGCATCGTCGTGACCGGCTCACTGGACTCGCTCAGCCGCGACGAGGCCCAGGCGGCGATCGTCGAACGGGGCGGCAAGGCCACCAGCTCGGTGTCGCGTCGGACCTCCTACGTGGTGGTCGGGGCCAACCCCGGCTCCAAGGCGGCCAAGGCCGACCAGCTCGGGGTGCCGGTGCTCGACGAGACAGCCTTCGTCCGGCTCCTCGAGGCGGGTCCCGGCGGCCCGGACCTGCCGGCGACTACGCCGAACGGGTGACGTCGACCCCTTTGACTCGCGAGGGTCGTCTGTTCGGCCGATCACCCGAAGTAACCGTCTCATTACGATGAGTGCGTTTCACTCGGGGCCAGCGCCGCCGAAGGGGGTGACCGGATGCAGGCACGACCGTCGCTGCTGCGACTGTCGCGCTTCGCCGTGTTCTGGTGGCTGTCCGTCCTCGGCGGCTGGTCCCTGCTGGCGGTGGCTACGTCGGTCACGGTCCCCGAGCTCGGGAGCGCCCCCGTCACCGTGTGGGTCCTTGCCGGGTTCGTGGTCCTCGGCGAGCTGCTCCCAGTCATCACGGCCGGCGGGTACGACTCGCAAGGCGTCCCGACGTCGCACGCGTTCGCGTTCGCCGTGCTGTACATGTACGGGCCATGGCCGGCCATCGTGCTCATGGCCGTCGGGACCCTGATCTCGGAGATCGTCAAGCGCAAGCAGCTGTGGCGGCTGCTCTTCAACATCGGACAGTACGTCCTGAGCATCACCGCGGCTGGGGTGGTGATGGTCGCGTTCGGACACCAAGCCAGTCTGTCGACCGTGCCCGCGACGCTGACCGCGTCGGACCTGGTGTGGGTCGTCCTCGGCTGGTTCGCCTTCTTCTTCACCAACGACGCACTCGTCGCGGGTCTGTCGGGCGACGTCGGGCGAACTTGGGCCCAGGACTTCTTCGAAGAGTTCTGGTACTACTTCTTCACCACCTTCGCCGTGCTTGCGCTGTCTCCGTTGGTCGTCTTCGTGTCCTCCGTCCCGGCCTACCTGCCCCTACTGCTGCTGCCCCTCTTCGCGGTGCGCAAGACCGCCTCGATCTCGCGTGAGAAGGAGCACCAGGCACTGCACGACGCCCTGACCGGCCTGCCCAACCGCAAGCTGCTCGTGAACCGGCTGGATGCCGCCCTGGCCGCCAACTCAGGCGACGGAACCAGCGTCGGGCTGTGCCTGCTCGACCTCGACCGGTTCAAGGAGGTCAACGACACGCTCGGCCACCACGTGGGCGACCGGCTGCTCGAGCTTGCGGCGCAACGGATCCAGGGCGCTCTTCGTCCAGACGACGTCGTGGCACGTCTGGGTGGTGACGAGTTCGCGATCCTGCTCAACCCGGTGCGCGACGTCGCGGCCGCCGTGGAGGTCGCCGAGCGGGTCCGGGGCTCACTGACCGAGGCGTTCCACCTCGAGGGTCTCCAGCTCGAGCTCGAGGCGAGCGTCGGAGTAGCGGTCTTCCCCGAGCACGGCGGCGACAGCGAGCACCTGATGAGACGAGCCGATGTGGCCATGTACCTGGCCAAGGAGGAACGCACCGGGGTCGAGGCGTACGTCGCTGACCGCGACCACAACTCCGCGAGCCGACTTGCGCTGCTCGGTGGTCTGCGCACCGCGCTGGAGTCCGGCGAGCTCGAGCTGCACTACCAGCCGAAGGTCGCGATGGGGGCTGGCGCGGTCGTCGGTGTCGAGGCCCTGGTCCGGTGGCGCCACCCGACCCGGGGCATGGTGATGCCCGACGACTTCATCCCGCTGGCCGAGCACTCAGGGCTCATGGGCCCGCTCACGTCCTTCGTCCTCGACTCGGCTCTCGGTCAGGCTGCGACCTGGCGGGAGACCGGGCTGGACATCCAGGTTGCTGTGAACGTGTCCATGCGCGACCTGCACGACCCCCAGCTGCCCGGAACGGTGGCTGCGCTCCTCGAGCGGTACGACCTGCCGTCGTCGGCGCTGCAGCTCGAGCTCACCGAACGCGTGCTGACGCGTGACGCGGACGGAGTGGCGGCGACACTTCGTGCGCTGAGGCGCCTCGGTGTCGAGATCTCGCTGGATGACTTCGGCACGGGGTACTCGTCGATGGTTCTGCTCAAGCAGCTGCCGGTCAACGAGATCAAGATCGACCGGTCGTTCGTGTCGCGTCTGGGGGTCGATCCTGAGGACGCCACCATCGTGCGCTCGATCATCGACCTCGCTCACGGCATGGGAATGCGGGCGGTGGCCGAGGGCGTGGAGACCCAGCCGGTGTGGGACCTGCTGGAGGACCTCGGGTGTGACGCCGTCCAGGGCTGGTACGTCAGCCGTGCGCTGGACGTCGAGGCGGCCACGAGCTGGCTGCTGCGGCACCCGGCGCACAGGAATCGACTTCGTGTGGTGGCTGGGGAGTCCAACACGGCGTGACGGAGCGTCCTGGGGCCAGGCGGTCGAGGACGACGGGTGAGGTCGAGGTCGCGGCGTGAGTCGTGACACCCGACACAGGGGGAAGCAGTGCTGGGGGTGCGCAGTGGCTAAGGGGGAACCTTTCGGCGTGCTCATGCGCCGGTTCAGCCGGTTCAGCGTGACCTTCACCCTGACTGTCGCGAGCGCCGTGGTGCTCTTGGCGGGGTCGGCGACCTGGGGTGGCTGGAGCAACGGTTCGTTGGGCCTGCTCATCGTGTTCGCCGGTGCAGTCCTGTTCGAGATCCGGCCGCTCACGGTCCTGCGCTACCCGGACCCGATCACCATCCATCTCGGCCAGTCGTTCTCGCTGGCGGCACTGTACGTCTGGGGTGTCGAACCGGCCATGGTCGTGGCTGCGGGGAGCTGGTTCGTCGGGCAGGCGCTGGCCGGCAAGCAGCTGTGGCGAACGGTCTTCAACGCCGCCCAGTTCGTGATCGCGATGGCGGCCGCGGGCCTGACCATGACGGCGCTCGGCGGCAGTCCGGTGGGACAGGGTGGGGTGCTCGTCTGGTCCGACCTCGGGTGGGTGGTCGCCACGTGGCTGGTTCACCTGATCGTCAACGACGTCCTGGTGTCGTTGCTGGCCGAGAGCGACGGCGGGACGTTCTGGGGCGACCTCACCTACGGCCTGCGCTGGTACCTGTTCTCCGACCTGCTGGCCGACACGCTGGCGATCGTCGTGGTCGTGCTGGTCGCGGCCGGAGCCTGGTACCCGCTGGTGCTGGTCGTGCCCATGGTGATGTTCGCCATGACCTACAGCCTGACGCGCAACGTGGAGCACGAGTCGCTGCACGACGAGCTCACGACTGTGGCCAACCGACGGCAGCTGCTCAAGCGACTCGCCGACCAGATCGGTCGTCAAACCTCCTACGCAGTGGTTCTGGTCGACCTCGACCGTTTCAAGCAGGTGAACGACCGGCACGGGCACCAGGCGGGCGACGCCGTTCTCCAGACGACGGCTGAACGTCTGGGCCGCGTAGTTCGAGACACCGACCTCGTGGCGCGGATCGGTGG
>JBAPUB010000044.1:0-1685 GCA_049282455.1 Actinomycetes bacterium
CTCGACCTCGGCGTACTGGTTGCCGGTGGGCCACGAGTCGTCGGGGATCCGGTGCATGGCCACCATGGCGTAGCCGACGGCGGTCCCCTGGACTCGCGCCACGACCGCGAAGGCGTCGGGGTCGGAGAGCACCTCCTGGTACAGGGCTCGACGCCGCTCCCACGACATCGACCGAGCAATGATGGGGCCCGGTCCGACCTCGGCATGGTGGTCGTAGAGCTCGAGCCACAGCGGACCGAGCTCGTCGAGGGCGCCCCCCACGAGCAGCTCGTCACCGTGGTTCACGGTCACCTCGACCACGGGGCCTCCTTTCGTCGGTCGCTGCCCAGGCTAGCGTCGGGACCGTGACTGAATCTGTGCCACATCGGGTGATGGTCGTCGACGACTCGGCCACCATCAGAGAGCTCATCGCCGTGAACCTCGAGCTCGAGGGGTACGACGTGGACACCGCCGAGGACGCCGACGCCTGCTTGGCGTACCTGGCACGGGTGCTGGCCGGCGAGGCGCCCATGCCAGACATCTTCCTGCTCGACGTCGTGATGCCTGGGGTCAACGGAGTCGAGCTGACGCGACGACTCAAGGCGGATCCCTTCACCGCCGCCGTGCCGGTACTCATCGTCAGTGCCTCCGCGCAGCAACGTGACTTCGAAGTGGCTCGGGCTGCGAAGGCGGACGGGTACCTCACCAAGCCCTTCGACCCCGATGAGCTCGTCAGCGAGGTCGTTCGGCTGATCTCAGGCAGTCGTACGTGATCGCTGTCGTGGGCTCGCTCGGGCTGGCCCTGCTCTTCACACTGACCGGGATGGCCAAGCTGCAGGGACTCCCGACAGCCATGGCGGTGCGGGACCGGCTCGGAGTGAGCCCGGCGCTGTGGCGTGGCATCGGCGTCGCCGAGCTGGCTGGCGCGTTCGCCCTGGTCGTCGGCGCGGTGGCGATGCCGAACCTGGCGCTTCTGGCACTGGGTGCGCTGACTGCGCTGATGGTGGGCTCGGTCGTGGCGCACGTGCGTGTGTCGGACCGTCCGGGTGGGGTGGTGGCCGGTGCCGTCCTGCTGCTGTGTCTTGTCGACGTGTGGTTGGTCGTGTCGTTCCGCTGACCGTCCAGGACGGGTCGGCCACTACCCTTGGCGGGTGACTCCTGCCGAGCTGACTGCCACCGTTCTCACCGCCTTCGACGCCGCCGTGGCGGCGGGTGACCTCGAGCTCCGCGAGCCCGGGCTGCGTCCCGACGTCCGCGTCGAGCGGCCCCGGCAGAAGGAGCACGGCGACTACGCCACCAACCTCGCGCTGACCTTGGCGAAGACGGCTGGGCGACCTCCGCGCGAGGTTGCCGAGGTGCTGGCTGCCCACCTGAAGGGACAGCCGGGCATTGCGGCCGTCGAGGTGGCGGGGCCCGGCTTCCTGAACATCACGCTGGACGACGCCGCCCAAGGGGAGCTCGCCCGCAGCGTGCTTGTGGCCGGTGAGGCCTACGGGCGCAACGAGACGCTCTCGGGCAAGCGGATCAACCTCGAGTTCGTGTCGGCCAACCCGACCGGCCCGGTTCACATGGGCGGCACCAGATGGGCAGCCGTCGGGGACTCGCTGGCGCGCGTGCTGTCCGCGAGCGGTGCACACGTGACCCGTGAGTACTACTTCAACGACCACGGTGCGCAGATCGACCGTTTCGCGCGCTCGCTCCTTGCC
>JBAPUB010000045.1:0-1927 GCA_049282455.1 Actinomycetes bacterium
GCACTGGGCAGGACACGGCGGGGGGCGGTGGGCGCTAGTTGTTCTTGGTCTGCTCGGCGTTGAAGGTGAAGGTCGCCGTCGTGTTGGCGTTCTGGAAGGCGTCCGTGGTGCCGAGCGGGAGATCCCAGGCGAAGCACAGCTGTTCGCTGGCGCCGGCGGCGACGGGCCGATCTCCCGCGTCTGCACCCTGGGCACTGCTACCGAACGCCGCACCCTGGAGCGTGCCGCTGTAGATCGATCCCGTGGTCGAGCCGCAGGGACCCGCGTCGATCGTCAGGGTGAGCTGGGAGGCGAGGCCCTTGTTGTCGGTGTTCGTGGCAGAGCTGCTCATCGCGTAGCGCAGGGCACCCGTGCCCGTGTTGGCAACGGTGATCGTCTGCGAGTCAAAGTCACCGGGCATGACGACGCCGGGGGTGAACACCGCGGTCGGGCTCACGCCCAGGATGATGGTGCCCGTGGTCCAGGTCGCGCCGTTCGAGTCGGAGTCCGTGAACACCGCGAGCGACATGGCGCCGGCGCCGAGCACGGCGAGGGAGGAGCCGAGGACGATGGCCAGCATCGCACGGCGACCCTTGGCGGCACGGGCAACGATCTTGCCGTCGAGAGCGTAGTTAGTCATTGGTGCGGGCACTCCGTGAAGCGGTATGGCGGGGGGCGGTCCCTCGTTGGCCGCCCCCTCGCAGATGTCCACCCGGGGGCTGAGCGTTGTCGGTCCGCGTGGGTCTATCTGACACTGGCAGGGGTCGCTGCGACTACAGGACCGGGGGGCCACGCGTAGGGGTACCTTCGTTCGAGCCCTGTGCGGTCCGTGGCCGAGCACAGCGGTTCGGGGACTCGTTTCGGTGCTCGCGTGCGCCGCGAAGGGGCCCCGGGAGGAGCCCCACGGTGCCCGGACGCTCCGCCTCGGGCGGGGGTGGGGCCGGCGACGCGGCGGCCGGGCGCGGCGGGGCGGCCGGGCGCTCGACGACCAGCGCGCCGTTCCCTGCCTGCTCACGTCGGTCAGGGGACGGTGATCACCACGTCGTTGCCAGTGCCGCCGACATAGCTGATCCGGGCGGTCAGGGCACTCCCCAGGAAGCCCGGGATCGTCGCGCCCTCGGGCAGGCCGCTGAACGTCCCTGTGATCGCACCCGCCGCAACCTTGTCGAGGATGAGGAAGGACTGGCCGCTCGCCGGCGTGAAGGAGCCGAGCGAGCTCAGTGACAGCGTGACGTTGCTGCCGATCGTGACCGCACCGCTCGAGACCCTGTCCTGGTCGTGCCCGGTCGCCGGTGTGGTGCCACCGATCTCGACCGAGAACGTCGAGTTGGCGACGAAGGTCAGGGCGCCGTTCGTGAGCCGTCCGGGCGATGCGCCCGGACGCAGCGTGCCGGACATGCTGACCGTGCCGCCGATGGTCCCGGAGCCAGTCAACGTGGCTCCCGCCGCGACGGTGACTGCGCTGGCAGCAGTGCTGCCATTGACGGCCAGCGTGCCCGCACCCACCGTGGTGGCCCCGGTGTAGGTGTTGGCGGCCGAGAGGATCAGGGTGCCGGTGCCGGTCTTGGTCAGGGTGCCGCTGGTGGTGCCGATGACGCCGCCGATGGTGGTGTTGCCCGCGCCGGTGACGGTCAGGGCCCGCGTCCCGCCGCCGATCCCGGTGGTCGTGCTGCCGATGGTCAGGGTGCCGGCATCGGAGGCGATCGTCGCGCCGCCGCTGCCCAGGGTGATGGCCCCCGACCAGGTGTTGGCGTTCCCGAGGTTGCGCAGGGCGCCGGTGCCGCCGACGCCGGTGCCGATGAGGCTCGTGACCGGCTCGGTGATCGCGAGGCCCGAGCCGTCGATCTCGATCGCGGCACCCGAGGCGACGGTCGTGCCGGCGGTGGTCCCGCCCAGGGCCGTGGCGGCCTGGACCCGGACGATCCCCGCGCCCACCGTGGTGGCCCCG
>JBAPUB010000046.1:0-3786 GCA_049282455.1 Actinomycetes bacterium
CCGCAGCCAGGGGCCCACGAGTACGTACTTCATCAGCCAGTAGAGCAATCCCACTCCTCGTGTCAGTCCCTGCCCACATCAAACCCTAGGGACAGCGGTGGGCCCGGGCAATGCTGCCCCCGGGTGAGCCGTGGCACGATGCGTGGGTGCCCACGCGACCTGGAGTTCGACCCGGAGCCGAGGCCTGGTCCGCCGACGGCGGACCCACCGGAGTGCTCCTGTGCCACGGCTTCACCGGATCACCCGCATCGATGCGCCCCTGGGGTGAACAGCTCGCAGCCGCCGGGCTCACCGTCCAGATCCCGCGCCTGCCTGGGCACGGCACGACCTGGCAGGAGCTGAACCTGACCCGGTGGGACGACTGGTACGGCGCCGTCGAGGCGGCCCTGGTCGACCTGTCGGAGCGCTGTCCGACAGTGTTCGTCATGGGCCTGTCGGTGGGTGGCACCTTGACCTTGCGCCTCGCCGAGCTCCAGGCCCAGCGAATCCGTGGCATCTGCGTCGTCAACCCGATGGTTCACACGGAGAACAAGGCGATGGTCGCGCTCCCGCTTCTTCGACACGTCGTACCGTCGTTGCCAGGTGTCGTGAACGACATCAAGAAGCCTGGCCAAGACGAGCTCGGGTACGACCGACTGCCTCTGCAGGCCCTCTACTCACTGAGCCAGACATGGCCGGCGGTGCGCGACGGTCTGCCGTCCATCACCATGCCCGTCCTGGTCATGCACAGCACCGTGGACCATGTCGTCGAGCCGTCCAACAGCGAGTACGTCCTGGCCCACCTCGGCTCCTCCGACGTGACCGACGTCGAGCTTGCGGACAGCTACCACGTGGCGACCCTCGACAACGACGCGCCGCAGATCGTCGCGAGGAGCCTGGAGTTCGTCGAACGGCTCACGACCACGACCGACCATGGCTGACCCGAGCTCCGGGCCACCCGAACCACCCGACGACGTCGACGCCGCCTTCGAGTCCATCGTCGCCGGGTTCGACGCCATCCCCTCGCTGACGCCCACCGACGGTTCGGACGGGTCGGACGTCGGGTCCGACGACCCGACCGACCAGCACGGTGGCTGGGACGACCTCGTCCCCACAGAACCGACGGGGTCGACAGGGACGACTGGAAATACGGAGCCGGCCGACGACCCCGAGGACTCCTTCTCGCCGCCACCGCCTCCGCCTCTTCCGCGCGCCGATGGCCTGACCTGGCTCGCCTGGATCTGCGCGGTCGGCTGCCCGGCCGTCTACCTGCTGCTGGGTGCCCTCGGCTGGGTCTGGCAGGACTGGCAGATCGGCCTGGTGATCGCGGGCTTCCTCGGCGGCTTCGCCGTCCTGGTGAGCCGGATGCGCCAGGACCGAAGCGACGACCAGGGCCCGGACAACGGTGCCGTGGTCTGACTGTGGTCTGAAGGGGGGCTGACGTGGTCTGACGGCGCTCCGACGTGACGGGTCAGGGTGCCAGAAGCGCTGCCAGAGCGGCGTCCGAGACGGCCATCGAGGTACTCAGCGTGCGCGCCGCCCGCACGACCAGCTCGCACTCGGCCTGCACCTCGAACGCGGTCAGCAGCTGCGCGACGAACAGGTCGGGCCGACCTCCGGCGTGCAGTCCACGCACGTAGGCGTCGACCAGGGTCTGGCGCACCCCGTTCTCCCAGTCGGCGACCTGCTCGACAGCCACCGGGTCGCCGGCGGAGACCAGCCGGCGGTGCGTGGTCCAGGCCAGGTGCCCGATCCCGCGCAGGACCACAGCGAGGTCCTGCGCGGCCGGGTGGCCGTCGACCGATGCGGTGAACACCTCCGGCGAGAACACCATCGACCCACCGGTGTCGAGCAGCACCGCCTCCAGACCGGGGAGCGCGGCGCCGAGGAGCACCGCCGACCCGTTTCCGGCGTCGAGTGAACGGACGGCGTCCTTGACCTGGTCGCGTCCCGATCGCAGCCGCTGCGCCGGCCCCGAGTCGGCCAGGACCGAGGCCGAGGCCACCGAGTCGGCGGTACGTCGGCGCCAGGACGCGACCAGGCCAGGTCCGGCCACAGCCACAGGCTCGGTGGAGTCGGAGGTCGGCGTGGCCAGGGCGAGGTGGAACCGCGCCAGGAGCTCACCCAGGCCCTCGGCCAGCGCCACCGCCTTGGGTGTGTCGCCGCCTCGCACGTCGGACAGCAGCGCGCCGGTGAGCTCGTCGCGCAACAGGCGCGCGCCGGTCGCTGCCGCGGTCACGTGCAGGATCGGACCGACCCACCCCGCGTCGAAGTCGACTGCCCCAGCCCGCTCCGCCTCACCGACGACCAGCACCACGTCACCGTGGTCGTGGTGCAGTCCGGAGAAGCCGGCCGCGAGCAGGTGCGCCACGCCGTCGACAGGTGCCGAGCTGAAGACCTCAGGACGCCGGCGGACGGTCACCACCAGCTCGTCGGCGACCAGCCACCGCTGGAGGTCCGTCGTGCTCGCGATGACCTGTTCGTTCAGGGCTCCCTCGAGGGCCAGCCGGTCGGGGTCGCACCGTCGGACCTGGAACGGCCCGGTCGGGGCCCCCGAACGGACCAGGTCGACGACGCCGACGCCGACTCCGTCTCCGGAGCGGGCCGGTCGTGCCCAGCCACCGTCGACGACGAGGGGCACCACATGGACGCCCTGGTCCGCGTCGGCGAGCACCGCCACGTGTACGGCCGGGCCGGAGAGCGGGAGGGGCAGCGCCGCGAGCAGCTCGAGCCGGTCCGGGGGGTAGGCGTCGTCAGCGTTCTGCGCCAGAAGGAGCCGCGGGGGCGTGCCGCGAACAGCGCTGGCCAGGTCCATCGGCATCCCTCGTCTCACCCACCCCGCCCGCAGAAGCCAACCACGGTCGTGTCGCCGTCCGCGAGCGACACGACCATCGGATCAGTCGAGACCGGTCACGAGACCGGTCACCAGACCGGTCACCACTGCAGGTCGACGACGACCGGGCAGTGGTCACTGGCCGCAGCGATGGCCGGCCCTGTGACGACCTCGCACGTCGCCGCCGACCCCTCCGGAACGAAGACGACGTCGATGCGATGCTCGGGGTGCCGCGAGGGGAAGGTGGCCGCGGCAGCCTCGTCCCCTGGGTCACTGTGCCCGGACCACAGGGTCTGCCAAGCCGGGCGACCGGGCCATTCGTTCAGGTCGCCCGCGATGACGGTCGCCTGGTTCTGGTAGGCCCCGACCAGCTCACGAACCACCTGCGCGTGGCGTGCCCGCTCTCCGGAGTTCAGGCCCAGGTGGACGCAGGCGACGACGAGCGACGGTCCCCCGGAGCCGGACACACGCACCTCGGCTATCGCGACACCGCGCCGGTGGAGCCTGGGCGAAGGGGGCAGGAGTGCCTCCGACGAGCGCAGGACGTCGATGCGCAGCGCGGCGAGCAAGGCCGTGCCCGCGCTCGACCGCCCGCCGCACGCCACCAGCAGACCGGACTCCCGGGCCAGGGCTGCCAGGCGGCTCCGGCTGCGGAGAAACCGGGGAACCTCCTGCAGGGCCACGACGTCGGGGGCCAGGCTCCGCAGCACCTGGACGACGGCCAGCCGGTCGTCGCGCAGTGAGCGGACGTTCCACGTGACGATCCGTAGCGACACGTCTCCCCCAATCGGGTGAACCGGCCCCCCGTCATGGACGCAGCGTGACCCGTGGAGGACACTAGCGCTGGGTTTCCGGGCCCGATCGGTGAAGGTCCGGTCCGCCCGCAGGCGGGCAGGGGGAGGTTCAATGCACGAGCTTCGACGAGTGCTGCGCCGCGACGACGGCGCCGCCGCGGTCGAGTTCGCCCTGGTCGC
>JBAPUB010000047.1:0-14275 GCA_049282455.1 Actinomycetes bacterium
GCGTCACGCTCAGCACCGAGACGGTGGCCGCCGCCGCCGTTCCAACTCCCGCAGCCAGGCTCGCCGCCACCAGACTGGCCGAGACGAACCCGGCTACCCATGTCTTTCTGTTCATCGGTGCTTCACCCTTCGTTCGCCGTTCCCCGTCGGGCGTGACGGCATGCGCCAGCCCCTGGCCAGCATCCTCGTCGATGGGACCGCCGGACGTTGGAGCAACCCCCCACCACCCGTTCGGACGACCCCGTGGCAGGGGCCATACCGTCTGGTCTGTGAAGGCGCTGCCGGAGGGCCTCGACGTCGGTCTGCTGCTGCCCACCCTGGCGCAGGGGTGGGGGCTCCACCCCATCGACATCCAGTACGCCCCGCTCGGGTTCGGCAGCTACCACTGGTCGGTGACCGACGTCGACGCCGCTCGGTACTTCGCCACCGTCGACGACCTGGACCACAAGCCGTGGCTCGGCGACACCCGCGCCTCGGCCTTCGCGGGTCTCGGCACGGCGATGGGCACAGCGCACGCCCTGCGGAGCCAGAGCGGGCTCGACTTCGTCGTGGCACCCCTCCCTCGAGCCGACGGTGACTGCGTCCTGCGTCTCGGTGATCGGCACGCCCTGACGCTGTTCCCGTTCGTCGAGGGTCAGTCCGGTCGCTTCGGGCACTCAGGGCACTCAGGGCACTCAGGGCACTCAGGGCAGAGCCTCGGCCCGAACGCGCAGTCTCGGCTCGTCGACGTCCTGGCCCAGCTCCACCGGGTCGCGCCGGTCGCCGGAGCGCGGGTCGACGTCCCGCTGGCCGGACGCCGGCACCTGGAGTCGGCCTTGGCCGAGGTCGACGACCCCTGGGGCGGGGGCCCCTACTCCGAGGCAGCACGTGAGTGGGCCAGCGGCCAGGCCCGCCAGCTCCAGCGCCAGCTGGAGAGGTTCGACGAGCTCGCCGAGACCCAGCGCGACCGACGGCTCGTGGTCACGCACGGGGAGCCGCACCCGGGCAACGTGATCCTGGTGGAGGACCAGGTGGTGCTCGTCGACTGGGACACGGTTGCACTGGCACCGCCCGAGCGTGACCTGTGGCTGGTGGGCGATGCGGGGGGCGCGCAGCTGGCGGAGTACGCAGACGCGACCGGTGCGGCGATCGACGAGAGAGCCCTGGCGATGTACCGCCTTGCCTGGGACCTCGCCGACGTCGCGGCATACCTACAGCAGTTCCGGTCCGCCCATCAGGACACCGCGGACACAGCGCAGGCCTGGGTCCACCTGTCGGAGCTGACGCTGGACGGTCGGCCGCCGGGCTAGCCGGCAAGGGCGAGCAGAGTCACCGAGCACGCTGCGACGACCAGTCCCAGTCGCTGAATCAGCTGGATGCGCTCCCCCAGCACCAGCCGGGCCATCAGGATCGTCCCCGCCGGGTAGAGCGCGGTGATCACGGCGACGACTGCCAGCAGCCCCTCCCGGGTGGCGAACAGGAATGACGCTGTGGCGACGACGTCGAAAGTCGCGGAGCCCAGCGACAGCTTCAGCACCGTCGGTCCGGGCCGGGCGGCCACGCCTGACCCGACGGCCGCGAGCACCATGACCAGGGACGCCACGGCACGCGACGTGACCAGGGGCCACAGCCCGCTGTCGTCCGGCGCGCGTTCCAGCCCGAGGAAGAACACCGCGACGAACAGGCCCGCCGTCAGCGAGAGGACGACCACCCCACGGGTCACCGGGTGCGGGTTGTCCTCGTGCTGACGCGTGATGAGCAGAACAGCAGCCAGCCCCATGACGATCCCCACGATCGACAACCCGTCGAGCCGCTCGCCGAACGTCAGCCCCGCGAGCACGAGGACGATGGCCGAGGTCAGGGCCGACAGGGGGGAGGCCACGCTCATCGGTCCGATGGCAAGACTTCGGAACAGCATCAAGAAGGCGACTGCGCCACCCAGACCGGCCATCAGCCCCCACCACAGCGCCGGCGCGCTGAGGACGCCGGGGAACACCGCGAGCAGCGGGACCATCAGCAGCAGCCCCACCGGCTGGACGATCGTCCCCACCACCAGCACGTGCGCGGACCGCGACGCGAGGCCGCCCAGGAAGTCAGTGAAGCCGAACGCCAACGACGCCGTGAGGGCGAAGGCCACGGCGAGCATCAGCGCACCTCGGTCCCCGTCACTCGGCTCCGCGGCCTCGCAGCCTGAGGCCTTGCGGGTCGTACGGCACCTCGGTGAGGATCTGTGCCGGGCGCGCCTCACCGACCACGTCGACCACGAGGTCGGGCATTGCCTCGGCGGTTGCCCGTTCGACGTAGGCCAGCGCCAGACTGCGGCCCACATGGTGCCCGTAGGCACCCGACGTCGTCGTCCCGACCAGCCGTCCGTCCAACCACACTCCTTCGTCACCGGACGCGTCGGCGTCGGTGGCGTCGACGTCGAGCAGCACGAGCCGGTGCGTCGAGCCCTCGTCTCGTTCACGCAGCGCGGCGTCTCGACCGACGAAGTCACCCTTGTCGAAGGCGACGAACCGGTCGAGCCCGGACATCGCGGCCGTGTAGGCCTGGGTGAACTCCGTCGACCAGATTCCGTAGCCCTTCTCCAGCCGGAGACTGTCAATCGCGCGGTCACCGACCAGCCGCAGGCCGAGATCGTCACCTGCATCACGGATCAGCCGCAGCAGCGTTCTCTGCTCGCTGGCCGGCACGGTCACCTCGTAGCCGAGCTCACCCGTCAGCGAGATCCGCCCGACCACACCATGCGTGGTCCCGACATCGAGGAAGCGGCTGGACAGGAACGGGAACGCATCGATGGACAGGTCTTCGGGAGTCAGGCGCTGCAGCAGCTCGCGCGACGTCGGTCCGGACAGCGAGAAGCCGATCCAATCGTCGCTGAGGTTGCGCAGCTGGACCCCGGACGGCGGCAGGTAGTAGTGGAACCACCGCTGGTGCCACTGCTGCAGGTAGTACGAGCCCACGACCCAGAAGCGCTCGTCTTCCAGCCGGGTGACGGTGAGGTCACCCATCAGGTGCCCGTGACGGTCGAGCATCGGTTGCAGCCGGATGCGGCCCAGCGTGGGCAGCCGGCCCGCCATGACCCGGTCCAGCCAGGCCTCGGCGCCAGGACCGGTCACCTCGTAGCGGGCGTAGGCCGCCGTCTCGTAGAGGCCCGCAGCCTCGCGGACGGCGCGCACCTCTTCGCCGACCACCGAGTGGGCGTTGGACCGTCGGATCGTGAGGTTCTCCTCGAAGTCGGCGCTCGGGGCGAAGTACTGCGGCACCTCAAGCCCCCACACCACACCAAACCGTGCTCCGGCCGCAGCGAGGTCGTCGTAGGCGGGCGTGGTCTTCAACGGGCGACCAGCCGGCAGCTCCTCGTTCGGGTACGCGATGAGGAACCGTCGCGCATAGAACTGCCGGGTCGTCTCACGCAGATAGGCGTCATTGCACGCGTACGCACCAAAGCGGGCAACGTCCATGCCGAAGACGTCGTCACCCGGGTCGCCGTCGACGATCCAGTTGGCCAGCGCCAGCCCGATCCCAGCACCTTGGGAGAACCCCGCCATGACACCGCACGCGGCCCAGTAGCCGGGTCGGCCTGGAACCGGTCCGACGAGGGGGTTGCCATCCGGCGTGAACGTGATGGCGCCGTTCACCCAGCGTTTGATACCAACCTTCTGCAGTGCCGGGAACCGCTCGAAACCGATCGACAGCTCGGGGCTGATCCGGTCGATCTCCTCCGGGATCAGCTCCATGCCGTAGTCCCAGCCGGGGCCATGGGTGTGCCAGTGCTTGGGGTTCGTCTCGTAGACCCCGAGCAGGACACCGTTCCCCTCGCGCTGCAGGTAGGTGAATCCCTCAAGGTCGGTGACCGCGGGCATCACGCCGTCGATCGCGGCCACCTCGGGAACTTCCTCGGTCACCAGGTAGTGGTGCTGCATCGGGATGATCGGATGGTCGACGCCGACCATGCGACCCACCTGTCGTGCCCACAGGCCCGCAGCGTTGACGACGTCCTCCGCCTCCACCGGACCTTGCTCGGTCTCCAGCCGCCACCCGCCGCCGGCGGTTTGCGTCATGGCAAGGACGCGGTTGTGCTGGATGACGTCGGCCCCGCGCTTGCGGGCAGCCAGGGCGTAGGCATGCGTCGAGCCGTGCGGGTCCAGGTGACCCTCGTTGGGGTCGAACAGCGCACCTTGCAGCCCGGTCGGATCGATGATCGGGCACATCTCGGCTGCTTCTCCTGGCGTCAACAGGTAGGCGTCGGTGCCCATCGACCGGTGCCACGCCAGCTCGGTCTTGAGCCACTCCCAGCGCTGTGGCGTGCCGGCAAGCTCCAGCCCACCGGTGAGGTGCAGCCCGGCACCCTGTCCACTCTCCGCCTCGACCTTGGGATACATGCTGATCGTGTACTGCTGCAGCCGGGCAATCGTCGGGTCGCTGTTGATGGCATGGAACCCACCCGCGGCATGCCAGCTTGAGCCCGCGGTGAGCTCCGCCCGCTCGATCAGCGCAACATCAGTCCGCCCCCGAAGCGCCAGGTGGTAGAGCACGCTGCAGCCGACGATGCCGCCGCCGATGACGACGACCGAGTAGTGGCGCTTCATGCCCGGAACATCCCTGAGTGGGCCACGACGTCGCGGCGTCGGGAGAAGTACCCGAGGTCGACGTCGACGCCGGTGTAGTCGCCGTGGACAGTCACCGGGTCGGCGTCGTGGTCGTGTCCCGACTCCACGGCGTCGACGAGGGTCGCCACCATCACTCCGACGAACGGAGCCGCCTTGAACTGGTGGCCACTCGTGCCGATAGCGACATAGAAGCCGCCGAGGCTCGTCCGGTCGTACAGCGGGATCCAGTCGTCGGTGACGTCGTAGGCACTCACCACTCCGGACTTGCTCCCCGGGACCCGAAGCCCGGGAAGCCTGCGCGCCAGTCTCAGGCTCTGCACCTCCCAGGTCTCGGCCGACACCGTCGGGGCCACGTCGTCGGCGTCGTCGACGAAGACCAGCGGGTCGCAGGGTGGCTCGAAGCTGCCGACGATGATCGTTCCGCCCGGGTGCGGGCGGAAGTACGTCGCGAAGTCTGGGTCATGGACGCCGGTGCCGCCGTCGTCCAACCCGAACCCCGGCGGTGCAGGGACAGAGATGACCTCCTGCTCGACGGCACGCGTGGTGGTGGCGAAGTCGTCCAGGACGCCGGCCATCGCGTTGAGCGACGACGACCACGGACCGGCTGCGTTCACGACCACGGAAGCGGCAACCACGTCACCTTCGGCCAAGCGCACGCCGGTGACCCGGCCGGCCTCGCTGAGGACGTCGGTCACCTGGCCACGCCACCGGAATGCTGCACCGTGCTGCTGGGCCGCGTGAGCCAGGTTGTGCGCGGCCAGAGTCGGGTCGTTGACGAACCCGGAGTCAGGCTGGACGAATCCCGCGAGCTCCCCTGAGGGCTCGGCCCAGAAGTGGTCGTCCTCGACCCTGCACGCCGGGCCGAGCCGGGCCGGGTCGAGCGCTGGGAACCGGGCCCGGATCTCGTCGGCGGTCAAGGGCTCGTAAGGGATCCCGAGGACCTCGAAGAACCCCAGCGACCGCTCGCGGTCAGAGAGCTCGCCGTCCAGAACGAGAAGTCCGGTGCGTACGAACGCAGCCATGCCGGCCGGGTCGGTCGACCCCAGGTGCTGCTGCCACGCGTTCCATCGAGCTGCGGCCTCCCAGGCGAGCGCGGCCTCGGCAAGCGAGTCGTAGTTGAACCGGACCATCGCTGAGGACGCACTGGTCGACCCCGACCCAGGAATAGTGCCCCGGTCGACCACGGTGACGTCCCAGCCTGCGCGGGCCAGCTCGAGGCCGACCGAGCAACCGATGATCCCCGCACCCACGACGACGGCCGACCGTCGAACTGCAACCACTGGTACTCCTACGCTCGACGCAGCACCTTCCCGACGGCACATCCTGGCAGAACGGTCGATCGCGAGTCGTCACTTCAGACGACACCTCCGATAGCGTCGGCCCCTAGCACCCGACGAGTCTCCACCACAGATTGGCCCATCTCTGATGCGCATCGAACCGCTCGACGACGTCGCGCTCGACCGAATTCACGACCAGGCGATGCGGATCCTTCAAGACGTCGGGATGGAGATCCACAGCCCGGTCGCCCTGGAGCTCCTGGCGCAGGCGGGCCAGAGGATCGACGGGACCCGGGTCCACTTCGACTCCCAGTTCGTGATGCAGCAGCTGGCGCTGGCCCCGGCGAAGATCGACCTGCGCGGCCGCGACCCTCAACGCACGGTGACGCTCGGCGGAGGGAGTCTCGTGCACACCCCCGTCGGCGGTCCGCCGTTCGCCTACGACCGCGAACGCGGACGTCGTGACGGCTCGATCGCCGACCACATCGAGCTCGTCAAGCTCGCCCATGCCAGTGACCAGCTCCCGGTCCTGCAGAGCGGCACGGCAGAGGCGCAGGACCTCGAGTACACCAGTCGACACCTGGAGATGGACTACTCGATCCTGCGGTGGAGTGGACGTCCGTACCTGCTGTACGGCACGAGTGGTCCCAAGACGCGCGACGGCATCGCCCTGGCTGCCATCGCTGCCGGCGGCGTCGACGCCCTGGTCGACAACCCGGGGGTCATCGGCATCGTGAACCCGAACAGTCCGCTCGTCTGGGACGAGCTGATGGTCGACACCCTGATGGCGTGCGCCGAGTTCGGTCAGCCGGTCGCGATCACCCCCTTCCTCCTCGCGGGCGCCTCGGCTCCTGTCACGCTCGCCGCAGGGCTCTCCCTGCTCGTCGCGGAGACGCTTGCCGGCGTGGCGATCGCCCAGCTCGTCCGACCTGGTGCCCCGTGCATCCTGGGGTGCTTCTTCAACGGGGTGGACATGCGCTCCGGGGGTCCGTCCCTCGGCCTTCCCGAGTCGATCCTCACAACGCTGGCCGGCGCGCAGATCGCACGGCGCTACGACCTGCCACTGCGCGGCGGCGGCGGCCTCTGCTCGGGCATCGCCCTGGACGCCCAGTCTGCGACCGAGTCGGCCATGTCTCTGTGGGCCACCTACCTGGCGCAGTGTGACCTGGTCGTCCACGCAGCCGGATGGCTCGAAGGCGGCCTGACGGCGTCCTACGAGAAGTTCGTCCTCGACCTGGAGACCATCAAGATGTTCGACCGGCTCGGACAGGGTCTGGTCGTCGACGACGAGCAGCTCGCGTTCGACACCATCGCCGACGTCGGGCCCGGCGGCCTCTTCCTGGCGCACGAGCACACCTTGGCGCGCTTTCGCACCGACTTGTTCATGAGCCCGCTCTTTCGCTCCCAGGCGTACCCGACGTGGGTGAAGCAGGGCTCCCGAACGGCCGATGTCGTGGCCACCGACGAGTGGAAACGTCTGCTCGACACCTACGAGGACCCAGGGATCGACGAGGGTATCGACGCAGAGCTGCGTGACTTCGTAGATCGGCGGACCGCAGAGCTGGACCAATGACGCTCGGCGAGAGGCGCCTGTTCGCGCTGCGTCATCTGTACGTGTACCCACGCATCAAGATCGCCTACACCTACATCCCCAAGAACGCGTGCTCGTCGTTCAAGCAGACGTTCGGAGAGGCTCAGGGCTGGCTGACCGAGGCCCGCGGGTCCCAGCACGACATGACGGTCTCGTGGTGGATGAGCGGGCTGCGCTCGTACCGTCAGGCCGAGGAGCGCATTGTCGTACTGCGCGATCCGTGGGACCGGCTCGTCAGCGGCTTCCAGAACCGCTTCCTGCTCCGCGACGACCCCGTGGCTGCGCATGCGCTGTCCCACGGCCTGGCCGCCCTCCTCGGCCCGGGCAAGACAACCGACGACGTAACGTTCTCCGACTTCGTTCACTACCTGGCGAGCACACCGAACCGCAGGCTCAACGAGCACTGGCGACCGCAGGCTGACTTTCTGGTCGGCGACTACACGCGAGTGATCCACTTCGAGACGCTGAAGCGCGATACCCGGTTCCTCCGCAACCGGGACCTCCCTCTCAAACGCATGAAAGGCCACGCCACGTCGACCTTGCGCACGGACCTCGGCCCCGGTTGGGGACACCGAACCGTCGCCGAACTGCGCGCGCTTCGCGCTGAGCAGCGTGTGCTGCCCTCGCGTGCCAGCATGTTCGACGACGAGCTGGAGGAGCTGGTCGGCCGTCGCTATGCCGCCGATGTCTCCCTCGTCAGCCAGTGAACCCCGCCGCCTTGTGGCTGCCGTCGCAGTAGGGCTTGTTGCTCGACGCCCCGCAACGGCACAACGTGACCCGGTTGCGTGTCTCCTGAACCTGCCCGTCGGACCGGGTCACCTCGGGTCCGCCGGTGACGAACAGTGGTCCGTCGGGCACGACGGTGACAGCAGGGCGAAGCTCGTCCTCGACGTCATGCTCGCCATCGGGGAGTCGGAAGCTCAGCGCTCCGGACGGACACCTCGACACCATGGCCATCACCTGTGAGCGCGCCGCCGTCTCGCTGACCGCGTCGGCGTTCATCTGCTTCCACACGTTGGTGACCCGGTTGCCGCAGAAACCGGCGTGCACGCACAGCGACCGGTCGTCGCGAACGACGATGCCGGTTCCCTCATAGGTCTTGGCGCGTTCCTCGTAGGTCGAGGGCGGTTCCTCGGTCCCGACGAAACCGTTGCGCGAGTGGGTACCGTCGCAGAACGGCTTGTTGGAAGACCCGCCGCACCGGCACAGGTAGTAGGTCTCGCCGACCGGGAGGTGCTCGGTCGTCTGCCAGGTGAGCGGCTCGCCGTTCTCCGACTCCACGATCCGACGGCGCATGAGTGGCAGCCCACGCACGACGAAGGGCCCGTGGGAGATCTCGATCCCCGGTGAGGTGAATCCAGGATCGGGCACGGGGAGCTCCTCCTCGGTCGGGACGTCGCACCGACACCGTCTCCCAAGATGGCGGCGCGCGCCACTCGAGGTGAGCGCGGCGTCTCGGCCGTGCGCTACGAGAGGACGACGACCTGGTCCCCGAGGTGGGTGCGCCCGTACAGCCACTGGGCATTGCGTGTGGTGGCGCGCACACAGCCGCCGATGCCCAGGGGCTCACCGAGCTGGCTGGGCGTCTCGATCGGCACGCCCGACGTGGTGACCGGGATGTCGTGGAAACCGATCGTCGTCGTGTTCCCGTGGGCGAACCCCACGAACCACCGGAAGACCAGCGTTCCGTCCAAGGTCGTGGTCCAGGGAACCTTCACGAACACGCTGTACCGCCCGGGCAGCGGCCAGTCGGGGCGTCCGGTCACGGCGTAGTCGCGCACGACGACGTCATCGTGGCGCACGTGGTCGACGACCCAAACGTGCATCCGTGACCGTGAGTACACGATCCGGGCTCCGCGTCCCGAGTCCGCTGGGAGCCGGACCGTGGGTCGGTATGCCGGCGCCGCGTCCCGGGTGGGTGCCGTCGATCCAGCGCGAGGACCGGTCGCCCGATCGGTCAGAGGTGACGGGCCGTGCGGCACCAGAGCGGGAACCGGCGCCGCAACTGGCGCAGCCACAGCGCTCGCCGGCCCGACTCCGAGGTCGATGCGTCCGGCGGCGTCAGCGGTGAGTACCGCGGCGACGGCGCCCAGCGACAGTGAGCCCAGACCAAGAACGGCAAGGAAGGCCACACCGCGGACGGAGGCGGCATCGACCGTCGAACGACGCAACGCGGACACGCCAGCACTCCCTTCGCCGGTGGGGAAGGCCCGACGACAGGCTCGATGGTACGGCGTCAGGTCACGGATTCCCGGCAGCGACGTACGACGTCTTGGACACGGTGAAGAACTCGCGGGCACCCTCGCCCTGCTCACGTGGTCCGTAGCTGCTGCCCCGGCGGCCGCCGAACGGCACGTGGTAGTCGACGCCCGCGGTGGGCAGGTTCACCATGACCATCCCCGCGCCACTGTGCCGGCGGAAGTGGGTGGCCAGGCTCAGAGAGGTCGTCACGATCCCACTGGAGAGCCCGAACTCGGTGTCGTTGGCCACCGAGAGCGCCTCGTCGTAGTCGGCGACCCGGATCACTGACGCAACCGGCCCGAACACCTCTTCACGGTTGATCGTCATCTCGTTGGTGGTGCCGACCACGAGTGCGGGAGACAGGAAGTGGCCGGGCGCGTCCCGCTCGAGCCGTTCGCCACCGATCACGTCGCCGCCTTCCTTGCGCGCGACCTGCAGGTAGTGCTCGTCCTGCGCAAGCTGTGTGGCATCCACCACCGGCCCCATGTTCGTCTGCGCCCTACGGGCGTCGTCGACGACCCACGAACGCATCCGGTCGGTCAGCGCAGCGACGAACGAGTCGTGGATCGCGTCGGTCACGACTACCCGGCTCGAGGCGGTGCATCGCTGGCCGGTCGAGCCGAAGGCGCCCTGCATCACGACGTCGACCGCGACGTCGAGGTCGGCGTCGTCGACGACCACGACCGGGTTCTTCCCCCCCATCTCCAGCTGCACCTTCGCCCGGTGCCGCTGCCCTGCAGCCAGGACCCGTTCGCCGGTCGCCACTGACCCGGTGAAGGTGACTCCCTGCACCAACGGGTTCTCGGTGAGCACGCCACCGATCGAGCGCCCCGACCCCATCACGAGGTTGAGCACACCCGGGGGCAGACCAGCTCGGTGAAGGATGTCGACCAGCTGCCACGCACTCGCCGGGACCAGCTCGGCGGGCTTGAACACGACCGTGTTCCCGTAAGCAAGGGCCGGGGCGATCTTCCAGGCCGGGATGGCGATCGGGAAGTTCCAGGGCGTGATCACGGTGACCACACCGAGCGGCTCCCGGGTGACCATGACCTCGACACCGGGGCGGATGGAGTCGACGAGCTGACCGTGCGCCCGCAGAGCCTGCCCTGCATGGAACTTCAGGATCTGACCCGCCCGCACGACCTCACCTCGGGCCTCAACGAGCGTCTTGCCCTCCTCGCGGGCCAGCAGGTCCCCGAGCTCGTCGGCGCGGCGCACGACTTCGTCGCCCGCGCGGTCGAGCACATCGAACCGCAGCTGAGGCGTCGACTCCGCCCAGCCCGGCGCCGCTGCCGCGGCTGCCTCGACGGCCGCCTGGGTCTGCGTGACGTCGGCCTGCGCGAACTCAGCGATGACGTCGTTGGTGTCCGACGGGTTGACGTCGGCGACCGTCGATGCGCCGTCGACCCACTCGCCACCGATCAGGTTCTTCTTCACGCCGGCAGCGCCGCCCACGTCGCCTCCACGAAGGTCTTCAGGTCTGCCTCGTCGATGACGAACGGAGGGGACACCTGAAGTGAGCCGCCGACCAACGCGCGGGACAGCACGCCGCGCTGGCGCAGTCCGGAGACCACACCAGCTGCGGCACCCGGGTCTCGCTCCAGCACGTCCGGGGCCAGCTGCACCGCGGCAAGGAGTCCGAGGCCGCTGCGCACCTCGCTCACAGCCGGATGGTCGGCCAACGGGGACAGAGCCGAGGTGACCGTGGTCTCGAGGCTGCGTACGCGGTCGACGAGCCCCTCGCGCTCGATGATGTCGAGGTTGGCCAGCGCAGCTGCTGCAGCGACCGCGTGGCCCGAGTAGGTGTACCCGTGGCGCCACACCACCCCCGGCGAGGTGAAGAACGGGTCGGCGACGCGCGGTGACACGACGACCGCACCCATCGGCACGTAGCCGCTGGTCAGACCCTTCGCCGTCAGCATCAGGTCGGGGTTCAGCTCGAAGCGAGTCGATGCGAACCACTCGCCGGTACGACCGAAGCCCGTGATCACCTCGTCGCTGACCCACAGCACGCCACGGTCGGCGCAGACCTGACGCGCTCGGTGCAGGTACTCCTCCCCCGCGAAGTGGACCCCACCCGCGCCGATCACCGGCTCGCAGAAGAAGGCCGCGACGTTCTCCGGTCCGAGTGCGTCGATGGTCTCGGCCAGCGCTGTGGCGTCGTCCCAGGCGACCCGGACGATGTCAGGCTGCAGGTCGCCGTAGCCGTCCTTGTTGACGTCGATGCCCGACAGCGAGGTGCCGCCCCAGTGCATGCCGTGGTAGGCGCGGTCGCGAGTGATCGTCACGCGCCGCCCCGGTTCGCCGACCAGGTTCCAGTAGCGACGGACCAGCTTCTTCGCCGTGTCGACGGCGTCCGAACCCCCGGACGTGAAGAAGACCTTGCTCCCGGCGACCGGGGCGATGGCGGCGATGCGCTCGGCGAGGTCGATCGTGGGTTGCTCGGTCATGTCCCCGAACCCGGAGAAGTGCGCGAGCTGGGCGGCCTGCGCGCCGACCGCGTCGGCGATCTCACGGCGTCCATGGCCCACGTTGGCGAACCACAGGCCGGCGGTCATGTCGAGGTAGCGGCGTCCGGACTCGTCGTCGACGAACTGGGCCTCACCACGCGTCAGCACGAACGGGCCGTCACGCTCGACGACGGCCATGTCAGCAAAGGGGTGCCACAGAGAAGTCACGGTCGTCGAGGGTACTCCGGGCTCATCCCAGCGCCGTTCTCGCACCGACGAACACCGCGGTGGCGACCATGAGCCCGGCGAAGCTGACCTGGAGTCGACGGGCCGGTACGTGGGGCGCCAGGCGAGACCCTGCGAACGACCCGACAACCGCGCCGGTCGCCATCGGCAGGGCCACCGACCAGTCCAGGTACTGCGAGCCGCGCACCGCCAGCGCGGCCAACGAGTTGATGGCGATGACGAGCAGTCCGGTGGCAGCGGCCGCCGGCATGCTGAACCCGAGCACGAGCACCAGCGCGGGAACGATCACGAAGCCACCACCGACGCCGAAGAACCCTGTGACCAGCCCGACGGCGAGTGCGGCAGCGACCACCGTCACCCACGGCCGGCGGTCATGGCCCTGGTCGTCGGCGCGCACCGGCGGTCGGTACATCGCATAGGCAGCTGCCAGGAGCAGGACGGCGAAGCCCCCGAGCAGAACCTGTTCTGGTAGCCGGCCAGCGAGCAGCGCGCCGACGACCGAACCCGCGATGCCGACCAGCCCGAACAAGGTGCCTTCGCGCCAGCGCACCGTCTTGGCCCGGGCATGACCGACGAGTCCGGATGCAGCCGCCAAGAGCACCACGACCAGCGACACCGTCGTCGCCTCAAGTGGGGCCACACCAAACGCGTAGATGAGCAGGGGGGCCGTGAAGATCGCGCCGCCGCCACCGAGGACACCGAGCAGCACCCCGATGACGGCCCCAGCCAGGAGCAGCTCGACGGCCTGGAGCACCGGTCAGACCAGGGTGCCCGGGCGACCGCGACGGTCGACCAGGGGTTGCCCGGCACCCTGCCAGGCGTACATCCCTCGCTTGAGGTTCACGACTTCGACGCCGGCCGCTGCAAGCTGGCGACCGGCACTGCGCGACCGGCTGCCGCTGCGGCACACCACGACGACCGTCTTGTTCTTCGGCAGGCGTGCGATCCGTCGGCTGAGGTCGCTGAGCGGGACGTGCTGAGCCATCGGTGCGTGGCCCGCGTTCCACTCGGCCGTGGTGCGGACGTCGATCATGACGGCGCCGTCGTCGACGAGCGCTCGGGCGGCAGCGGCATCGACCGAGGGGACTCCGCCACCGAACAGCGTGCCGAACAGACCCATCAGGCAGCGCCGATCGCCGAGTCGTACGCCCGAGCCGTGCCCCGGGAGACCAGCCAGGTCCAGCCCGGCTCGCGTCCAGGTGCGTCGCCTTGCACGATGGGCAGACCCGCACGCGCCGCGTCGTCCCAGTCGTCGTCGACGTGCACCACGTTCTTGCCTCGACGTGCGAGATACGAGGTCACAGCGGACGCGCGGTACCCGCTGCCGCAGTACACGTAGACCGGTCGGTCGGCCGGCAGCTCGTCGACGCGGTCGAAGACTTCGTAGAACGGCATGGGATGGGCACCGACCACGTGACCGTCGGCCCACTCGAGCACCTGTCGAACGTCGAGCAGGTAGACGTCGGAGCTCCTCGCAAGGATCGTCGCGAGCTCGTCGAAGTCGACCCTCGGAATCGTCGCCACGTCGGCGGGGTCGTCGACCCAGAAGTCCAGGCCGCCGACGGCCTGCGCCACCGGTCGGTCGATCCCGATCCGCACCATCTCGCGCTGCGCCGTCTCAACCTGCTCGCGGGTCTCACCCAGCAACGTCACCGGTGTTCCCCAGGGGACGAGCCAGCTGAGGTAGGCGATGAACGGTCCGTCGAGGTCGAAGCTCAACGTGCCACGGACGTGGCCCCGGGCGAAGACCTCGCGTGAACGAAGGTCGACCACCCACTCGCCTGCGTCGATGCGACGACGCAGCTCAGCCGGCTCCGCAGGCTCCGGGAACGACAGGTCGACGGCCGCAGGGCCGGCCACGTTGGCCGGTCCCATGTG
>JBAPUB010000048.1:0-7413 GCA_049282455.1 Actinomycetes bacterium
CGGGCCGAGGCCGCACGCACCGAGGCCTGGCGGCGGACCGGGCGGCGCGCTGCACCGGGGGCGTCGTGGGCGACAACCTCGCGCCGGGGAACCGCGCGAGGGTCCGACGCCACCGAGTCGGGACGACGGGGGACGACCAGCTCACGTCGTTCGACCCGAGGAGGACGACGGGACAGCGTGCGCATGGCCCTGGAGTACCGGTCGGCGGACCGGGTCACGGCTGCGTCGTCATGCCGGCGGAGCCAGATCGGGATCAGTACAGCAGCCCACAACGCGACGATGACTGCGTACACCAGTCCGCTCGGGCTCACGGTCGCTCACGCTATGTCGCGTGCGGCTACTCATCGTGGAAGGCGCTCGGTGTGTCGCGGATCAACCGACGGAAACCTTGCGGTGCGATGGTTGCGGCGTCCTCGGTGTGCATCGCGTAGACCAGATGGTCGCGCCACTGGCCGTCGATGTGCAGGAACCGGGGGCGCACCCCTTCGAAGCGGAAGCCCAGCTTCTCGACCACACGGCGGCTCGGGTGGTTCTCGACCCGCATGTTGATCTCCATGCGGTGCAGCTGCATGGGCCCGAAGGCGTGGTCCACAGCCATCGCGACGCCCAGCGGCATCAAGCCGTGACCGGCGTACTGCTTGTCCAGCCAGTACCCGATGTGGGCACCCCGCAACGAGCCGAGGGTGATGCCACCCATGGTCAGCTGCCCGACCAGACGCCCCTCGTAGGTCAGCACCCACGGGATCATGCGTCCTGCTCTGGCCTCCGAGCGCATCCCCGCGACCATCGCAGTGAACGAAGGTGGCGGCGCGTCGGTGGGGATGGGCTGGGTGGGTTCCCACGGACGCAGCCAGTCCAGGTTCCGTCGGCGCACGGCCTCCCACGACCGCCGGTCCCGGCGACGGATCGGTCGCAGTGTGACGAGACCTTCGGTCAGGGTGACCGGCCACTGGGCGCTCAGTGGTCTCCTCCTGCCAGCTGGTCGACGGCGTGCCGCAGAACGGGCAACAGCACGGCGACGCCGTCGCGGGCGCCCCCGACCGAGCCCGGCAGGTTCACGATCACTGTGCCGCCACGCACTCCGGCGACCCCGCGGGACAGCATCGCCGCCGGAACGCCCGAAGCGACGCCGGCACTACGGATGGCCTCGGCGATCCCGGGGATGCCCCGGTCGAGCAGCGCCGTCGTGACCTCGGGGGTGCGGTCCGTCGGGGCCAAGCCGGTCCCACCCGTGGTGAGCACGACGTCGAAGCCTGCGTCGACCGCATCCCGCAGGGCGGTCCGTACGGGATCACCATCGGCGACGACGACGGGACCGTCGACCTCGAACCCCTCGACTTCGAGCATCGTGCGCACCTGCGGGCCACTGCGGTCGGCGTACGTGCCGGCTGCCGCCCGGGTCGACACGGTGACCACCCGGACCCGGACCGGCCTTCGCTCCGGGTCAGTCACGACGCCACAAACCGGTCTTGCCCCCGGTCTTCTCCTCGACCCTCACGTCGCTGATGACTGCAGCGGGGTCGACCGCCTTCACCATGTCGACGAGCGTGAGCGCGGCGACCGTGACCACCGTCAGGGCCTCCATCTCGACACCCGTCCGGTCGGCCGTACGGACCACTGCACTGATCGCCACCCGGTCGTCGAGCACCTGGAGGTCGACCTCGACGCCGTGGATCGCGATCGGGTGGCACAGCGGAACGAGATCTGGTGTGCGCTTCGCTGCCTGGATCCCAGCGACACGCGCCACAGCCAGCGCGTCGCCCTTCGGGACACCGTCGCCTCGCAGTGCCTTGACGACCTCGGACGAGACGAGGACGCAACCCGTCGCCGTCGCCGTGCGCGCGCTGACCTCCTTGCCCGACACGTCGACCATGCGCGCAGCGCCGCGGGCGTCGACGTGGGTCAGGCCCGCAGGGGCACCCTGGTCGTCGCTCACGGCCGACTCACGAGCTGCGCCGTTCGAGCAGCATGACCGAGACCGCCTCGCCCTGCGACACCGCCGTGGTCTCCTCGGGCACCACGATCAGTGCGTTGGCCTGGCTCAGCCCAGCGAGCAGGTGAGAGCCGGGACCGCCGATGGGCCGGACGACGTAGCGGCCGTCGGACACGTCGAGCCACGCGCGCAGGAACTGCCGCTTGCCCGCGGGGGATGTGACCGACGACTGGAGCTCAGCACGGACCTGCGGCCTCTCCAGCGGCTCACGTCCAAGCATCCGACGAAGGGCCGGGCGGACGAAGACCTCGAAGGACACGAAAGCGGACACCGGGTTGCCCGGCAGGGTGAAGATCGGTGTGGAGTCCGGGCCGATCCGCCCGAAACCCTGGGGCATTCCCGGCTGCATGGCGACCTTGTCGAACTCGACCGTCCCCAGGCGCATCAGCGCCTTCTTGACCACGTCGTACGCGCCGACACTGACTCCCCCACTGGTGACTACGACGTCGGCGCGCACGAGCTGGTCCTCCAGGGTGTCCATCAGCACGCGGGGGTCGTCGCCCACGATGCCTACGGGGAACACGAGGGCGCCAGCATCCTTCGCGGCGGCCGCAAGCATGACGCTGTTTGAGTCCGGAAGCTGCCCCGCGCCGGGCTTCGTCCCGGCGGGTACGAGCTCGTTCCCGGTCGCCAGGACGACGACGCGTGGCCGTGGCCGCACCTGCACCCGGTCGCGACCGGCGGCGGCGAGGACGGCCAGCTGGGTGGGTCCGAGCTGCGTGCCGTTGGCGGCCACGACCGCGCCTTCGCCGACGTCGCTTCCGGCGTAGCGCACGTACTCACCAAATTGCGCGGGCTGACGGACCGCAACCTCCTTGACGCCTTCGTCGGTCCACTCGATCGGGACGACGGCGTCAGCGCCGGCAGGCATCGGCGCCCCGGTCATGATGCGGGCCGCGGACCCCTCGAAGACGTGGACGACCTTGTCCGTCCCAGCCGCGAGGTCGGCGATCACCTTCAAGGAGACCGGCGACTGGGCTGAGGCTCGGGCCACGTCGGAGGCGTGGACTGCATAGCCGTCCATCGACGAGTTGTCGAAGGCCGGCATCGGCCAGGGCGCGGTGACG
Source organism: Actinomycetes bacterium (assembly GCA_049282455.1). Classification (GTDB taxonomy): domain Bacteria; phylum Actinomycetota; class Actinomycetes; order JAHEKZ01; family JAHEKZ01; genus JBAPUB01. The sequence continues at coordinate 3,061 of JBAPUB010000048.1, forward strand.
TCCTCGACGAGCACACACCCCTGGGCGTCGAGCAGCTGGATCTGCAGCGGCGACAGCGGCTGGAGTCCCGACAAGATGTCGCTCAGGTGCTGGTCGACACTCTTCACGTGGACCTGCCCGCGCCGTCACCGTCACGGCCGGAGACGAACGTGCGTAGCCACGCCATCAGGTCTGGACCCAGGTCCTCACGCTCGCTCGCCAGCCGTACCACGGCCTTGAGGTAGTCGAGCCGGTCGCCGGTGTCGTAGCGACGTCCGCCGAACACGACCCCGCTGACACCTCCCCCCCTCGACACGTCGACCGAGCCCGAGGCCAGGGTCTCCAGTGCGTCGGTCAGCTGGATCTCGTTGCCGCGTCCAGGCGGAGTGCTGCGCAGCACGTCGAAGACGACGGGGTTCAGCACGTACCGCCCGATCACTGCGTACGAGCTCGGAGCCTCGTCGGCGGGGGGCTTCTCGACCAGCCCCGTGACGGTCACCACGTCTGCCTCGGACGTGGCCTCGACGGCAGCACACCCGTACAGGTGGATCTGCTCACGCGGCACCTCCATGAGGGCCACCACGCTGCCCCCACGTGCTTCCTGGACCTCGAGCATGCGAGACAGCAACGGGTCGCGGGGGTCGATCAGGTCGTCGCCGAGCAGGACGGCGAACGGCTCGTTGCCGACGTGGGGCGCAGCGACGAGCACTGCGTGCCCCAGGCCACGCGGGTCTCCCTGTCGCACGTAGTGGACGGCGGCGAGCTCGCTGGCGTGACGCACCTGCTCCAGCCGCGCCGTGTCGCCCTTCGCCTCCAGCGCAAGCTCGAGCTCGACGTTGCGGTCGAAGTGGTCCTCCAGCGACTTCTTGTTGCGCCCGGTAACCATCAAGACGTCGTCCAGGCCCGCGGCCACAGCCTCCTCGACCACGTACTGGATGGCCGGGGTGTCGACGACGGGCAGCATCTCCTTGGGCGTCGCCTTGGTGGCCGGCAGGAAGCGGGTCCCGAGGCCCGCAGCCGGGATGACCGCCTTACGGGGGCGAGCGTGCTCCAGCGTCATGCCTGCGACCCTAACGCCGGGCGCAGCGAAGGTCAGGACGTGGTGGCCACCGTGGCCGACACCGACCATCGGTCACGACCGGAGTTCTTCGCCAGGTACAGGGCCTGGTCGGCGGCGCGCAGCAGCTGGGCCGCGGTGACTCCGTGACCGGGGAACACTGCTGCACCGATCGAGACCGTCAGCGGGATGGCGGTCTCTGCCTCGGCGCCGAACGGGAGGCTGCGGACCGCAGCGTTGATCCGCTCGGCGAGCCGGGTCGCCCCGTCCAGTCCGGTCTCGGGCAGGACGAGGACGAACTCCTCACCGCCGTACCGGGCGAAGGTGTCGACCTCGCGGCTGTGCGCGTTCACCCGCTGCGCGAGCTCCCTCAGCACGTCGTCCCCGCGGGCGTGGCCGAAGGTGTCGTTGACCTGCTTGAAGTGGTCCAGGTCGAGCATGAGCACGGCCAACGGGCGCTCGAACCTGGTCGCGCGCTCGATCTCCTGGTTCAGGCTCATCCGCAGGTAGCGCAGGTTCCACAGCCCGGTGAGCGGGTCGGTGATGGACGCCTGGCGCGCCTCCGAGTGCAACACCACGTTCTCGACGGCGATCGCGGCCTGGCCCGCCAGCGCCCTCAACGCGTCCTCGTCCCTGTCGCTGAAGGTCCGGTCCGGCCCCGGGTCGAAGACGGCGAGCACGCCGTTGACGTTGGGTCCCCGGTGCAAGGGAACCGCAAGGACTTCGGCGTCGGTCGGCTCACCGGGCCCGGGGCGCAACGACTCACGGCTTCCGATGCGGCCGTGAACGGCGTCACCGGCCGCCACCCGCCCCAGAAGCCCTTGCTCGACCACGACCACATCAGGAAGGACGAGTCCGCGTGTGCGCAGCCCGTGCTCGGCCCGAAGCGTCAACGGTGCCTGGCCGTCGGCCAACAAGACGACTCCCGCTCCTGCTCCGACGCTCGACATCGCCGTCTCGAGCACAACCGGGAGCAACGAGTCCAGGTCGTGCGTCGCTGACAGCGCCTCACCCAGACGCTCCAGGTTGCCGCGCAGCGCGTCACGGCTCGTCTCAACCTCCGCCACGTAGCTGCGCAGCTCGGTGGTCATGTGGTTGAACGAGTCAGCCAGGCTGCGTACCTCCTGGTCACCATGCACCTCGAGGGTGCGGGTGAGGTCCCCGGCCGCCACTGCCTCGGCGGCGGCAATGAGCTCGTCGAGAGGCTCGGTCATGTCCTTGGCGATCGCGCGGGCGCAGACCACGGCCACCAGGACGCCGACGAGCACGACGAGGGCCACGGTCTGCAGCAGCAACGACTCGCTGGTCGAGGGGACGGCGACGACCACGTCGAACGGCAGGCCCGCACCGGCGCGGGTCACGGCTGCGTCGATCCCGCCGGCAGACACCAGGTCGCGGCTGCCCACCGCCTTCGCGGCGAGGGCAGGGGCTGCGCTCAGGTCCAGACGCGCGGGTCCGCTCTGGGCCACCAGCTGTCCGTTGCTGACCAACGCGATCTCGGTGGGTACGCCGAGCTGTCCACGCAAGGTGTCCAGGTACGCGCCGCCGACGTCCTCGACGGCCACGGCCCGCGCCAGGCTGGGCTTGCCCTGCACGTCCAGGTCGACCTTCTCGGCGAGGCCGGCGCCGCTGGCCTGTCCGCCGATGCAGCTGCCGAGTGACCGGCGGTCCGCACCTTCGGCCAGTACGCCGGCCCTCGCGATCACCTTGCCGTTGGCGTCGAGTACCGATGCGTAGTCCGCAAGTCGGTCGCGGACGATCCCCTGCGCTGCCTGCACCGGTGTCGAAGTCGACAGGTCACGGCCCATGGACTCCACGGCGATACCGGCGCGCTCGCACCGGCTCACCAGCGAGGCGACGACCGAGGCCTCGGCCGACTGGAGGCTTGCATCGGTGCGCTGGTCAGCCGCCCGGGGCACTGACCAGGCCACGAAGATCCCACCGGCCGCCAGAGGCAGGAAGACGAGGACGCCGAGCACGAGGGTGAGCCGACGACGAAGCGTCATGGCGTCCTCCTCCCGAGCGTTCGGCCTGCGGCGGACCGATGCCCCCTCTTGATCGGCCGATCGGGTGAGGACCTTGAGCGCCTGCCCGGGTCATGACGGCCGACGCTGCTGCGCGAGGGGCATCATGGTCGGGTGACCGAGTCGCGCGGCCCTGAGGCCGCCGCCCTCAAGCGCGACCTGCGGGTGGCTGCCAGAGCCAGGCGAGAGCGCCGCAGCACCGAGGACCGGGCGGCCTTGGCTCTGGCACTCGCGGCCGAGGCGGAGGCCGAGCCGCTTCGCTCGGCATCGTCGGTCGCCGCGTTCATCGGTGTCGGCTCAGAGCCCGACACCTTGCCCCTGGTGACCGAGCTCTACCGTCGAGGAGTCCGCGTCCTGCTCCCGGTGGTCCTGTCCGACCTCGACCTGGAGTGGGCTGCCTACGCTGGTGAGGCCCAGCTGGTCGCGGGACCGAAGGGGCTGCGTGAGCCGGACGGGCCGCGGCTGGGTCGCCAGGCGATCGCCACGGCCGACGTGGTTCTGGTCCCGGCGCTGGCCGTCGACACCGACGGGCGTCGTCTCGGGCAGGGCGGCGGGTGCTACGACCGGGCCCTCCAGCGCGTGCCCACCGGGGTGCCCCAGCTCGCTGTCGTCTTCGACGACGAGCTCGTCGAGGCCCTCCCCGAGGAACCGCACGACCGCAGGGTGACCGGTCGTCTCGGTGGGCGGATCAGACCAACAGCGCCGACGTCGCCCACCAGCTGAGTCCGGCAGCAACCACGCACGCGGTCGTCGACGCTGCGACGTTGACCGTCGCGAGCAACGTGGCACCGTCCTCGACGAGCCGGTTGGTCTCCCACCCGAAGCTGCTGAACGTCGTGAGCCCGCCGCAGAAGCCGGCCCCGAGAAGCACCAGACCGGCCGCCGAGAGGTGCCCGGTGGTCGCAGAAGCGACGAAGCCTCCCATCAGCAGCGAACCGGCGACATTGACGCCGAAAGTGCCCCAAGGGAACAACGGAACGAATCGCTGCTGCACCCAACGGTCGGCCAGGTAGCGCGCCGGCGCACCGACTGCCGCGCCGAGTGCGACCAGGACGTAGGTCAGCACCGGGCCCAGCCAGTGCGGGAGCCGGGGTCAGGCTCAGGGTCAGTCGTCGGCACGCAGTCCGCCCACGTAGCGGTGGACCTCGACCTCCTCGACGGTCACGAGGCCGCCCGTCACCACGTCGTCGAGCTGACCAAGAAACGCGCGGATGCGGCTCGGCTCGTCGACGATCTCGACGACCATCGGGAGGTCGTTCGACAGGCTCACGAGTCGCGCGGTGTGCACCAGTG
>JBAPUB010000049.1:0-11786 GCA_049282455.1 Actinomycetes bacterium
GACGACCCTTGCTGGGTGCTGCTGTCGTCGACCGGGCTGCTGGCCCGGACCAGCGACGACAGTGCGCTCCCGCGGGCGGGTGAGCGCGCCAAGCACGACGTGGTCGTGTCCACGGTCAAGGCCACGGCCCGGGCCGACGTCGGTGTGGTCACGTCCCACGGTCGAGTGGTCCGCCTCAGCGTCCTCGACCTGCCTGCACTTCCGAACACGGCCTCGGCCCCGAACCTGGCGGGTGGGGCGCCGGTCGCCGAGTTCCTCGACCTGGGCGGAGCGGAGCGCGCTTTGGCCCTCGTCGACCTCGAGGACGACACGGTCGCCCTCGCTCTGGGGACTGCCGCCGGGGTCGTGAAACGGGTGGCTGCCGAGTCACCCCCGAGCAAGGACAGCTGGTCGGTGATCTCGCTGAAGGACGGTGACGAGGTCATTGGTGCCGTTGCGCTCACGACCGGCGGTGAGGAGCTGGTCTTCGTGACCGCAGGGGCGCAGCTGCTGCACTTCCCGGCGTCCTCGGTGCGGCCCCAGGGCCGGCCGGCCGGCGGGATGGCCGGGGTCAAGCTCGTCGGCGACGACCGGGTCGTGTTCTTCGGTGCTCTCGACCCGTCGGTCGATGGCCAGGTCGTCACGGTGAGTGGCTCCTCCGCGGCCCTGCCCGGCACCGATGCCGGGTCGGTGAAGGTGACGCCCTTCTCGGAGTACCCGGCCAAGGGACGTGCCACGGGCGGGGTGCGTTGCCACCGGTTCCTGCGCGGCGAGGACATCTTGCTGATCGCCTGGGCGGGGGTGGCGCCGGCACGCGCCGCGGCCGCCACGGGGGTCCCGGTGGCGCTTCCCGACCCGGTCGGACGCCGCGACGGTTCGGGCATCCCAGGAACGCAGCCAATCGCCGCAGTCGCCGGATCCGGATGACCACATGCTCCGAAGGGGCGCGCGAGCGAGGCGAGCCCTGGGTCGGCACGGCCCCCGAGGCCACGGTCTGGCTAGCCGTCGAGCAACCCGGTCCTTGGGGTCGGCACGCGCTGCACCACAGCCATCTGCCCACCGACGTCGCTGACGCCCTAGCCGCCACCGAGACGCGGGCCGATGCGTCCGGCGGAGTGTCGGTGCAGCTGATCCGCCGTCCCGGCGCGCACCCGGACCGCGCGGCCAACCGCCGACGGCAGGTCTTCGTGTCCTGTGTCGCTCCCGGTCGACGGTGGCTCGTCGGTGCCGAGCTCGACGACATCCACGACCTGCTGTCCCTGGACATCGGGGCGACCGTGGACGACGCCCTGCAAGGCCAGCCTCCGGTCTGGGCCACGCCCGTCGCGCTCCCCGTGGCGCTCGTGTGCACCAACGGCCGACGGGACCGGTGCTGCGCCGTCCGCGGTCGCGTCTCGTCAGCCGACGCCGCTGCCCAGCGCCCCGGGCAGGTGTGGGAGTCCTCGCACCTGGGCGGGCACCGGTTCGCGCCCGTCGCACTCGTGCTCCCCCTGGGCGTCGTGCTGGGCGAGGCGGAGTCCTCCGTGGTCGTTGACGCACTCGACGCCGCTGCAGGTGGACGGCTGGTCACCGACAACATGCGGGGCACAACCACGGGGCCACCGCCGGCTCAGGTGGCCGAGCTGGCGCTTCGCAACGATCTGGGCCTTCGTAACGTCGACGACGTGTTGGGCGCCACGGTCGAGCAGCTCAGCACGCACCGGTGGCTCGTCCACCTGAGCACGGTTGCGGGCACCTACCAGGTCGAGGTCACCCGGCACACGACCGAGCCTCGGCCCGAGTCGTGCGGAGCCGGCGCAGTGCCCGCGTACCGGTACACCACGCACACCCTGGGCTGAGCCGACGGCGCCTCGCTCCCCCAGTGTGCGTGGGGCAGGATGATGGATACGCAACCAACCGAAGGAGAGAAGCCGATGGCTGTGGAGTCGTCACTGGTGGCGCTCGGATCCCCCGCACCGGACTTCTCGCTGCCCGACCTCGCCGGTCACGTCGTCGGCCTGACCGACTTCGAGGACCACAGTGTTCTGGTCGTCGTCTTCGCCTGCAACCACTGCCCGTACGTTCAGCACATCGAACACGCACTGGGGTCGATGACGTCAGAGTTCGACGACGTCGCCTTCGTCGCGATCTGCAGCAACGACTCGCTCGCCTACCCCGATGACGACGTCGCCCATCTTCACCAGCAGGCGGACCGGGCCGGCTGGGACTTCCCGTACCTCGTCGACGACAGCCAGCAGGTTGCCCGCGAGTTCGGCGCGGTGTGCACGCCGGACTTCTTCGTCTACGGGGTGGACCGAACCCTGGCCTACCGCGGTGCGTTCGACGCATCGACGCCGGGCAACGGAGAGCCCCTCGACGGATCCCTGCTCCGAAACGCCCTGGCCCGGGTCATCTCAGGCCAGCCGATTCCCGAACCCCATCGTCCGAGCCTGGGCTGCAGCATCAAGTGGAAGCCAGAGCGGAACGCATGATCAACGACGGCGCCTTCGACGACCTGTTGCGTTCGAACGAGCAGTTCGCCGCAACCTTCGCCGACGGCGGCATGCCGGCCCGGGCAGCAAGTGGTCTGGCCGTCATCACGTGCATGGACTCACGCATCGACCCGTTCCGCATCCTCGGAATCAAGGCCGGCGATGCGAAGATCCTGCGAAACGCGGGCGCGAGGGTCACCGACGACGTGCTGAGAACGCTTGTCCTTGCCGTCCATCTGCTCGGGGTCAACCGCATTCTGGTCATGCCACATACCCACTGCAGGATGGCCGAGTCCACCGAGAACGAGATCCACACCCTCATCTACCAGGAGTTCGGGATCGACACGCGCAGTCTGGACTTCCACACCGATCCCGACCAGGTCGGGGCCCTCAGGCGCGACCTCGTCAAGGTGCGCTCGTACCCGTTCTTCGGAGACCGAGCCGCCGTCGGGGGCGCGATCTTCAACGTCGAGACCGGACGGCTGCGCCCGCTCCCCCTCGACGAGTGAGTCCGCTTTCGGCGGTCAGCGTTGCGGGACCCAGTGGACCAGCACCATGGGGTCCGCGTCGTTGGTGGCCAGAAGCTTGTCCGGGGCCACGGCCGTCATCCAGTCCAGAGACGTGAAGGCCTCGTCGTCGATCACGCGTTGCAGGACCGCAGCCTCGAGAAGACGACCTGGGGAGTAGCGCGCCCACTCGGTGACGAACCGACCCTCCAGGACCCGGTAGACCGAGTCGTCCGTGGCACCGAGGGCATGGGCCGCGAACTGTCCGTCGATCTGGAGCACGGCGAGCTCGAGGTCACCGGTCTTGGAGAGCTCCCTCAAGCGGGTGTGCCACAGGCGGCGCCCCCGGTCCTCGTCCAGGTCGCTCGGACGTCCATGGACGTGGTCGCGGTCTCGATGGCACTGCTCCAGCAGCGGGATCGCCGCCATGATCTCAGGAGCCGACGTCGTGAAGTGAACCGTCATCTCGTGCTGGTCTCTGACCAGCCGGTTTCGGGCCTTGCGAAGGGTGCGACGCATTCCCTGCGACAGGTAGTCGCGGCAGTCGGTGGAGTCCTGTCGGATCACCGGGATCGGGTCGTCGGCGACTAGCTGAGCGCTCGGCAGAGCCGACGCGAAGGCATGCACGGACGGGTCCGTGGAGTCCAGGGGCCCCAGAAGGAGCTGGGGAAGTGGGATCCGGTCGCGCAGGACCTCTGCCACTCGGACCGCCGCGCTCTCGGCAACCTCCGGGGTCTCGACCGTGAGCACCCCCCGGTTGCCTTGGTCGGTGCCGGCAAGCGTCGTGACCACGCGGCCGTTCACCTGCTCGTCGAGAAGGAGCACCAGGCCCACCATCCGGCCTTCGACGTCCCTGGAGACAACGCCCCATGGCTCGACGTGCTCACTGGCGTTCAGACAGCCAGACAGCCAGCTGCTGCCGGCCGTGGTCGGGAGCCGACGATGGCGGGCCCAGTCGTCGAACTCGGGAAGCAACCGTTCGAGGGCGGCGGCACCCACCACCACGACAGACGTCGGCAGACCAGGCTCCGCGATGAGTCGGGACGGCGCGGTCTCCACCCACGGTGTGGCGGTCACGTGCGAGCTCCCGAGACCGTTGCCATCGCCGCGGCCTGCTCCGCCACGGTGCGACGGCGCGCTGCCAGCCACAGGTCGAACTCGTGTGCCGGAAGCGCCTTGGAGAAGAAGTACCCCTGAGCCTGGTCGCAACCGGACCGAGCCAGCTGGTCGGCCGTCTCGCCGTCCTCGACACCCTCGGCCACGAGGATGAGGCCCAGCGAGTGTGCCAGCCCGATGGTCGACTCGACGATCGCGGCGGCTCGAGCGTCCCCGGACATGGGAGTGACGAACGACCGGTCCAGCTTGAGCTCGTCGATCGGGAGCTCCCGCAGGTAGGCCAACGAGGAGTAGCCGGTTCCGAAGTCGTCGACCGCGACCCTGATCCCCAGGTCTCTGAGCCGCTCCAGGATGTCGCGAGCTCGTTCGCGGTCACCCATCAGGAAGTCCTCGGTGATCTCGAGCTCCAGAACGGCCGCGGGCAGCTCACGCTCCACGAGCGTGCGCCAGACCATGTCCGGGAGCTCGAGGTCGACCAGTGACGATGGCGACAGGTTCACGGCAACCGTGAGATCGCACCCGGAGTCGCGCCAGGCGCGGACCTGGTCCAACGACTGCTCGAGCACGGCCATGGTCAGCTCGCGCATGAGCCCGGAGTCCTCGGCCAGCTGGAGGAAGGCGTCCGGGAAGAGCAGACCCCGGGTCGGGTGGTTCCAACGGACGAGTGCCTCAACTCCGCCGACGTGCGAAGTCTGCGTGTCGATCTTCGGCTGGTAGTGCACCTCGAGCGTGCGCGTCATGATCGCGTGGCGCAGCTCTTCCAGGGTTCGCAGCCTGTCCTGGCCCTTCGACGGGTCAGACTCGGCCTCGTACACGTGGTAGCCGGAGCGTCGTGCCTTCGACTGGTACATCGCAATGTCTGCGTGGCGCAGCAGTGTGGAGACTTCGCTGCCATGAACAGGGAACAGAGAGATCCCCACGCTAGCGTCCACACGCACTGTTACTCCGTCCACCGAGAACGGCTCAGCCAGCGCGTCACGCACTCTCTCAGCCACGGCAGCAGCGCCGTCGCTTGAGACGTCGGACAGCAGGATCGCGAACTCGTCCCCACCGAGGCGGGCCAGCCTGTCCCTTTCGTCGTGCAGGCACTCCGCCAACCGACGCGACACGTCTCGTAGGAGGTTGTCGCCCGCGTGGTGGCCCAGGCTGTCGTTGACCTCTTTGAACCGGTCCAGGTCGAGCAGCAGAAGTGCACCCTGTCGGCGGTGACTCTCCGCCCCGGCCAGGATTCCCTGCGCCTGCTCGTAGAAGGCCCTGCGGTTGGACAGCCCGGTCAGCTCGTCGGTGAGGGCCAGCTGACGGCTGTGCGCCAGCATGTTGGCCTCGTTGAACGTCACGATCAGCCGACCCAGCGCGAAGACGACCGTCGCCGCGGCCAGGAAGATCGCGATCGGGTGGAGCACGTGGTCGTGGTCATAGACCAAGAGACCGAGCGCGGCCAGCGTGGCGATGACCGGGATACCAAGCAACGACCAGGCGGGCAGGACGACTCCGGTAGGCCGGTCCGGCCATCCCGGCGCAAAGCCGATCGCCAGGGTCGCCAGCACCCAGACACCGTCGTTGATGCCGCCGGACTCGTACGTGCCGTTGCCCACGGCGAACAGGTAGATGGCGTCTGCGATCGAGAAGAGGATGAGACCAGCCGCCATGGCCCAGAGGCCAGCCGGCGGTCGCCAGTGGAAAAGCGCCAGGACGGCTGTGGTCACGAGCAGGAGCAGCACATCGAGCAGCGGGTAGGCCAGCGTCGTGACGACCGATGCTGCACTTCCGCCGGTGATCGCCAGGATGGGTCCGAAGAACGCCGCGGCAATGGCACCGACTGCCAGACCGCCCACCACGCCGTCCAGCCACAGGCTCAGCGGAAGCTGGTCTGAGATCTCGCGCACAACCAGCAGCAGCGCGATGAAGACGAAGGGGTAGAAGGACAGCCACAGGGCGTCCGCCGGTGACGGGAACGGCTCGGGGTCGAGGGTCCGGACGAACACCGTCCAGTAGATGTTCCCGGCGCCGTAGAGGGCCAACCCGACACCCAGGAAGAACCAGCTGGGCCGGAAGGACACCGCGTTGCGCGCCCGGACGAAGCACAGAACGGCGCACAGCTCGTAGGCGATGTTGTTGAGGAAGCCGTCCAGGACCAGGTTGTACCCGGGAACGGGGCGCACGCCCGGGATCGTCGAAGCGACGAAGATCCCGAACACGATGCACAAGGATGCGTAGAGGAACGCCCGACCCGAGACAGGCAACCAGGAGCGGCTCGCCCAAGGGCGCGCCGAGACTGAACCTGTCACTTGCCACCCCCTCGTCACTTGGTCTGTCCCCGGCTAAGCCATCGGGTGACGGGGACGGACGCTTGAGCACAAAGGGGACATCCGACACTCGAAGAGGTGCGCTCAGTGCCTGGCCGGGCGTGCGTTACACCGGATGCTGCGCCGAACGGGTGAATCCGGGACCGGATGGTCAGGTGTCGATACGGGAGCGGTCGAGCTCTGCGGCACCTTCCACAATGAAGTCACGGCGAGGGGCGACCTCGTTGCCCATCAGAAGCTCGAACACCCGCGAGCCAGCCTCGGCGTCGGACAGCCGCACCCGCCGCAGGGTCCGGCGCCGGGGGTCCATGGTGGTCTCACGAAGCTGCTCGGCGTCCATCTCACCCAGGCCCTTGTACCGCTGGACGGGCTCCTTGATGCGCTTGCCCTTGCGCGCCACGTCCGCGATGACCTTGTTCATCTCGGCGTCGGAATACGTGTAGACGTACTCGTTCTTCTTCCCGCCTCCGGTCACGACCTCGATCCGATGCAGCGGAGGAACCGCCGCGAACACCCGGCCATCGTCGAGCAGGGGGCGCATGTAGCGGTGGAACAAGGTGAGGAGCAGGGTGCGGATATGGGCGCCGTCGACATCGGCGTCGGTCATGATGATGATCTTGCCGTAGCGCACCGCTGCGGGGTCGAACGTGCGGCCCGAGCCAGCCCCGATCACCTGGATCAATGACGCGCACTCACTGTTCTTGAGCATGTCCGCAACCGACGCTTTCTGGACGTTCAGGATCTTGCCGCGGATCGGCAGCAGCGCCTGGAACTCGCTGGACCTCGCCAGCTTCGCGGTGCCGAGGGCGGAGTCCCCTTCGACGATGAACAGCTCGGTGCGCTCGACGTCGTCGCTGCGGCAGTCGGCCAGCTTGGCCGGAAGCGACGACGTCTCGAGCGCGTTCTTGCGTCGCTGCAGCTCCTTGTGCTGCCGCGCGGCGATCCGGGTGCGGGCGGCACCCACGACTTTCTCAAGGATGGCGCGTGCTTGGGTCTTGTCGTTTCGCTTGGTCGAGGTGAGGATGCGCGTGAGCTCTCGGTGGACGACGTTCGAAACGATCCGGGTCGCTGCAGCGGTTCCGAGAACGTCCTTGGTCTGCCCTTCGAACTGTGGTTCGGCCAGACGGACCGTGACCACGGCAGTGAGCCCCTCGAGGGCGTCGTCCTTGACGATGGGGTCGTCGGCGACGCGGAGCAGCTTGGTCGCACGAAGCTGCTCGTTGAGGGTGCGCACCAGCCCCCGTTCGAACCCGTTGACATGGGTTCCACCCTTGGGGGTGGCGATGATGTTCACGAAGGACCGGACCAGGCTGTCGTAGCCGGTGCCCCAGCGAAGCGCGAGGTCGACGGTGAGCTCTCGCTCGACCTCCTTGGGAGTCATGTGTCCCTTGGTGTCGAGCACCGGAACGGTCTCGTGGAAGTGCCCGACACCGTGCAGCCGCACCACGCCGGCGATCGGTTCGTCGGTCGCCAGGAACTCGACGTACTCACCGATCCCTCCGTCGAACCGGAAGGTCTCCTCAGCCGGTGCCGGCCCGCGCTCGTCGCGGACCACGATCGAGAGCCCCGGAACCAGGAACGCGGTCTGCCGGGCCCGGGTGTGCAGCTCGTCGAGAGACACGGAGGCCTCGGCCAGGAAGATCTCCCGGTCGGCCCAGTAGCGGACCCGCGTGCCCGTGCGCTTCTTCGCCACCTTCCCGGCGGTCCGCAGCCCCGACCGCTTCACAAAGACGGCGTCGGGTCCGGAGCCGCCGAACTCGCCGGGCACACCCCGCCGGAAGCTCATCACGTGGACGACGCCGTCGCGGTCGACCTCGACGTCCAGGCGCGAGGACAGGGCGTTGACCACCGAGGCGCCAACGCCGTGCAGACCGCCCGAGGCAGCGTAGGACCCGCCGCCGAACTTGCCGCCCGCATGCAGCCGGGTCATGACCACTTCGACACCGGTGAGGCCGGTCTTCGGCTCGACGTCGACCGGGATTCCCCGGCCGTCGTCGCGGACCTCGACGGACCCGTCGGCGTGGAGCACGACCACGATCAACGTCGCGTGACCACCCAGAGCCTCGTCGACGGAGTTGTCGATGATCTCCCAGACGCACTGCATGAGCCCACGCGAGTCGGTCGAGCCGATGTACATCCCGGGGCGCTTGCGCACCGCATCGAGCCCCTCCAGCACAGAGAGGTGCTTGGCGGTGTACCCGGCGCCCTTGGCAGTCGTTCGGCGTCCGGTGCCGGTGGTGGCTGGGGAGTCGTGCGGTGCGGTCACTCGGACAGCTGCTCCTTGGTCGGTACGGGTCAGGTGCTGGTCACGTGCTGCTGGGGTGCGGCCAGGCTACCGGCGGCATCCGACGGTCCCCGTCTGCGCCACCCCGTCGACGCGGGCGGCCCGGTCGGGTCGAACAGCCGCGAACGGGTGACTTGTCGGCGTGTCGTACGTCACATTCGCGCTCGCCCCGTCAAGGTGGACTACGCCGATGGCGAACCGGACGCCGACCGCCAGCGGGAACGTTTCTCGTGTGGTGGGATGTTGTACCGGTGAGAAAGTCCGACGGCCCAGCTGGGCCACGGGACGGAAGAGAGGCACCGTGACCACTGCCGTTGCTCCTAGCAGCGCGCTGACCGCCACCGACCGCTGCGACCGTTGCGGTGCCCAGGCGTACGTCTTGGTCCGACTCCTCTCCGGCGGCGAGCTCCTCTTCTGCGCCCACCATGCCAAGCAGTACGAGGCCGGCCTCAAAGGCGTCGCTGCCGAGGTCGTCGACGAGACCGAGCGTCTGTCCGCCCACTGACCAGCGCTGAGGCGGCCTCGGGTCAGCCCAGCAGTCACCAACACCCTGGGCCCCCGGCGCCGATCTCGTAGGTCAGGCCCCCCAGCTCGTTGTGCCAGACCGTCCGACTGGCCCGGCCGTCGGCGATCTCGGCGACCCCACCCCCACTGTCGCTCCGGCGGTCGTGGGTTGGGCGCATCCTCCTCTTAGCAGCGCCTTAACGGGCGGGTGCCATGCTCACCGTATGGTCACTAACTCCCGTCGGGCTACGGCGCCGGCCCGCGTCGAAACCGCATCCCCGTCCGCCGACTGGCGGCAGCGCGCTGGACAGATCGGGTGGGTTCTGCTCCCCCTTCGACTGTTCCTGGGCGTGACGATGGTCTACGCCGGTGTGCTCAAGCTGTCGGACCGCGCGTACCTGGACCCGAACGCCCAGAACGGTGTCGAGCACCAGATGCAGCTGGCCCAGGCGCACAGCCCCATTGCGGCCCTGGTGGGTGTGACCGCCCAGCACCCCCTCCTCTTCGGTCTGATGATCGCGCTCGGTGAGGTCGCGGTCGGGCTCGGTGTGCTGCTGGGGTTCTGGACCCGCCTGTCGGCGTTGGGCGGGATGCTGCTGGCGCTGTCCTTCTTCCTCACCGTGAGCTGGACCACCCGTCCCTACTTCTTCGGCTCCGACATCGTCTTCCTCTTCGCCTTCACCCCTCTGGCCATCGCGGGCGACGGGGGGGTCTTGTCTTGGGGTGCCGCCATCAGACGCTCCGTCAGGCAGGAGGTGGGCCTGCCTCCCGAGCCAACCGGTCGTCGCGAACCCGCCGACATCACTGCCGAGGTCAACCGCCGGACCCTGATGCGAACCGGGCTCGCCGCCGTGGCTGTCGGTGCCACAACGGTGGTCGCGGCGTCGGTCGCACGCGTGTTCAGCAGCAGCACCCCTCCACCGATGGGGGCCGCATCGGTGCAGCCCTCACCCAGCGCGACGCCGAGCCCGTCGCCGACGGCCTCCACATCGCCGACGGCCAAGCCCACGAAGCAGGCGAGCACCCCGTCGTCGAACGCGCCTGCCGGCGGCGTGCTCCTCGGCTCAGCGTCGGCCGTGCCCGTGGGTTCGTCGGCCAGCTTCACCGACCCGAAGACCGGCCAGCCCGGGATCATCATGCAGCCAAAGGCTGGGACCTACCTCGCGTACAGCGCCGTGTGCACGCACGCCGGATGCACCGTGGGCTACGACGGCAGCCAGATCGCCTGCCCGTGCCATGGCGCCACCTACTCCGTCGCCACCGGCGACGTCACGGGCGGCCCGGCTCCGTCTCCGCTCGCCCGGATCAATGTGGTCGAGGCCGGCGGCAAGATCTACGCCGTGTGAGCCGTGGGCTACTGGGGCGGGCCCCAGTGGTACAGGTCGTAGCGCGGAACCAGCGCCGCGAGCGCCTCGGCGTAGGAGAACTCGCCGGTGTACAGGGCCCGGTCGACGACCGCGGCCGCGAGCCCGTGCGGCACCTCCTCGGTCAAGGCGTGCAGGTCCTGGAGGTGGGAGATCCCACCGCAGCAGACGACGTGCCCGTGCGCCTGGGCGAGGACGGCGTCGAGGACGTGCCGCTGGGACTTCTTGCGCACCCCCTTTGAGTCGACGTCGGTGACGATGTAGCTGCTGCACCCGGACGCCTTGAGCCGTTCGAGGACCTCGTAGAGGTCGGCTCCATGGGCGTCTGAGCCGGGCGCGTAGACCTGGTCCTTGTGACCGGTGATGGCCACCCCGACTCGTTTGCCGCCTGCGGCGACAGCCTTCTCGACCCAGGCGAGGTCGCTGAGGGCCGCGGTGTCGATGACCGCCCGAGCGCAGCTGGTGTCGAGTGCTGCTGCTAGTGACGCGTCGTCACGGATTCCGCCCGCCAGCTGGACGTGGGCTTGGCCTCGACAGTGGTCGAGCACCTGCTTGACGAGCCGGGCGTTGTCCCCTGTGCCCTCGACGGCGTCGAGGTCGGCCAGATGGATCCACTGTGCTCCCTGCCCGACCCAGGTGCGCGCCGCGGCTACGGGGTCGCCGTACGAGTAGCGGTCGTCGGCCTCGCCGTGGCTGAGCACCTCGACCTGGCCTTGCGAGATTTCTACCCCGGCCATGAGGGTGAACTGGGCATTCGACATGGTGCCGATCCTATCGAGGGGCCACAATGCACCGTGGACGACGCCCAGACACCGACGGAGGGCCGCAGCCCGTCCGGTCGAAGCGGAGAGCGTCGCTGGCCGATGGCGACGGCGGTCCTCGTCGCCGGGATCTTGCACGAGTTCCTGCCCAGCGACTTCCGGTTCACGAGCTCATGGCTGGCATTCCTCTACCCGGTCTTCCTCACTGCTTTCCTTGCCGTTCTCGTCGTCGGCGATCCCGGACGCATCGACAGGGACCGTCATTGGCTACGAATCACCACCGGGATGATGATCGGGCTCATCACGATCGTCAATGCCGTCGCGGCGCTCCGGCTCATCGCCGGGATCTTGAACAACAAGTTCGACTCAGCCGGCCAGCTGCTCACCATCGGGGCCATAGTCTGGGTCACGAACGTGATCGCCTTCGCCCTTTGGTACTGGGATCTTGATGCCGGGGGCGCCGCCGCCCGAGCCCGACGCTCGGCAGGGTTCACC
>JBAPUB010000050.1:0-34593 GCA_049282455.1 Actinomycetes bacterium
GCCCAGCCAGCTGTCCGACCTCGACCTCAAGGCACCGCTGGCGCTGTTCGTGCGAGGTCGAGACCTTCGGCGCTGCGTGCTGCGCTCGGCGGCGGTCGTCGGAGCGCGAGCCGCGACGGCCTACGGAGCGACGGTGGCGGGAGAGCTGGGGGCGGGGCTGGCCGACCGTGGCTGGTCGGTCGTCTCCGGAGGGGCGTACGGCATCGATGCGGCGGCCCACCGGGGGTCGCTCGCCGCTGGGGGCGTCACCGTTGCTGTTCTCGCCTGCGGAGTCGATGTCGCCTATCCCCGGGGACACGTGTCCCTGTTCGAGAGGATCGCCGTCGACGGCGTCGTGGTCAGTGAGCTTCCCCCGGGCTGCCACCCGACCAGGAGCCGGTTCCTGACCCGCAACCGGCTGATCGCGGCGCTGTCGCGAGGCACCGTCGTGGTGGAAGCCGCCCACCGTTCCGGCGCGCTCAACACCGCAGCCTCGGCTCGACACCTGCACCGACCGGTGCTCGGTGTGCCCGGCCCGGTCACCTCGCCGATGTCCGCCGGCGTTCACCGCCTCCTCCGGCAGTACCGCGAGGAGGTTGCTGTGGTCACCGGTGCCGACGACGTCGTCGAGGAGCTCGGGCCTCTCGGATCCTGGGCGCCGGACCCCGTTGTTCCCGCGAAGGCGTCCGACGGTCTGTCGACCGAGGTCGCAGCCACCCTGGAGGCCCTGCCGGTCCGGCGAGCCGTCGATGTCGAGCGGCTCGCGCGGACGGCGGGCCTTCCGTCCGACCGGGTTCTTCGTGCCCTCGACCAGCTGCGTCTGCTCGGGCTGGCCGAGCTCGAGGGGTCGGGCTGGCGTCTGGCCGAGGGGTCGGCCCGATGACGTGGAGCCGGTGCGCCCCGCGAGGCTGCTTGATTGTCTGACGGCGGGACCGCACCGTGGGACGGTGACCCCCGACCTCGGCTCGCCGGCGGGCTTGCCCGCCACACCCGCTCTGGCGTCGCTGCTCGCGCCGTTCGAGCGCTGGTTGCGGGCCGAGCGTGGTCTGTCACCCCGGACGGTGACCGCCTACGTCGGCGACGTCGCGGGCCTGCTCGATCACGCTGAACGGCTGGGAGTCGCCGAACCCGTCGACCTTGAGCTGGCCGTCCTGCGGAGCTGGCTGGCCCTGCAGAGCACCCGGGGGCGGGCGCGCTCGACCCTGGCCCGTCGCACCTCGGCTGCCCGAGCCTTCACCGGTTTCCTGGTGGCCCAGCGGCTGGTCGACGTCGATGTCGCTGCGCTTCTCGCCCGTCCGAAGGCTCATCGGCCGCTGCCCGAGGTGCTTCGCCACGACCAGGTGAACCAGCTCCTGGACCGGGCCACGGAGCAGGCCGCCGCCGGTGACCCGGTCAGGCTGCGCGACCTGGCGGTCCTGGAGCTGCTGTACGCCACCGGGATCCGGGTCGGCGAGCTCGTCGGCCTGGACCTCGACGACGTCGACGACGAGCGCCGAGCGGTTCGGGTCCTCGGGAAGGGCTCGAAGGAACGAGCGGTGCCCATGGGGGCACCGGCGCAGCGCGCCCTCGATGCCTGGCGAGCGCAGGGCCGGGGACACCTGGCCAGGAGCGGCAGCGGCCCGGCCTTGTTCCTCGGGGCGAGGGGCGGCCGGCTGGACCAGCGAGCGGTCCGTACCCTGGTACACGTACACCTGGCCGAGATCCCCGACGCAGCGGACCTCGGCCCGCATGGCCTGCGCCACACCGCGGCCACGCACCTGCTCGAAGGGGGGGCCGACCTACGCTCCGTCCAAGAGCTGCTGGGTCACGCTACGCTCGCGACCACGCAGATCTACACGCACGTGTCCGTCGACCGACTGAAGAGGGCGTATGACCAAGCGCACCCCCGCGCGTGACGCTGCCCCGGCCAGCGCTCCCAAGAGTGCCCCGAAGAGCGCGGCCAAGCGCACTGCTTCGAGTGCTGCCCCTTCAACCGCCCAGCCGGTGGAGGTCGAGTTCGACGACGAGCGGGACCACCCTTCGGCTGCTGACGCAGCGCTGAAAGCACTGTGGCGGGAGTTCAAGGACACCGGTGAGCAGGCTCTGCGCGAGCGGCTGATCCTGCACTACTCGCCGTTGGTCAAGTACGTGGCTGGTCGAGTGGGAGTCGGTCTTCCGCCGAACATCGAGCAGGCCGACCTGGTGTCCTACGGGATCTTCGGTCTCATCGACGCGATCGAGAAGTTTGACCTCGAGCGGGCCATCAAGTTCGAGACCTACGCGATCAGCCGGATCCGTGGTGCGATCATCGACGAGCTTCGGGCGATCGACTGGATTCCGCGCTCGGTGCGCTACAAGGCCCGTGAGGTCGAAAAGGCGTACGCGTCACTCGAGGCGTCGCTGCGCCGTACCCCCAGCGAAGCCGAGGTCGCCGCCGAGATGGGCATCGCGCTGACCGACCTGCACGCGATCTTCAGTCAGGTGTCCTACGTCAACGTGGTGGCGCTCGACGAACTGCTCAGCGTGGGCGGCGACAAGGGCGACAAGCTGAGCCTGGTTGACACGCTGGAGGACAACCGGGCCGAAGACCCGGTGGCCGCGTTCGAGTCCGAAGAGACGAAGTATCTGCTGGCCAAGGCGATCAACCAGCTTCCCGAGAGGGAGAAGATCGTCGTGACGCTGTACTACTACGAGGGGCTCACGCTGGCCGAGATCGGCCAGGTCCTCGGGGTGACCGAGAGCCGGATCTGCCAGATGCACACCAAGGCGGTGCTGCAGCTGCGCGGGAAGCTCGCCGAACCGGTCGACTGACCCCAGCGGGAGCAAGCGCGCCGGCCCGGCGACCAGCTGTCGGGGGTCGAGGTAGGTCGCGCCGTCGCGCAGGCCCCAGTGCAGGCAGCTCCAAAGGCCGCAGTGCGTGCTGACCGTGAGCCGGCCGACCCGGTCGCCGCCGGCCACGGCCTGGCCGCGCGACACGGCCGGGTCGACCGGCTCGTACGTGGTCGACCATCCGTTGGAGAGCCGGACGACGACCACCCCTCGGCCGGCGACCGTTCCTGCGAAGCTCACCGTGCCGCCCACCGCTGCCCGGACCGCGGAGCCGACGTCGGCAGCCAGGTCGACCCCGCGGTGACCGGCGAGCCACGGGGCCGGTGGTGGTTCGAACCCTCGGATCACGACCGGTGGCGCAACGGGCCAACGGCCAGGGGCGAGCACCGCGGACGGGGACGCGAGACCGACCGTTGGGGTGGCTGCGAGCATGAGCCCACCCAGGACGACCACCAGGAGCCCGGTCACGTGCAGTCGGCGGTAGCGGGCAGGCGGCGGGAGGCTGCGGGTCACAGGCATGTCGTCAGCGTGGCTGGACGCGTCGTGTGACGGGCCGGCGAGGTGGCTCCTGTGGACGACCTGGACCCGAGGGGCCTGGGGACGACGTTTTCGCGTCCGGTGGGCCTCCCGCATACACTGGGCGCGCACGGCGCCAGCGTGCGAGCGTCCCGGGTCCCCCGAGACGGTCCCGTGCTGGTCGGCGTGACATCGCACATCCGCGCCTCGCGCTTCGGCGCAGGCAGGCCACTCGGTCCGCGGCCTGGCTCGTGAGCCTGACTCACCAGCCCGACCGTGGTCGGTCATGTCGGACGTCAGGCGCTCACCCGAACGAGGTGGGCGGAGAACCGAGAACCGCGTCGGGTCGCCCCGGGGCGGGTGAGGAGCAACCCGGCCATGGCCGTCGTCACCATGAAGCAGCTGCTCGAGAGCGGCGTCCACTTCGGGCACCAGACCCGTCGCTGGAACCCCAAGATGAAGCGGTTCATCTTCGCCGAGCGCAACGGCATCTACATCATCGACCTGCAGCAGTCGCTGTCGTACATCGACCGCGCCTACGAGTTCGTCAAGGAGACCGTCGCCCACGGCGGCTCGGTGATGTTCATCGGTACCAAGAAGCAGGCTCAGGAGGCCATCGCCGAGCAGTCGACTCGGGTCGGGATGCCATACGTCAACCAGCGGTGGCTGGGTGGCATGCTCACCAACTTCTCCACGGTGCACAAGCGGCTGCAGCGGCTCAAGGAGCTCGAGCAGATCGACTTCGACGACGTGGCAGCCTCCGGTATGACCAAGAAGGAGCTGCTCGTCCTGCGCCGCGAGAAGGACAAGCTGGTCAAGACCCTGGGTGGAATCCGTGACATGCAGCGGATTCCGAGTGCGGTCTGGGTCATCGACACCAACAAGGAGCACATCGCCGTCGAAGAGGCCCGGAAGCTGAAGATCCCGGTGGTCGCGATCCTCGACAGCAACTGCGACCCCGACGTGGTGACCTACCCGATCCCCGGGAACGACGACGCGATCCGCTCGGTGGCCCTGCTGACCCGAGTCATCGCCGACGCTGTGGCAGACGGCCTCGTGGCCCGCGCCGGAGCGGCCAGTGGTGACGAGAAGCCGGCTGGTGCCGAGCTCGCCACCGACGAGCCGCTGGCCGAGTGGGAGCGCGAGCTGCTCGGTGCCGATGCCGCCGCCCCTGCGCCAGAGGCTGCACCCGCCGCTGCTCCCGAAGCCGCTGCTCCCGAAGCTGCTGCTCCCGAAGCCGCTGCTCCCGAAGCCGCCGCAGACGCCCCCTCGGCCTGACCGCTGGGCTCACGCTCCACCCGTTCCACCGACCACGAAAGGGTTGCCACTCCCATGGCGAACTTCACCGCCGCAGACGTCAAGCGGCTCCGCGACGCCACCGGCGCCGGCATGATGGACAGCAAGAAGGCGCTCGAAGAGGCCCAGGGCGACTTCGACCAGGCCACCGAGCTGCTGCGGATCAAGGGCGCCAAGAGCCTGGGCAAGCGGGCCGAGCGCACAGCGAGTAACGGACTCGTCGCCCACAGCGGCGGCGCCCTGGTCGAGCTCAACTGCGAGACCGACTTCGTCGCCAAGAACGACCAGTTCCAGCAGCTGGCCGACCAGATCGCCGAGGCTGCGGCCGCGAAGCGGCCCGCGGACGCCGGCGAGCTGGCAGGCGTGCCGCTCGCCTCCGGTCAGACCGTCCAGGAGGCCATCGACGCGCTGGCGGCGGTGATCGGAGAGAAGCTGCTGATCGGTCGGGTGGCGAGCTTCGACGGCGACAGCGCGGTGTACCTGCACCGGCGCTCGAGCGACCTTCCGCCGCAGGTCGGCGTCCTGGTCGCCTACAGCGGCGGCGACGCCGACGCGGCGCGTGCGGCTGCCATGCAGATCGCTGCCATGCGTCCTCAGTACGTCTCGCGCGACGAGGTTCCCGCCGAGATCGTGGCCAACGAGCGTCGGATCGCCGAGGCCACGGCGCGCGAGGAGGGCAAGCCCGAGGCTGCGCTCCCGAAGATCGTCGACGGGCGGGTCACCGGGTTCTTCAAGCAGGTCGTGCTGGTGGAGCAGCCGTCGGTGACCGACCAGAAGAAGACCGTCGGACAGCAGCTGGCCGACGCCGGGACCACGGTCACGGCGTTCGCCCGTTTCGAGGTCGGCCAGGCCTGAGGCACACTGCACCCAACCGTCACCCTGCCCGCACGCAGCCCGCACGCAGCCCGCACGCAGCCCGCACCAGCCTGCACGCACCAGCAAGCACCAGGAGCCGCCGTGACCGACGCAGCCGACCAGTCACCGGGTGACGACGGGTACGAGCGCGTTCTGCTGAAGCTGTCCGGAGAGGCGTTCGCCGGGGACGGCGGCCTGGGCGTCGACCCGGACGTGGTCGGTGCGATCGCCCGTCAGATTGCCGACGTCGTCCGCGGGGGAGCCCAGGTTGCCGTCGTCATCGGCGGCGGCAACTACTTCCGCGGCGCCGAGCTCTCCAACCGCGGCATGGACCGGTCCCGGGCCGACTACATGGGCATGCTCGGCACGGTGATGAACTGTCTGGCTCTGCAGGACTTCTTGGAGAAGCAGGGTATCGAGACCCGGGTGCAGACCGCCTTGACCATGGGGCAGGTGGCCGAGCCGTACGTGCCGAGGAGGGCGATCCGGCACCTCGAGAAGGGCCGCGTGGTCATCTTCGGCGCAGGTCTGGGTGCCCCGTTCTTCTCCACCGACACGACGGCTGCCCAACGTGCCCTCGAGATCGGTGCGGAGGTGGTCTTGATGGCGAAGAGCGTCGACGGCGTCTACGACGCGGACCCCAAGACGACGCCCGGCGCGGTGAAGTTCGACCGGCTCAGCTTCAACGAGGCGTTGGCCCGCGGCCTCAAGGTGGCCGACGCCACCGCCTTCAGCCTGTGCCGAGACAATGACCTGCCGATCATCGTGTTCAACCTGCTCGAGGAGGGCAACATCGCCCGAGCCGTCCGAGGTGACAAGATCGGCACGCTCGTCAGCCACGTGTCCTAGACGCTCGTCCCGTAGACAAGACAGGAGTTGCCGTGACCGCCGCCACCATCGCCGAGAACCTGAGCGAGGCCGAGCAGAAGATGGGCAAGGCGGTCGCGGTCGCCAAGGAGGACTTCTCGTCGATCCGTACCGGTCGTGCAAACCCGGCCATGTTCAACAAGATCCTGGCCGACTACTACGGCACCCCGACCCCGGTCAACCAGCTCGCGTCCTTCCACTCCCCGGAGCCGACGATGATGGTGGTGAGCCCCTTCGACAAGAGCTCGCTGGCTGCCATCGAACGCGCGATCCGCGACAGCGACCTCGGGGTGAACCCGGTCGACGACGGTGCGGTCATCCGGATCTCGTTCCCACCGTTGACCGAGGAGCGGCGCCGCGAGTTCATCAAGCTGGCCAAGCACAAAGCCGAGGAAGCCAAGGTGTCCGTGCGCAACGTCCGACGCCACAGCAAGGACCACCTCGACAAGCTCTCCAAGGACGGCGCCGCCAGCGAGGACGACGTGCGTCGCGCCGAGAAGCAGCTCGACGACCTGACGCACAAGTACACGGCGCAGATCGACGACGTGCTCAAGCACAAAGAGGCCGAGCTGCTCGAGGTCTGACCCGGTGCCCGACGAGAGTGTGACCACGGGGACGGAGCCCGCGAGCCGTGCCGGGCGCAACCTTCCGGTCGCCGCAGGCGTCGGGATCGTGCTGGCCGTGCTCGTGCTGGTCAGCCTGTACACGGTCAAGTGGCTGTTCGTCGTGGTCGTCGTGACCGCGATCAGCATCGCCGTCTACGAGGTCGCCGCCGCCGTCCGCTCGGCCGGCGTCGTGATCTCGCTGGTTCCCATCGTCGCCGGCAGCGCCATCATGGTGGTGGCCGCCTACCGTGACGGTGCCGACACCCTGGCGGTGGCCTATGCGCTGACCATGGTCGTCGTGATCGGCACCAGGCTGCTGTCGGGTCGGCAAGGACTCGTCCGCGACACCGTGGTGTCGGTGTTCGTGGTCACCTATGTGGCTCTGTTGGCGTCGTTCGCGATGCTGATGCTGGCCCAGCCCGATGGACCAGACCGCATCGTCGTGTTCATCTTGGCCGTCGTCGCCAGTGACACCGGCGGCTACGCCGTCGGGGTGGTGGCGGGACGGCACCCCATGGCCCCGCGGGTCAGCCCGAAGAAGTCGTGGGAGGGACTGGCCGGCTCGTTCGGGCTCGGGGCCGTCGTGAGCGCCGTGTCCTTTCCGCTCGTGTTCGGCGCGCCGTGGTGGCAGGGGGCGCTCTTCGGGTGCGTCGTCGTCGTCACCGCCACCCTCGGCGACCTCGGTGAGTCGCTCATCAAGCGAGACCTGGGCGTCAAGGACATGGGCAGGCTGCTCCCCGAGCATGGCGGCCTGATGGACCGGTTGGACTCGCTCCTGCCGACGGCTCCGGTGGCCGCGGTGCTGCTCGCGGCGCTGGTGTGAGCGCCACTGCCGCCGCCGAGCAACAACGGTGGGACACAATGGCGCCATGACACTGGCTGCCAAGGCGCCCGAGGAGCGGCGCCGTCGCATTCTCAGTGCTGCGGTCGAGGTGCTGCGAGACCGTGGCTTCGCCGGCACCCGGGTGGCTGACATCGCGGCTGCAGCGGGCACCAGTCCGGCCCTGGTGCTCTACCACTTCAGCAGTCTCAACGACGTGCTGCTGGCTGCCCTCACGTCGTCCGACGAGGAGTTCTACGCCGACCTGGGCAGCACCCCTTCGGACCCGCGCGACCGGTTGGCGCGCATGGGAGCCCTCGCGGCTGACGGCGGTCCCGCCTTCGGCGACTGGCAGCTCTACCTCGAGGTCTGGGTCCGCGCTCGCCATGACGAACGCATCGACGCGGTCCGACTGGAGCTCGACGCGCGTTGGCGCCAGGAGATCGCCGAGACGGTCGAGGCAGGGGTCGAAGCTGGGGTGTTCGACAGCCCTTCGCCGGTCGACACGGCCGTTCGGCTGTCGTCGATGATGGACGGCCTCGCCGTCCAGGTCGTCCTCGGAGACCCGGGGATGACCCCGGAGCGCATGGTCCACCTGTGGCTCGTCGGTGCCGCACGCGAGCTGCGTGCCGACCCGGACGACCTCGTGGCGCGCGCCAAGTCGCTGTGACGCCCGAGCCCGGCGAGCTGACGTTCGCCGCACCCAGAAGGGCCAAGCCTCCTCGCCACCTGGCCGACCTGGACCCCAATCAGCGTCGCGAGGCCGTGACAGCGCTCGGCGAACCGGCGTATCGGGCCGACCAGCTGTCGCGCCACTACTTCGAGCGGCACAGAAGCGACCCCGAGCTGATGACCGACCTGCCGGCGTCGATCCGCGACGTCCTCGTGGCGGAGCTCCTTCCACCGCTTCTCACGAGCGTGAGCGAGCAGCGGTGCGACAAGGGCACGACGGTCAAGACCGTCTGGCGGCTCTTCGACGGCGCCTTGGTCGAGAGTGTCGTCATGCGCTACCCCAGCCGCACGACCGTGTGCATCTCGTCGCAGGCTGGGTGCGGCATGAACTGCCCGTTCTGCGCCACCGGGCAGGCCGGGTTGACCCGCAACCTGTCCACGGCGGAGATCGTCGACCAGGCCGTCGTCGCAGCGTCGCTGGTCGAGTCGGGGCAGGTCGCCGGAGGACCGGGCCGGGTGTCGAACGTGGTGTTCATGGGCATGGGCGAGCCGCTGGCGAACTACCGACCGGTGATCGACTCGATCCGGCGCCTGACCGAGCCCGGCCCGGCAGGCCTCGGCCTGTCGCAGCGGTCGGTCACGCTGTCGACCGTCGGGCTGGTCCCCGCGATGCGTCGCCTGGTCGACGAAGGTCTGTCGGTGACGCTGGCAGTCTCGCTGCACGCACCGGACGACGAGCTGAGAGACACCTTGGTGCCGGTGAACACCCGCTGGCCGGTGGCTGAGGTCCTGGCGGCCGCCTTCGACTACGTCGCACGCACAGGACGTCGTTTGTCCGTCGAGTACGCCCTCATCCGCGACGTGAACGACCAGGCATGGCGGGCCGACCTGCTCGCCGGGCTCCTCGCGGGCACGCTGGCCCACGTGAACCTGATCCCCCTCAACCCGACGCCAGGCTCGAAGTGGACCGCCTCTCGCGAGCGAGATGAACGCGAGTTCGTCCGACGCCTGGAGCGTCGAGGAGTGCCAGTCACGGTCCGGGACACCCGAGGACGTGAGATCGACGGCGCTTGCGGTCAGCTGGCCGCGTCGAGCGGCGCATCGGTTCAGTTGTCTGACAGGCTTGGGTCATGAGCACGATCGGCCCGCTTGGGGAAGTCAGTCGAGGCCGCAAGCTGTGGGTCCTGGTCCACAGTTTGCTGTGGACCAGCATCTCGGTGTTCGCCTGCCTGGCGTTGTACTTCGCGGTTCCGGTCCGCGGTGAGGAGCGACCGGTGTGGCAGGCGCTGCTGCTGCTGGGTGCGGCCATCGTGCTGTTCGGGTTGTTCATCCTGAGACAGGTCAAGCACATCCTGCGCGCCGACCACCCGGTCCTGCGTGCCCTCCAGGGTCTGGTGGCGGCCATCGCCGTGTTCCTGGTGACCTTCGCGTTCATCTACCTGACCCTCAGCACCGAGTCGGTGCAGTCCTTCAACCAACCTCTGGACCGCGTGAGCGCTCTCTACATGACCGTCACGGTGTTCTCGACGGTCGGCTTCGGAGACCTGGTGCCGGTGAGTGACACTGCACGCAGCGTCGCCATGGTCCAGATGCTCCTGGACCTGGTGTTCCTCGGAGCGGTGGTCAAGATCCTGGCCGGCGTCGCTCAGACCCAGGTCGAGAAGCGTGGGTTTAAGATCGGGCCATGATCGAGTTGGTCTTTCGCCTGGTCGGCGTGATGCTCGCGGTGGGCGTTTTGGTGCTCGCAGGGTTGGCCGTGACCGGCCGCGTGCGGATGCGCAGCTGCTGCGCGGTGCCGGCCGAGCGCGACCTACGGATGCGTGACGCGTACCGGTCTGGGAATAGCTGACGCGTAAGCCCCGGTTGAGCGGCCGTGAGCCCATCAGCTGAGGCATCGAGCCCGACCCGGATGCCGGCACTGTTCCTGAGTCATGGCGCTCCGCCTCTCATCGACGACGAACGCTGGACGGCACAGCTCAGGGACTGGTCGTCGAGCCTGCCGAAGCCGTCGGCGATCCTGATCGTGTCCGCCCACTGGGAGTCCGCGCCGCTGACCCTGGGCGCGACGACCCCGACGCCCCTGGTCTCCGACTTCTGGGGGTTCGAGAGCCGCTTCTACGACATCACCTACGCCGCGCCAGGAGCTCCCGCGCTGGCTGACCGGGTCGAGGCCCTGATTCCGGACCGGCACGCGGTGGTGCGCCAGCCCAGTCGAGGGCTGGACCACGGAGCCTTCATCCCCCTGTCGGTGATGTACGCCGACGCCGCGGTTCCCGTGCTGCAGATGTCGTTGCCGACCCTCGACCCGACGTCGTTGCTCGATCTCGGCGGCCGGCTTCGCCCGCTGCGAGACGAGGGCGTCTTAATCATCGGCTCGGGGTTCACCACCCATGGGCTGCCGTTCCTGTCGGACTATCGCCCGGACGCGGTTGCTCCCGGCTGGTCCCAGGAGTTCGACGCGTGGGCTCAGGAAGCACTGGCGCGCGCCGACGTCGATGCCCTGGTCGACTTCCGGAGCCAGGCTCCCGGGATGCCCTACGCCCACCCCACCATCGAGCACTTCAGCCCCCTGTTCGTCACGCTGGGCGCAGCGGATGCCGCCGACGCAGCACCCGAGCAGGTCGTCGACGGGTTCTGGATGGGTCTGGCCAAGCGGTCGATCCAGGTCGCCTGACCGATCGGCGCGCTCGACCAGAGATTGGATACAATCTCCGAACTGCTGCGACTGCAGCACCTTGCGTGCCTTCCGAGTCGATGATCGGGGACCTCGATGACCTTGACGTCACCCGCGGCCGTCGGCGGAGCCCTGGACGGTGTCGTGGTCGCGGACTTCTCCCGGGTCCTGGCCGGGCCGTACGCGACGATGCTGCTGGGCGACCTAGGGGCACAGGTCGTCAAGGTCGAGCGCCCGGGAGCCGGTGACGACACCCGCGCCTGGGGTCCTCCCTGGTTCGACGACCAGGCCACCTACTTCCTGTCCGTGAACCGCAACAAGCGGTCGGTCGAGATCGACCTGCGTGACCCCGAAGGTCTGGAGCAGGCACGCGCGCTGGCTCGCCGCGCTGACGTCGTGGTCGAGAACTTCAAGCCCGGAGCGTTCGACGCCATGGGCCTGGGCTATGACGCGCTACGGGTCGACAACCCCGGACTCGTCTACGCATCAGTCAGCGGGTTCGGGACGGGTCGTGGAGCCGAGCTGCCCGGCTACGACCTGCTCGTCCAGGCGGTGGGCGGGTTGATGTCGATGACCGGGTCGCGACCGGACGAACCGGTCAAGGTGGGCGTGGCGCTGGTCGACGTCGTCACCGGGCTCCACGCGACGGTAGGCATCCTGGCTGCTCTGCACCATCGTCAGCGCACCGGGCAGGGCCAGCGCATCTACGTGAACCTGCTGTCGTCGCTGCTGTCGGCCCTGGTGAACCAGTCGTCGGCCTATGCGGCGGCAGGTTTCGTACCCGGCATCATGGGCAACCGCCACCCCAGCATCGCGCCCTACGAGTCATATCCCACCGCGGACAAGCCATTCGTCATCGCGGTGGGCAATGACGCTCAGTTCCGCAAGGCGATGACGGTCTTGGGCCTGACGGCACTGGCCGACGACGAGCGGTTCGCCACCAACCCTGCGCGCGTGGTCAACCGCGACGCGCTCTTCGACCTGATGTGTGAACGGCTTCGTACTGAAGGTGCCGACTTGTGGTTCGACCGGTTGAGCGCGGTAGGGGTGCCCTGCGGCCCGATCAACGACCTGGAGGGGGCGTTCACCCTCGCGGAGCGACTCGGCCTCCAGCCCGTCAGCACGGTCGACGGGGTCCCGACCGTCACGAACCCGATCGGCCTCAGCGAGACTCCGGTCAGCTACCGGCACCGCCCACCGCGATTGGGCGAGGGCGCAGGTGACGTGCTCGCCGCTTTGGGGCTAGGTGACAGCACGTCGGCTCGGCCGGCCCGGTGACCACGACGCCTGCGTTCCGGCGGCCTCCGACGGCCCAGGAAGCCGTGCTGGCCGAGGTTCGCCGGGCCATCGTGACGGGCGAGCTCAAGCCGGGGGAGCAGGTGCTCCAGGACGCCCTCGCGGAGCGCTTCGGCGTCTCGCGGGTGCCGCTGCGCGAAGCCCTGAAGATCCTCGAGGGCGAGGGGCAGGTCGTGTACCTGCCCCACCGGGGGTACTTCGTCGCCGAGCTGGACGTCGCGGACCTGCGCGAGGTGTACCGGATCCGCGACCTTCTGGAGTCCGAGGCCGTGCGCGTGGCCGTCCCGGCTGTCACGGCCGGCGACATCGAGCGGCTCTGCGATGCTGCGGCCGACGTCGACACTGCGGCGCAGTCAGGCGACCTGCTGGCCATGACCGAGGCCAACCGACGGTTCCACTTCACCTTGATCGAGGCGGCCGGAATGCCGCGCCTGGCTCGTCTGGTCCGAATCCTGTGGGATGCCACTGATGCCTATCGGTCGCTGTACTACAGCGAGGCGGCGCACCGCGCACACGTCCACGACGAGCACCACGCGGTCGTCGAGGCGGTGCGTCGGGGCGACGCCGAAGCAGCCGTACACCTGCTGAGGGTGCACCGCGAGCATGCCGTTGAGGCCGTCGCGGCCCTTCTGGCCTGAACTCAGCGGTAGGCGGCCTCGCCGGTCAGTGCCTCGCCGATCACGAGGGTGTGGATCTCCTCGGTTCCTTCATAGGTCAGCACCGACTCGAGGTTGTTGGCGTGGCGCAGAACGGGGTACTCCAGCGTGACTCCGTTAGCGGCGAGGATCGTTCGCGACGTCCGGGCGATCTCCATGGCCTCGCGAACGTTGTTGAGCTTGCCGACGCTGATCATCTCGGGCCTGATTGCGTGGTCGTCCTTGAGTCGTCCGAGGTGCAGGGCCAGAAGGAAGGCCTTGTCCAGCTCCACCGTCATGTCGGCGAGCTTCTTCTGGGTGAGCTGGAACCCGGCGATCGGGCGGTCGAACTGAACGCGCCCCTTCGCGTACTCGATGGCTGTCTCGAGACAGTCCCGAGCGGCGCCGACGACGCCCCAGACGATTCCGAAACGAGCCTCGGAGAGTGCGGACAGCGGACCCTTGAGGCCGCGGACGTCGGGGAATGCCGCGCTGGCTGGCAGCCTGACGTTGTCGAGCACCAGCTCACTGGTCACCGAGGCGCGAAGGCTCAGCTTGCTCTTGATCGCCGGTGCTGAGAACCCCGCGACATCGGTAGGGACGACGAACCCGCGGATGCCCTCGTCGGTCTGGGCCCACACGACCGCGACGTCGGCCACGGAGCCGTTGGTGATCCACATCTTGGTGCCGTTGAGCACCCAGTCATCGCCGTCGCGCCTGGCGTTGGTGCGCATGCCGGACGGGTTGGATCCGAAGTCGGGCTCGGTGAGTCCGAAGCAGCCGATGGTGTCGCCGGCTGCCATGCCTGGCAGCCACTGGTGCTTGTGCTCCTCACTGCCCCACTTCCAGATCGAGAACATGGCCAGGGACCCCTGCACACTGACCAGCGACCGGATGCCGGAGTCGACCGCCTCGAGCTCGAGGCAGGCCAGCCCGTAGGCCACCGCCGAGGTGCCGGCGCAGCCGTAGCCCTCGAGGTGCATCCCGAGGAGCCCGAGCGACCCGAGCTCCTTGGCCAGGTCGCGGGCCGGGATCTGACCGGACTCGAACCACTCGGCGATGTGTGGACGCAGCTGGTCGTCCCCGAACTGCCGGACGGTGTCTTGGATCATCCGCTCCTCCTCCGACAGCAGGCTTTGGAGGGCGAGCAGGTCCAGGGGGCGTACGGGCATCGTCTACTCCAGGGGTTCCACGAGCTGCACGAGCTCGTCGGGCAAACAGCGCCACCACGAGAGGGGCCGAGGCCCCGCCGGCTGCGGGCGCCCCGTCGTGGGACAGGATTGGATCCAATATATGACGTCGCCCGGCTCCTGCCAACCGGGACCCGCCGGGCGTCACCTAGGCTCTGCCGCGCCCGGCGGCACGGCCCATGACGGCCCACGACAGCACACGACGGCCCACGACAGCCCACGACGGCGCACGAACGGCAGGGGAGGCGAGCATGAGCGTCCTGGTCCGCGAGTACCACGACGACGACCTCGAGGGAGTCGTCCACCTGTGGGATGCCACTGAGCCGCTCGGTCAGGGCTCGGTGTTCACCGTTGCCGAGGGGATTGCCTCCCTGAGGGCCAACGAGCCTGCCGTCGTCGCGCTTTCGGCTGGGCGGGTGGTCGGGATGGCCCTGGCCGCGGTCAGTGGCGAGCGCGCCTGGGTCATGCGCCTGGCGGTCGACCCCGGACGCCGCGGCGAGGGGCTCGTGAGCTCGCTGCTGCGCGAGCTCGAGCGCCTGCTGGTCGAGCAGCACGTGCGCCGCATCGGCTATGTGCTGCCCGAGGAGGAGCTGCTGTCCGAGGGGCTGGTCAAGGCCGGGTACCAGCGCCTCCCGGCCGTCGCGTACTTCGAGAAGCTGGAGGCCGTTGGGCCCGGTGAGGCTGCGGTGCTCAGCGGACTGGGTGGTCGCATGCTGCCGTCCGACCTGTGGCCGCGGGTCGCCGGGATGCGCCGGGAGAAAGAGCTCATCGAACGCCGGGTGATCCTTCCGCTGGCCGAGCCCGAGCGGGCTCAGGCGCACGGGGTCGTGCCACCGCGCGCCATCGTCTTGTTCGGCCCGCCCGGGACCGGCAAGACCACCTTTGCCCGCGGGATCGCGTCAAGGCTTGGGTGGCCGTTCGTGGAGATCTTCCCGTCGAGGCTCGCCTCGGAGGAGGGTGGGCTGTCGGCCGCACTGCGCGACGTCTTCCACCAGATCTCCGACCTCGAGCGGGTGCTGGTGTTCATGGACGAGGTCGAGGAGGTTGCATCGCTGCGAGACGGGGTTCCGACGTCACCCGCACACGGGGTGACCAACGAGCTGCTCAAGCTGATCCCCTCGTTTCGTGAGCGCGACACCCGGCTGCTGGTCGCCGCCACGAACTCGGTGCGTTCGCTGGACTCGGCGTTCCTCAGACCGGGACGGTTCGACTACGTCATCCCGGTCGGGCCGCCGGACGCGGAGGCCAGGCGGGCGCTGTGGGGTGCCTACACGCGAGGCCCAGGACGCGCCGTCGAGGTCGAGGCGCTCGTGGAGGCCAGCAGTGGTCTGACACCGGCCGACATCGAGCACGTGGCGCAGGTGGCGGCCCAGTCGTCGTTCGAGCGCGACGTGGTCGAGGGCCGTTCCGACGCAGCACCTGGCGCCTCGACGGGTGACTACCTGACGGCGCTTGGCACGGTACGGCCGACCGTGTCCGACGCGATGGTCCAGGAGTTCACCGAGGACATCGAGGCGTTCGCCCGGGTCTGACTGGGCCCACGTTCAGCGATGGCCTACTTCGCGACGATGTAGAACTTGCGGACCGGCTCGAGGATGTCCCACCGTCCGCTCCACCCCTTGGGCAGGGTCAGGACGTCTCCGGCAGTGAGCTCGGCGCTGGTGCCGTCGGCGTTGGTCAGCCGTGCTCGGCCGGACAGGATCCGCACGGTCTCGGTGTCCGGGCGGTCGGTGATGGTCCAGCCGCCGGGGGTGCAGGCCCACACGCCCACCTGGACGCCGTCGGCGTCGTGCATGATCCGGCCGGACATGACCGGCTCGCCGGAGTCGGCTCCGACGCGCGGACCCCAGTCCTCCAAGTCGGCGAACAGGTCGGTGTCCGTGGCGGTGACGAACCGGGGAGTGTCGTGTGCGGTCATGACGGTCCTTGGGAGGCTTCGCGAGGACAGCGCCGCCTGGTCGGCACTGTGCGGCCAGCCTACCGAGGTGGCGTCAGACGGTCGCGAAAGGACCGGCGACGCCGCTGCCTCAGCTCGGTCACGGGGGCGAGGGGCCGTGTGTCGTCGAGAGGGGCTCCGGTGGCGCGGGCGACGCTGCCGCGCAGTGCCTGGTCGTCTCGAACCGAGAGGAGAGGCACGGGGGAGCGCCCGTGCTTGGCGCGGTACTGGGCTTCGTCGGCCAGGCGAAGCAGCTCGCTCACACCGTCCACCGGCGTACTCGGGGAGTGTTCGGCGATACCGCATGCTGCCGTGCACCCGAGGTCGTCGGCGGCTCGGGCGAGAAGGCGGCGCAGCGCTTGCTCGACGGCATCAGCGGCGTGCTCACCGGTGAGGAGGCAGAACTCGTCACCGCCCAACCGAGCCACGAGTGACCCCGTCAGCTCCGCACCCACCTCTCGGAGGAGCTCGCCGAACCCGATCAGCAGCCGGTCACCGGCCTCGTGCCCGCGGGAGTCGTTGACGGCTTTCAACCCGTTGAGGTCGAGGACGGCCAACACCACCGAGCGTTGCCGAACGCCGGCGGCGAACAGCCGCCTGGCCTGTTCGTCGAAGGCCCACCGGTTGGGGAGTCCCGTGAGCTGGTCGGTCGTGGCCATCCGGTGAAGCGTGCGCAGGTGCAGGGCCGACCCGATGGCCGCCCCGACCTGGGAGGCCACGGCCGCCGCCCACCACATGTCGTCCAGGCCGTACGCCGGGTGGTCCGCCGTGCGGGCAACCGTGAGCTCACCCCACACGGCGCCGTCGACGAGGACCGGCAGGTCCATCGCGCTGTCGACGCCCCAGTCGACCAGGTAGGACAGGTACTGCTGGCTCACGGCGTCTGCCGCCGGCTGCCCGCGCCAGTAGACCCGCCCCAGACAGTCCTCGATGGCCTGGCTGCGTCCCCACTCACGCAGCGGGTAGTCCTCCTCGTCGGGGAACGGGCTCGGTCCGTCGTCGAAGACGCCGACGTTCACCAGGGTGCGAAGCCGCTCGAACTCCGGCACCCAGATCGAAAGGCCTGCTGCGTCGGCGTCTGTGGCCCGCATCGCCTTGAGCGTGAGCTCGTGCAGGTGGGCGACGTCGCCGTCGCCGCGCGTGGACGTGATCTCGGCGAGCAACCGCATGCGACGAGCCACGTCAGCTGGGGAGGCCCCCGGCGATTCGGTCCCGGTCGTCGGGCCACGGGTCACCGCGCCCATGCCGACGCCTGAGTCATCCCCCACGCTCGGATCATCGACGGCGCTGACGCCACGCTTGAGTGCCCGTCGAGCGGCCTGCCTGGCGGATGACAGGATGCGGCCTGCAGCCTGTCGCGCGGAACCGTCCTGCAGGAGGAACCATGTCGGATCGTCCACTCACGGTCTTGTTCATGCCGGAGTCGGCGTACGGGCCCACCAACCAGTGCATCGGCGTCGGGGACATCCTGCGGCGCCGCGGGCACCGGGTGGTGTTCGCCGCCGAGGCCTCCTGGCGAGGCAAGCTCGAGTCGCTGGGCTTCGAGGAGGACCTGGTCCACCTGGCTGCCCCTGCTCCGGACGATGAACCGGAGCAGGACGCCGGCCAGTTCTGGAAGGACTTCATCCGCGACACCTCGCCGGAGTTCCGCAAGCCCACCATCGAGCAGCTCGCCACCTTCATGCAGCCCACGTGGCAGGCGCTCATCGATGGCGCGATGTACTGCGAGCCGCAGCTTCGCGCGATCATCGACCGGGTCAGGCCCGACGTCATCGTCGAGGACAACGTCTTGTCGTTCCCCGCGCTGCTCACGTCCGACGCCCCGTTCGTCCGGATCGTGTCCTGCAACCCGCTGGAGGTCAAGGGCGAGACCGTCCCTCCGCCCTACTCGGGTCTCCCGTCCGCCGACCCGTCCCAGTGGCAGCAGTTCCGGGAGGAGTACGACCGCACCCATCGACCCATGTGGGAGAGGTTCAACGCCTGGGTCCAGGAGCAGGGTGCGCCCCCACTTCCCGACCTCGACTTCATCCACACGTCTGACGTTGCCAACCTGTACGTCTACCCGCAGGAGGTCGACTACACCGACGTCCGCCCCCTGGGCTCGACCTGGCACCGAATCGACTCCAGCGTCCGGGCCACCGACGAGCCCTTCGAGCTGCCCGCGCAGATTCGTGACCGCCCCGAGGGGAGTCGGCTGGTGTACCTCTCTCTCGGCTCGCTCGGCAGCGCCGACGTCGATCTCATGCGCCGGCTCGTGTCGGTCCTCAAGGACACACCTCACCGATACATCGTGAGCAAGGGGCCGCAGCACGACGCCTACGAGCTGGCCGACAACATGTGGGGTGCGGAGTTCCTGCCGCAGACCCAGGTGATCCCGCAGGTCGACCTCGTGATCACCCATGGAGGCAACAACACGACCACCGAGGCGCTGCACTTCGGTAAGCCCATGGTTCTGCTGCCCCTGTTCTGGGACCAGTACGACAACGCTCAGCGAATCCACGAGACGGGCCTTGGCGTTCGACTCAGCACGTACGGGTTCACCGACGAGGAGCTTCAAGGTGCTGTCGATCGTCTGCTCGCAGACGACGCTCTTGGAGTGGCGATGGGCGAGATGGGGGCTGCGATCCGCTCCCGACGGGGTGTCGACCGGGCCGCGGACCTCATCGAGTCGGTCGGGCTGAACGCCCGTTCGGAGTCGTGACCGGACCAGGTCTGCTCGCACAGCTGGTCTCTGCCACCGAGCCGGCAGCGCTGCTGCCGAATCGGAGTGGGACAGCGACCACGGGCGTCGCGCACCTGACCCTTCTCGACCATCTCGTTCTGGGTCCCAACCTCGCGGTCCTCGTGGTCGTCGACCATGAAGGCGGCCTGCACGTCGTGCCCGCCGTGCACGACGGCTCCGGCGTCCGCCGGGCGGTCGCCGGAGACGGGCTGGCGGAGGCCTTGATCCGGCTGCTCGTCGGTAGGCCGGGCGGCGACGGCCGGTTCGTCGTCCGAAAGCTGCACGGTCGGGTCGTCTCCGGCGAACGGGCCATGGGCGTGGACCAGACCAACGAGTCGCTCGTGGTCGGCGAGACGGCCGTGGTCAAGTGGCTCAACCACGTCAGTAGCGACCTGCACCCTGCACCCGGTCGGCTGTCCCTGCTGGACGCGGCCGGTTTCACGTCGATGCCGCAGCCCTGGGGCTTCCTGTTCTGGCGTGACGACGACGACCGAGACGTGCTCCTGGTGGCCGTGGACCAGTTCCTTCCCTCCGCGACCAACGGATGGTCCTGGTGCGTTGACGACGTCCGGCGCTTGGTGCGCGGTGAGCTCACGATGCCCGACTCGTTGGTGCCGCCCGCAACGGTCGGCGCCATGGTTGCGTCGATGCACTCAGGATTCGCGTCGGCCGGAGTCGCAGTCGCAGACCCGGCCGAGCGTTCTTCGTGGTACCGGCAGGCACTCTCGGCTCTCGACGCCGCCGTGGTGGAGGTTGACGGCCCAGAAGGCGAGCGCCTGAGACGTCGTGCGGGTGAGATCCGTGATCACCTTCGAGCCTGGGAGTCCCCGGACGACGTCATGGTGCTCGCCGTCCACGGAGACCTGCACGTCGGCCAGGTTCTGCGGTACCAACGAGCTGACGGCGACGTCGACTACGCCGTCACCGACTTCGACGGGAACCCGGTGCTGACGGCTGGACAAAGAACGGCCCCCCAGCCAGCCGCGCGCGATGTCGCCGGCTACCTGCAGTCGCTCGACCATGTGGGCCGCGTCGTCGTGAGGCGCACCGCGGGCGTGGACGCAGGTTTGGTCGGTACCTGGATCACCAAGGCGCAGAGCAGCTTCCTTGGGGCCTACATCCGCGGCATGGAGGAGGCAGGTCTTCGCCACGCCGTGCAGGAGAGGCTGCTAAGCCCCCTGCGGGTCGAGCAGGAGTGCCGCGAGTACTTGTACGCCGTGCGCTACGACCCGGTCTGGCGGTATGTCCCAGATGCGGCGATGGGTGCACTGCTCGAGTCGCTCCGCGGTCCGCGCTCGGCCCCGCAGCACGACCCACATCCTGAGGAGACCTGATGGATCCTGTTCGCTTCCTCGACGACCTGGAGGCCAAGCCTGCGGCTCTGGCAGCGCTTGCTGGCCACCTCCGGGCCGAGAACCCCTGGAACGCCGCCGTGGGGCGGCTTGGTCCGGAGGTCACGCGAGTGCTGATGGTCGGCATGGGGTCGTCGACGTTCGCGGCCGGTGTTGCCGCAGCCCGTCTTCGAAACCATGGCCGCTGGGCGGTCGCCGAGTTTGCGAGCTCGGCGTTGTTGCCGATGCCGGACCCGGGCACGCTCGTCCTGGCGATCTCGGCATCTGGGGCCTCCAAGGAGACGCTCGAAGCGGCCCGGCACTACGCAGGACGGTGCCCGGTCATCGCCTTGACCAACGTGGCTGACAGCGCGATGTCGGAGCTCGCCGACGCCACGGTGCTGATGGGGGCCGGCCCGGAGACCGGTGGTGTGGCATGCCGGTCCTTCCAGCACACCCTCGCCCTGCTGCTGTCGCTGGAGGACCGCCTCTGTGGCACGGTCAGCGTCCTTCCCGACGCGGTGCGTCGGACCGGCGAAGCGTGCGCCGACCTCCTCGACCGGCGTGACCGGTGGCTCCCCGGCCTCGTCGAGCGGCTCGCCGGACCGGCGGGCACCTTCGTCGTCGCCCCTGCATCTCGGCTCAGCAGTGCTCAGCAGTCGGCGCTGATGCTGCGGGAAGGGCCACGAAGGCCAGCGACTGCCTCGGAGACGGGGGAGTGGAACCACGTCGACGTGTACCTCACCAAGACGCTCGACTACCGGATGATGCTGTTCCCCGGCTCCGTCCATGACGACGACCTGTTGGCCTGGACCACCGACCGTGGTTCGACCGTGGTCAGCGTGGGGGCAGACGTCGCCGGGGCAACGGCGTCGCTGCGCTACCGGCACGACTCCGACGAGCTCGTGCGACTGCTCGGCGAGGTGCTGGTGGCTGAGCTCGTCGCTCAACGGTTGTGGGCGGCGGTCTGACCGACAGCCACTGGGCCCCTGGCAGCGACGTGCGCGTGTGTCAGGGTGCGGGGCTGAGCACCCAGAGCACGACGGTCTGTCCGTCGAAGGTGTTGTGCCATCGGTGGGGGGACGAAGCCCGGAACGTAAGCGAGTCGCCGGCGTCGAGCGAGAACGACTCGTCACCGACGTCGATGCGCAGCTGACCGGAGAGCACGTAGGCGAACTCGGTGTCGCTGTCGAAGGTGTAGAAGTCGTCGCCGCTCGTGCCCCCCTTGTCGAGGGTGGCGTGGACCACCGCCACGCGCTTCTGGTCGCTCGACGAGAGCACGACCTCGGTCAGTCCGTGACCGCCGAGCTCGAGGGGAGCGCCCTCGTCGCGTCGAACGACGGGCTCATGGGGTGGGTCGAACAGCTCCCCCATCCGGAGCCCGACGGCGCGGCACACGGCGACCAGGGACGCCACCGAGGCCGAGACCTCGTCGCGCTCGAGCCGGCTGATGAAGCCTTTTGTGAGTCCGGTCTGCTTGGCTACCGCATCGATCGTCAGCCCTTGACGGTGACGAGCTGTCCGCAGCTTGCGCCCGACCGTCGCGCCGACGTCGACGGTCTCGTGGGCAGGTGGCACGGTTCCCCCGTCGTGCATGACGTCCTCTCAGTTCCCCAACCCGTGCGGGGGTGGTTGGACCCCACGGTAGCGGGACCCGCTCAGGTTCGTCAGCCGTGGATGAGCTTCTCGAACGTCCGCGCGATGAGCGACGGGCGGCCGGTGCGCGACTCCTCGGGGTCGGCGACGCCCATCGCCGTGAGCCCCGCGTTGACACCGAGCCAGCGAAACGGTTCGGGCTCCCACTTGCGCGACCGGCGGTTGACCCACGGAAGGGTGGTCAGGTCGGTGTCGCGACGAAGGATGAGGTCGGCCAGGGTCTGGCCCCCCAGGTGCGACGTCCCGACCCCGTCCCCGACATATCCCCCCGACCAGCCGAGACCGGTCGCCGGATCGAGACCGACGGTGGCCCACCAGTCGCGGGCGATCCCCAGCGGTCCACCCCACTCCTTGACGATCTCGACGTCGGCGACGTCGGGGAACAGCTCGACCAACGTGCGACGCAGCCAGGCGAAGACCTTGTCGTCGTGGTCGAACTCGGGGTGGACTCGCGAGCCGTAGTGGTACGGAGCCCCACGTCCGCCGAACGCGAACCGGCCGTCGGCGGTCCGTTGTCCGTAGATGACCATGTTCCGGAAGTCAGTGAACGTCTGGCGGTCGGAGAGTCCGATCCGCTTCCACGCTTCGTCGGACAGTGGGGCGGTTGCGATCATCAAGGAGTACATGGGGACGACATCGCGGCGACTTCCGGCAAGAGAGGGCGTGTAGCCCTCGGTCGCGCGCACGACGTAAGGGGCGCGTACATCGCCGCGAGGGGTGCGGACGACGCCTGGCTCGATGACCGTCGCTGCTGTGTGCTCGTAGATGACCCCGCCTCGACGCTCGACAGCCTCGGCGAGCTGCCGGACGAGCTTGGCGGGGTGGATCGCAGCGGTATGGGGCGTGTACATGCCCCCGACGACACCCTCGGCCGCCGCCTGCTGCTGCGCCTCATCGACGGACAGGAACCGGTAGTCGTCGTCGCTGAAGCCCCAGCTTTGTGCGTGGTCGACGGAAGCGCGGGCGCGCGCCAGCTGGACGTCGCTGCGGGCCAGCAGCACGGTTCCGCCCTTGGCCCAGTCGACGGACATCTCCTCGGCCTCGACCACGCGCCCCACCTCGTCGACCGTGTCGAACATGGCCCGCTGCAG
Source organism: Actinomycetes bacterium (assembly GCA_049282455.1). Classification (GTDB taxonomy): domain Bacteria; phylum Actinomycetota; class Actinomycetes; order JAHEKZ01; family JAHEKZ01; genus JBAPUB01. The sequence continues at coordinate 22,950 of JBAPUB010000050.1, forward strand.
TCGCACGGCCTCGTCGCGGGACGACTCTCGGGCGATCTTCTCCCAGGTGGCCGGGAACAACGAGGAGCACCACCCGCCGTTGCGGCCCGAGGCTCCGTAGCCGGCGAGCTCCTTCTCGACCACCACGACGCGCAGCGACGGCTCGTTGAGCAGCAGGTAGTAAGCGGTCCACAGACCGGTGTAGCCCGCGCCCACGATGGCCACATCGGCCTCGACCGGTCCTTGGAGCGGTGGCCGTCCGGTCACCGGGCCGTCCAAGCTGCCCCACCAGAAGGACAGGCTGTGAGGATCGGTGACGGAGACGGGGCTCATCGGGTCCACTTCCGAACGTAGGCAGGGATGGCGTACGGCGCGTTCAGGTCCGGCGCCGGTACCGGACGCCCGAACACCTCCGACATCGGGACGACGCCGGCCCAGACGGGTCGCGTGAGGTCGTCGGGCTCGTCGGTGGGGGGCCCGTCCGCGATCTTGACCGACGCTTCGTCCAGGGACAGTGACAGCACCATCGTCGCAGCCGCCTCCTTCTTGCTCGGGTGGCGCGCCTCGTCCCAGCGCCCGGGGAGCAGGTGCTCGGTGATCACCTCGAGGGCCCTCAGCTTCGCGGCCCCGGTGAGCTTGGTCGCGACGCCGAGAACCATCGCACTTCGGTAGTGCATCGACGACTCGAACGTCGAGCGGGCGAGCACCAGCCCGTCCAGCAGGGTCACGGTGAGGCAGGTGGGCTGTCCGCCGGCGAGCCCGCGGAACAGTCGGCTCCCCGTCGACCCATGGAACAAGACGTTCTCGCCGTCACGGGCGTACGCAACCGGCAGAACGTACGGCTGCCCCTGGTCGTCGCTCACCGACAGATGGGCCACCAGGCCGGCGTCGAGGACCGAGTGCAGTGCTGCACGGTCGTGGACAGCCTTCTCGGCGAGCCGCCGAACCTTGGTGCGTTTGGTCGAGCCGGGCGCCGGTCGATCCGACATGGGGACTCCATCGGGGCAGGGAGGGTGAAGCAGGGGGCCTGCAGCGCGCGGCTGCGGGCCCCCTGACGAGCTGGCCTAGAGGATGCCCCAGGCCTCGGTGAGGACCGAGCGCAGCGTCTGCTCGATCTGGTCGAACTCCGGCTGGCCGATGATCAGCGGTGGCGCCAGCTGGATGACGGGGTCGCCGCGGTCGTCGGCCCGGCAGTACAGGCCCGCGTCGAACAGGGCCTTGGACAGGAACCCGCGGAGCAGACGCTCGGACTCGTCGTCGTTGAACGTCTCCTTGGTCGCCTTGTCCTTGACCAGCTCGATCCCGTAGAAGTACCCGTCGCCTCGAACATCTCCGACGATCGGCAGGTCGGTGAGCTTTTCGAGGGTCGAGCGGAAGGCCCCTTCGTTGGCTCGAACGTGCTGGTTGATGCCTTCACGCTCGAAGATGTCGAGGTTGGCCAAGGCGACCGCGGCGGCCACCGGGTGGCCACCCCAGGTGTAGCCGTGGGCGAAGTAGTTGGTGCCGGTGGCGAACGGCTCGAAGAGCCGGTCGCTCACGATCATGGCTCCCAGCGGCGCGTACCCGGAGGTGAGCCCCTTGGCCGAGGTGATGATGTCGGGCACCACGTCGTAGCGAGAGGTCGCGAAGTAGTCGCCGATGCGTCCGTACGCGCAGATGGTCTCGTCGGAGACGTAGAGCACGTCGTACTCGTCGCAGATCTCGCGGACCCTCTGGAGGTAGCCGGGGGGCGGCGGGAAGCAGCCACCGGAGTTCTGCACGGGCTCGAGGAAGACCGCTGCCACGGTCTCCGGGCCTTCGAACAGAATGGCTTCCTCGATCCGGTTGGCGGCCCACAGGCCGAAGGCCTCCAGGTCATCGCCGTGCTCAGGTGCGCGGTAGAAGTTGGTGTTGGGAACCTTCACCGCACTGGGGACCAGCGGCTCGAAGTACTTCTTGGCGTCGGGGATGCCGGTGATGGACAGCGCCCCGTGGGGCGTGCCGTGGTAAGCGATCGAGCGGCTGATGACCTTGTGCTTCATCGGCTTGCCGGTGAGCTTGTAGAACTGCTTGGCCAGCTTCCAGGCGCTCTCGACCGCCTCGCCACCGCCGGAGGTGAAGAAGACGCGGTTGAGGTCACCGGGTGCGAGCTGAGCGAGGCGCTCGGCCAGCTCGATGGCGGCCGGGTGGGCGTAGGACCAGATCGGGAAGAACGCCAGCTCGCTGGCCTGCTTGGCCATGACTTCGGCGAGCTCGCTGCGGCCGTGGCCGACCTGGACGACGAACAGTCCGGCGAGACCGTCGAGGTACTTGTTGCCCTGGTTGTCCCAGATGTAGGCGCCGTCACCGCGGGTGATGACCGGGACGTGGCCGCCCTGGGTGTAGGTCGACATTCGGGTGAAGTGCATCCAAAGGTGTTCGCGGGCCTTGGCGGCCAGGGCGTCGTTGCCGCCCTCGGAGACGTACTGCGGTGTAGAGGTCATCGTGTTCCCCAGGTGTAGATCTGTTTACTGAGCTTCAGGTAGACGAAGCTCTCGGTGTGTCGGACACCGGGGATGGCCCGGATCCGTCGATTGATCACGTCGAGCAGATGGTCATCGTCCTCGCAAACCACTTCTACGAGGATGTCGTACGCCCCTGCCGTGATGACGACGTAGTCGACCTCGGGCATGGACTCGAGCTTCTCGGCGACCAGTTCCATGTCGCCCTCGACGCGGATCCCGATCATGGCCATCCGGGGGAAGCCCACGGACAGCGGGTCGGTGACTGCGACGATCTGCATGGCGCCGGAGTCGAGCAGGCGCTGGACCCGCTGCCGGACCGCCGCCTCGGACAGCCCGACCGCCTTGCCGATCGCGGCGTAGGGCCGGCGTCCGTCCTCCTGGAGCTGCTCGATGATCGCCTTCGACACGTCGTCGAGGACGTTCCCGTTGCTCCGTTCGCGGCTTGCCACAAAGGCATCCTGGCCAATCATTCAGCTGTTTGGCAAGTGAATCCGCAGCAAAACCGCCCAAACACCACGGATTTGGTACGTGAGATGACCGATTCTTGTCGGAATCTGTCGGAACCCGCGCGGTGGGACTAGGGTGGACGACAGCGGTCCACCCGTGCGCGGCGTCGAACGGGGCGGCCGTCCCTGGACATGCGCAACCCTTTCGCAAGGAGAACTCGTGAGCGACCGCGTGTATCGAAACTTCATCAACGGCGAGTCCGTGGACTCCGCCGACGGCCAGATGATGGATCTGGTCAACCCCAGCACCGGCGAGGTGTACGCCCAGGCGGCGAACTCCGGCGCCCAGGACGTCGACCGTGCCTTCAAGGCGGCCGAGACCGCCTTCGAGTCGTGGAAGAACACCACGCCGTCCGAGCGGTCGCTCGCCCTGCTCAAGATCGCCGACGCGATCGAGGCTCACGCTGACGAGCTCGTCGCGCTGGAGAGCGAGAACACTGGCAAGCCCCTGGCGCTGACCCTCAGCGAAGAGATCCCGCCGATGGTCGACCAGATCCGCTTCTTCGCAGGCGCCGCGCGCAACCTCGAGGGCCGCTCGGCCGGTGAGTACATGGCTGGCCACACCTCGATGATCCGGCGTGAGCCGGTCGGCGTCGTCGGTCAGGTGTCACCGTGGAACTACCCGATGATGATGGCCACCTGGAAGTACGCGCCGGCGATCGCCGCGGGCTGCACCACCGTGCTCAAGCCGTCGGACACGACCCCCGTGTCGACCGTGCGCATGGCAGAGATCGCCGCAGAGTTCCTGCCGCCGGGCGTCTTCAACGTCGTCACCGGCGACCGTGACACCGGCCGTGCTCTGGTCGACCACCCCACGCCGCGGCTGATCTCGATCACCGGGTCCACCCGCGCGGGCATGCAGATCGCCGAGTCGGCCAGCAAGGACCTCAAGCGGCTGCACCTCGAGCTCGGCGGCAAGGCGCCGGTGATCATCTTCGACGACGCCGACATCGCTGCCGCAGCGGAGGCCATCGCCATCGCCGGCTACTTCAACGCCGGCCAGGACTGCACGGCCGCCACACGGGTCATCGCCGCGCCCGGCGTCTACGACGACTTCGTCGCTGCGCTGACCGAGCAGGCCATGGCCGTCGTCACGACCTACGACAACGGACCGTCCGACGAGGACGCCCTCCTGCCGCCGGTCAACAACATCAACCAGTACGAGCGGGTGCTCGGCTTCTTCGACCGCCTGCCCGACCACGCTCGGGTCACGACCGGTGGCGAGAAGATCGGCGACCACGGCTTCTACATCAAGCCCAGCGTCATCGCTGACGTCAAGCAGGACGACGAGGTCATCCAGAGCGAGATCTTCGGCCCGGTCATCACCGTGCAGAAGTTCGCCGACGAGGCCGAGGCCCTGCGTCACGCCAACGGCGTCGACTACGGCCTGGCTTCCAGTGTGTGGACCAAGGACTTCGGTCGTGCCATGCGGATGGCCAAGGGCCTCGACTTCGGCTGCGTGTGGATCAACACGCACATCCCGTTGGTGGCGGAGATGCCGCACGGTGGCTTCAAGCACTCCGGCTACGGCAAGGACCTGTCGATGTACGGGTTCGACGACTACACCCGGATCAAGCACGTGATGGCCAACATCGAGTCCTGAGTCACCTGGCGCGACAAGCGAAGGGGAACGCGCCCAATGGGCGCGTTCCCCTTCGCTTGTGCCCGTTCAGGGAGTCGGTGCTCGTACGGCGTCCAGGGCCAGCAGTGCCACGTGCAGCGACAGACAGGAGTCCACTGAGTGCAGGTCGACGGCCAGGATCTGCTCGATCCGGTCGAGCCGGTCGTACAGCGACGGGCGCGACAGGTGCGCTGCCTCGGCTGCTGCTGACTTGTTCCTGCCCTGGTCGAGGAAGGTCCGAAGCACGCCGAGGAGGTCGGTGCCCCTTCTGGCGTCATGGTCGAGCAGCGGTCCCAGCTCACGCTCGACGTAGGTCTGCAGGCGGGCGTCGTCGCGAAGCAGCTGCAGAAGTCCGCGCAGCCGCACGTCGGGCATTCGGTAGAACGGCTGGGTCGGCTGCAGGGCTGCAGCATCAGCGACCTGCGAGGCTTCGAGGAAGGACCGCCGCACGTCCATGAGCTGGTCGACCGGGGACCCGACCGCGACCACGACATCACCGACATCACCGACATCACCGACATCACCGACATCACGGTCGGTGACGGCGTGTCGTCGCTGATGGGACTGCCGACGCAGCTCGATGGCGAACTCGGCCAGGGCAGGCTCGGTGGCCAGCCCCGGCCGTACGGTCAGCAGAACGCCGACGGTGGCGTCGTCGATGGTCGCCACGAGTCCGGTCCGCCGATGGGCCCGAAGCGCCGACGCGGCGTCCTCGGCCAGGCCGCCCAGGACCTCCTGGTTCTCCAAGGGCCCGACCTGGCGGGCCCCCCTGGGCCTCAGCACGATGCCGACCAGCTGCTGACCTTCGAGCGGAACCCCGAGGGCGCGCGCCGTGACGGCGAGCTCGGCCGCGTCGACGTCGTGGCGCAGGAGCCCAGTGAGGAGCGTGCGGTGGCTGTGCCGTTCCAGGCTCTCGCGGTCGCGTTCAAGGAGCCGGTGAAGCGCAAGAGCGGCGGCACTGCGCTCGACGAGCATGACATCGGTGGCCTGTACCGGGCGGTCCAGGGTCACCACGAGACGACCCCAGTCGGTGCCGCGTGCCCCGACCCGGCTCACCAGCCACCCGGTCTCGTCGTCGACTCCAGTCCGGTCGGGCACGCTGACCGAGCGCGATCTCGACTCCCAGCGGTCCAGCAGCTCGTCGGGCTGGTGCCCTGCGGTGTCGAACGCCAGCACCTGGTGGGCCAGGTTCTCCAGCACCACCGGCGCCTGGGCCAGACGTGCGGTCTGCCTGACCACTTCGGCCACGCCGGCTCCTTGGATCGTCAGCCGGGTGAAGGTCTGGTGCAGCTGGTCGGACGTGCGAAGCTGCGCCAGCTGGGCGTCGACGATCCCGGCGTGCACGGCCTCGGTGACCGCGACGAACGGTGTCTCGCGGTGCAGCTCGACCAGAGGGAGGCCGACGTCCTCGGCGGCCGTGACCAAAGCGTCGGGAAGAGCCGTCGGGTAGCGCCGGCCGAGCTCGACGACCAGACCGGCGACGCCAGCCTCGGCCAGGCGCAGCACCAGCTGGCGCAGGTCGGCGTCGGCATCCGGGAAAGCGACACCGGTCGACAAAAGGAGCTCACCGCCGCGCAGCAGGCGGGCGATGTCGGGCAGCTCGGCGACGTGGGTCCAGCGGACTGACCGACCCAGACCACTGTGTCCTGCCACGACCTTGGGGCGACCCGAGCGGACGCTCGGCAGGTCCAGGACCTCGGCCACGCTGGGCAGCGCGGGTCCGAGCGCGTCGAGGGAGGGGTCCACCGGCGCACCGTGGCACAGCGGCGTCGTGGGCGCAAAGCGGCGTCGGCGGGGGTTGCGGGGGCGTTGGGCAGAATCGGGTTTCCGGCTGGACAACCTGGGTCGGACCTGCTGAATCCGTTGCGAGACGATGACAGAACTGCGGAATCCCTTGTGCCGAGCCATGCCCTCTGTCACGATCTGCGGTCGGGGCACCGGTGGGGGCTGGGTTCGGCCGGTCGGCTGAGCCAGGTACGGTGACCTCCGAACTTCGGTGGGGTGCCGGGGTTCGCCGCCGGGACGACTCGCAGTCTGCGGCGCAGTGGAGGGAGTGTTCGTTGAGCGGCAGCCAGTACATCTCCGGCCGGCGCGTGTCCGCCACCTCGGGCACGACCCACGACCTGATCGACCCCTCGAACGGCCAGGTCATCACCACGCTCGACCTCGCCGGACCCGACGACGTCGACGCGGCGGTCGCGGCCGCCGCAGCCGCGTTCCCCGAGTGGTCGCGCGCGACCCCAGGGGCCAGGTCGGACGCGCTCAACCGGTTTGCGACGGTACTGGCGCAGCGGGCTGGGGAGCTCGCGGAGGTCGAGAGCCGTCAGGCGGGCAAGCCGATCAAGCTGACCACCGAGTTCGACGTCCCCGGAACGATCGACAACACGGCGTTCTTCGCCGGCGCGGCCCGCAACCTCGAGGGCAAGGCGAGTGCTGAGTACAGCGCCGACCACACCTCATCGGTGCGGCGCGAGGCCATCGGCGTGGTCGGCTCGATCGCTCCCTGGAACTACCCTTTGCAGATGGCGGCATGGAAGGTCCTTCCTGCCATCGCAGCCGGCAACACCATCGTGCTCAAGCCGGCGGAGCTCACGCCGTTGACCTCGCTGATGTTCGCCGAGTGCGCCACGGCTGCCGGAATTCCCGACGGCGTGGTCAACGTGCTCACGGGCCGGGGGTCCGTGGCAGGTCAGCACCTGATGGCTCACCCCGATGTCTCGATGGTGTCGTTCACCGGCTCCACGCCGGTGGGGCAGCAGGTGATGCAGACAGCCTCCGGAACCGTCAAGCGGGTGCACCTGGAGCTCGGCGGCAAGGCACCGTTCGTCGTGTTCGACGACGCCGACCTCGAAGCGGCCGTCAACGGTGCCGTGGCCGGGTCCTTGATCAACAGTGGCCAGGACTGCACAGCGGCGACCCGCGCCTACGTCCAGCGTCCGCTCTACGACGCGTTCGTTCAGGGCGTGGCCGACCTGATGCGCACCGTTCGGCTGGGCCCCACCGCTGACCCCGGTACCGACCAGGGTCCTTTGATCTCGCGCAAGCAGCAGGCCAGCGTCGCCGGGTTCGTCGACCGAGCTCGTGGCTACGGCGCGAAGGTCCTGTGCGGTGGGGCGATCCCAGGTGGTGACCTAGCTCAGGGCTCCTACTACGAGCCGACGCTCGTGGTCGACGTCGCGCAAGACAGCGAGATCGTCCAGCAGGAGCTCTTCGGCCCCGTGCTGGTCGTCCTGCCGTTCGACGCGGACGACGAGGGGATCCGCCTGGCCAACGACACCCCGTTCGGCCTGGCCGCGTCGATCTGGACCACCGATGTCTTCCGAGCTCTTCGCGGCACGACCGAGATCCGCTCGGGCTGCGTGTGGGTGAACGACCACATCCCGATCATCAGCGAGATGCCTCACGGGGGGTACAAGCAGTCGGGCTTCGGCAAGGACATGAGCCAGTACTCACTCGACGAGTACACGAACGTCAAGCACGTCATGTACGACCGAACGGCAGCCATTCACAAGGACTGGCACCGCACCGTCTTCGGTGACCGGTGAGCACGGGATCGAGGGGATCCTTTGTCCAGCGCAACTTCGCGGAGGAACACGACATGACTTACGACAACAGCTCGTCGCCACTGGTCCTGCCAGGGGTTCGCAAGACCGGACTGGCCAACCTTTCGCGCCGGAACTTCATGCGTGGAGTCGGTGCTGGTGGAGCCGCGGCCGCGGCGGCCGGGTTGCTGTCCGCTTGTGGCGCCGGCAGCTCGAGCAGCCCCAGTGCTGGTGGCAGCGCGACCCCGACGGCGACCGACAAGCTGGTCATCTCCAACTGGCCCGCATACATCGACCGCGCCACGGTTAACGGTGTGAAGGTGAGCCCGACGCTCGAGGCCTACCAGAAGCAGACCGGCGTCGCAGTCACCTACAACCAGGACGTCAACGACAACGAAGAGTTCTTCGCCAAGGTGCGCAACGCGCTGGCGGCCGGTGAGCCGACGGGCCGCGACATGTTCATGCTCACCGACTGGATGGCCGCCAAGCTGATCCGCTTGAAGTGGCTCGAGACGATCGACAAGGCCAACGTCCCCAACGGCACGAACCTCATCGCACCCCTGGCCGATGTGGCCTTCGACCCCAACCGCGACTACTCGCTTCCGTGGCAGTCCGGCCTGACCGGGATCTCGGTCAACAAGAACGTGTACGACGGTGAGGTCAACACGATCACCGAGCTGCTCACCAAGCCCGACCTCAAGGGGCGCGTCACCGTCCTCACCGAGATGCGCGACACGATGGGGCTGATCCTTCTCGACCAGGGAGCGAACCCCGCCGACTTCACCATCGACCAGTGGTCCAAGGCGATGGACTTCCTTCAGACTGCGGTCGACAGCGGGCAGATCCGTGCTTTCACGGGCAACGACTACCTGCAGGGTCTGCAGCAGGGCGACATCGCCGCGTGCATGGCGTGGTCGGGCGACATCATCCAGGCCCAGTACGACGACCCGAAGATCGCTTTCGTGGTCCCCGACGCAGGCGCAATGCTGTGGTCGGACAACATGCTCATCCCGAACGGTGCTGTGAACAAGCTCAACGCCGAGTCGTGGATGAACTACTACTACGACCCGAAGGTCGCGGCGGAGCTGGCAGCGTGGGTGAACTACATCTGCCCGGTCCAGGGTGCCCAGGACGCCATGAAGAAGATCGACCCGAGCCTGGTCGACAACCCGCTGATCTTCCCGACCGAGCAGGACTACGCCAACCTCTCGGTCTTCCGCGGTCTCACCGAGGACGAGGAGACGGCGTTCACCGAGCAGTTCCTCGCCGTCCAGGGCGCCTGACGGGCGCGCCGAGCGCGCCTCCGCTGACATCCCTCCTACCCACGAAGTCAGGATCGATGACCGAGTCCAACGCCGAGCCGGTGGTGGCTGACGCCACCACCGGCAGCGCGCCCTCCGGCGGCGCCGACCTTCACCTCGTCGACCTCACGAAGCGCTTCGGTGGCTTCGTCGCCGTCGACGACCTCACCTTGACGATCCCTTCCGGCTCGTTCTTCGCACTCCTGGGGCCTTCGGGCTGCGGCAAGACGACCACGCTGCGCATGGTGGCCGGCCTCGAGGAGCCCACCGAGGGGCGCATCGTCATCGGGGCTGAGGACGTCACGTTCAAGAAGCCCTACAAGAGGCCGGTGAACACGGTCTTCCAGAACTATGCGCTGTTCCCGCACCTCGACATCTACGAGAACGTCGCTTTCGGGTTGCGTCGCCAGGGCAAGAAGAACGTGCGGTCCGAGGTCGACGCGATGCTTGCGCTCGTCGAGCTGGATGGCTATGCCCGACGCAAGCCGACCCAGCTCTCCGGCGGCCAGCAACAGCGAGTGGCCGTGGCTCGGGCCCTCATCAACAAGCCTGAGGTGCTTCTGCTCGACGAGCCGTTGGGCGCGCTGGACCTCAAGCTGCGTCGTCAGATGCAGATCGAGCTCAAGCGCATCCAGACCGATGTGGGAATCACGTTCGTCCACGTGACCCACGACCAGGAAGAAGCCATGACCATGGCGGACACGATCGCGGTCATGAACGCCGGACGCATCGAGCAGATGGGTGCACCCATCGAGCTGTACGAGAACCCGGTCACCACCTTCGTGGCCAACTTCCTCGGGCAGTCGAACCTCATCGAAGGCAAGATCACCGGCAAGGCCGGGGGCGATGTCCTGCTCGACGTCCACGGGACTCGGATGGCGATGCCAGCCGCGCGGGTGCACGCCGACGGCGACGGCGTCTGGGTCGGCGTACGTCCCGAGAAGATGCAGATCAGCGCCGACCGTGGGCAGAGCTTCGACGGCGACAACGTCATGAGGGGGACCGTGACCGACGCGAGCTACACGGGAGTCTCGACCCAGTACCTGGTCGACCTGCCGTGGGGCCAGGAGATCGGCGTGTTTGCCCAGAACATCAGCACGGATGGGCCACTTCGCAACGGTGACGAGGTCGTCGTTCACTGGCACCCGGCCAGCACCTTCGCGCTCGACTCGAGCCAGGACGCCGAGGCCGGCTCGGAGAAGATCGAGGACTCGGAGTGAGCGTCACCCCGCCCGCAACGGCGCCGAGCAAGTCTTCGGGCTCCACCGAGGCATCGGGTGTGGGTACGAAGTGGTGGACCCCGTACGCGTTGCTGTCACCGGGCTTCCTGTGGCTGGCAGCGTTCTTCGTCCTTCCGACCATCTTGCTCGTGCAGATGTCGCTGCAGTCCGGGTCGTTGGAGGCCGGGTTCCAGAACACCTTCTCCTGGAACAACTACACCGATGCTCTGTTCGGCAAGCCTGCGCTGGGCTCCCTCGCGACTCCGTACTGGCCGGTGTTCGTCAGGTCCGTGCTCTTCTACGCCCTGCCGGCGACGCTGCTGTGCCTGGTGATCGCCTACCCGCTTGCCTACACCATCGCGTTCCGGGCAGGGCGGTACAAGAACATCATGCTGGTCCTGGTCATCGCGCCGTTCTTCACGAGCTTCCTGCTTCGCACGAACGCCTGGAAGTTCATCCTGGGTGACACTGGGTGGGTCGTCACGATCATGTCGAAGCTCGGCCTGATCAACGTCTTGCAGTTTCTCGGGTTCGTTTCCGACGGACCCGACCGACTGCTCGCGAGCAAGTTCGCGGTCGTCATGGGCTTGACCTACAACTTCCTGCCGTTCATGACTCTGCCGCTGTACGCCAGCCTCGAGCGGCTCGACGGACGCCTCGTTGAGGCGGCCAAGGACCTGTATGCCAGCGCATGGACCGCCTTCCGCAAGGTGACCTGGCCGTTGTCCCTGCCCGGGGTCGTGGCCGGGACGCTGCTGACCTTCATCCCCGCGGTCGGTGACCCGATCAACCCCAAGCTGCTGGGTGGTCCCACCGACCTCGCGATCGGCAATGTGATCGACTCGAAGTTCTTGATCCAGTTCGACTACCCGGAAGCAGCTGCCCTCTCGGTGATGCTGATGGCGGCAATCGTCGTGCTGGTCATGATCTATGTCCGACGTGCCGGAACGGAGGAGCTCGTCTGATGGCGACCATCTCCGCGCCCTCGGTGG
>JBAPUB010000051.1:0-5268 GCA_049282455.1 Actinomycetes bacterium
GCCGAGGTCCGCAAGGAGGGCTTGGTTCCCTACCTGCGCCCGGACGGCAAGACGCAGGTCACCATCGAGTACGACCACGACGAGCGCCCGGTCCGTCTGGACACGGTCGTGGTCTCGACCCAGCACGCCGCAGACATCGACCTCGAGACGCTGCTGCAGCCCGACATCGAGGAGATCGTCATTGCCCCGGTTCTCCAGGGGGTGGACATCGACACCGACGGGTTCCAGGTCCTGGTGAACCCGACCGGACGCTTCGAGATCGGCGGCCCGATGGGTGACGCCGGACTCACCGGCCGCAAGATCATCATCGACACCTACGGCGGCATGGCCCGTCATGGCGGTGGGGCGTTCTCCGGCAAGGACCCGAGCAAGGTCGACCGCTCGGCTGCCTACGCCATGCGCTGGGTGGCCAAGAACGTCGTGGCTGCCGGCCTGGCGAGCCGCTGTGAGGTGCAGGTCGCCTATGCGATCGGCAGGGCCCACCCCGTGGGGCTGTTCGTGGAGACCTTCGGGACCGGAGTCGTCGACGACGAGAAGATCCAGGACGCCGTGCTGGCGACGTTCGACCTTCGACCCGCCGCGATCATCCGTGACCTCGACCTGCTGCGACCCATCTACTCGCAGACGGCGGCCTACGGGCACTTCGGTCGCGACCTGCCGGACTTCACCTGGGAGCGCACCGACCGGGCGGACGCGCTCAAGGCTGCAGCCGGCGCCTGAGCGTCCAGCGACCTCCAGACCCTCGGCCGGTGTCGGACCGTTCTGGTAGGACGGGGCCGTGAGCACAGCGTCGAGCGGGTCGACGACCCCGGCGGCGGCGCGCGCCCGGGCGAAGGCTGCACGAAGCCGGCCAGGTGCCGGCCTGGCCGACCAGCCGGCCGCCGTGCTCCCGGTGGCGCGGGTCGCGGTCGATGTCTCGTTGGCCCACCTGGACCGGCCGTTCGACTACCTGGTACCGGCCCGCCTGGACGCCCAGGCGGTTCCTGGCTGTCGAGTGCGCGTGCGCTTCTCCGGCCAGCTGGTCGACGGGTTCCTGCTGTCTCGCGCCGAGAGCTCCCAGCACGTCGGGCGACTCAGCCCGCTGGCCAAGGTCGTCTCCGACCAGCCCGCGCTGTCGCCCGAGGTCGCGCGGCTGGCGTCGGCCGTGGCCGACCGCTACGGCGGAACGTTGGCCGACGTGCTGCGACTTGCCGTGCCACCACGCCACGCGGCCGCAGAGAAGGCGGCGTCGGCCCAGCCGGTGGTCGCCCGCCCCGCGGTCTCGGCGCCAGAGCCCGGCCCGTGGCTGCGGTACCCGACCGGCCCGGCCCTGGTCTCCGCGCTCTGCGACGGTCGCCCGGCGCGGGCGGTCTGGGCGGCTCTGCCGGGCACCGAGTGGATCCACTGCCTGGCCGTCGCGGTCGCCGCCACTGCTTCGGCCGGTCGCGGTGCCCTGGTCGTCGTGCCCGACCTGCGCGACGTCGAACGGGTGGCGGCCGGACTGGTCGACCAGCTGGGCGCTGACTCCTTCGTCGTCCTGACCGCTGACTCCGGCCCCCGTGAGCGCTACCGACGCTGGATGGCGGTGCGAAGGGGAGACGTGCGCGTCGTCGTCGGTACGCGGGCGGCGATGTTCGCCCCGGTCACCGATCTGGGACTCGCCGTCGTGTGGGACGACGGCGACGACCTCCACTCTGAGCCGAGGGCTCCCTACCCACACGTGCGCGAGGTCCTGGCGCTGCGCGCGCACCTCGACGGCGCCGCGCTGCTCGTCGGGGGCTTCGCGGTCACGGCCGAGGGTGCGTCGCTGGTCGAGCGAGGCTTCGCCCGACCGGTGGCCGCGCGTCGGACCACGGTCCGCACTTATGCCCCGCGTGTTCGCGCCATCGACGACGCCGCTGGTTCACACGACGAGCCGTCCGCGCGGGCGGCACGACTGCCCACCCTGGCCTGGCGGACCGCCCGAGACGCGTTGGCCCGGGGGCCGGTCCTGGTCCAGGTGCCACGGGGTGGATACGTGCCGGCGGTGGGCTGTGCCCGCTGCCACGCGCGCGCCGTGTGCGGCACGTGTCACGGCCCCCTCGGTCTGGCGGTGTCGGGGGGTGCCCCGGTGTGTCGTTGGTGTGCCCGGGTCGACCCGGCTTGGCGGTGTGCGGAGTGTGGGTTCGAGAGGCTGAGGGCCATGGTGGTCGGTGCCCGCCGCACGGCCGACGAGCTCGGGCGGGCGTTCACGCCGGTGCCCGTCGTCACCTCGGGGGCGGGTGACGTCAAGGCGTCGGTCCCCGACCGTCCTGCCCTGGTGGTCGCGACGCCCGGGGCCGAGCCCGTGGCTGAGGGCGGCTATGCCGCGGCGTTGCTCCTCGACACGTGGGCTCTGCTGGGGCGGCACGATCTTCGGGCCGGTGAAGAGGCACTGCGCCGCTGGCTGGCCGCGGCTGCCCTCGTGCGCCCTGCCGACCAGGGCGGGCACGTGCTCGTCGTCGCCGACCCCGCGTCGCGGCCGGTTCAGGCGCTGGTCCGGTGGGATCCGGTCGGGGCGGCGCAGCGCGAGCTGGCCGATCGTGTCGCCGCCGGACTGCCTCCGGCCGTGCGGCTGGCCGTCCTCACCGGCTCTGCGGCAGCAGTCGACGACGTCCTTCACCGGGCGGCACTGCCCGGCGGCATCGAGGTTCTCGGGCCGGCGGTCGAGCCACCGCATCCGGGCGCGCCGGCCGACCGGGACCAGCCGCACGTGCGCGCGGTCGTGCGATCGCCGTTGTCGTCGGCCGCCGAGATGGTGACCTGTCTGCGCCGAGCCCAGGGCGAGCGCAGCTTGCGCAAGGAGGCCGAGCACGTACGGCTGCAGATCGACCCTGTCCAGCTGGGCTGACCGATCGAGGTCACACCGTCGTCCGTTGCCTAGACTGGGGGTTCGTCGACCAAGGGGAGCCCAGCATGGCCGTGCAACCGATCCGCCTGTTCGGCGACCCGGTGCTGCGGACCTCGGCGTCCCGTGTGGTCGACTTCGACAAGGAGCTGCGCACGCTGGTCAAGGACCTCACCGAGACGATGCTCGACGCTCCGGGCGTCGGACTGGCCGCGCCTCAGCTGGGTGTGTCGCTGCGGGTGTTCACCTACGACGTCGACGATGTCGTCGGTCACCTCGTGAATCCTGTCCTCGAGCTCACCGACGAACAGCAGGACGGCGAGGAAGGCTGTCTTTCCTTGCCGGGCTTGACGTTTGACACGCCTCGCGCCTACGGGGTTGTGGCCAACGGGTTCAACATGTACGGCGACCCGGTGGTCATCGAAGGAACCGAGCTGCTCGCCCGCTGCGTGCAGCACGAGACCGACCACCTCGACGGCATCTTGTTCATCGACCGGCTCGACGGCGACACGCGCAAGGCCGCGATGAAGGCCATCCGTGAGGCCGAGTGGGCGGGCCAGGCCGTTCCCGTGGTCAAGGTCAGTCCGCACTCCACGCACGGCAAGGCGTTTTGATCGGTGCGCGTCCTCTTCGCCGGCACCCCCGACGCGGCGGTGCCGGTGCTTCAGGCGGTCCTCGCCTCGCACCACGAGGTCGCCGCCGTCCTGACCCGTCCGGACGCCGCGTCCGGACGGGGGCGCCGGCTCACCCCGTCACCGGTGGCCAGGGCCGCCGACGCGGCCGGCCTCGAGGTGCTCACGCCGGCCACGGTCTCCGACCCGGGGTTTGTCGAACGGGTCGCCGAGCTGTCGGTCGAGTGCGCACCGATCGTCGCGTACGGCGGGCTGATCCCGGTATCGCTGCTCGACTTGCCCGAGCATGGCTGGGTGAACCTGCACTTCTCGCTGCTGCCGGCGTGGCGCGGTGCTGCCCCGGTCCAACGTGCGCTCCTGGCCGGGGACCCGGTGACCGGTGCCACGACGTTCCGGCTCGACGCAGGGCTGGACACCGGGCCGGTGTACGGGGTCGTCACCGAGACGGTTCGCCCCTCCGACACGACGGGTGACCTGCTGGGCCGACTCGCGTCGTCCGGCGCAGCGCTGCTCGTCCGCACGCTCGACGGGATCGAGACGGGCGAGCTCGTGGCAGTCCCGCAGGGCAGCGACGGGGTGTCACTGGCCCCCAAGGTGCTCGTCGACGAGGCACGCGTCGACTGGTCCGCGCCTGCCCTGAGAGTCGAGCGGCTCGTGCGGGCCTGCAGTCCGGCACCGGGCGCCTGGACCACGGCTCGAGGGGAACGGCTCAAGGTGTTCCCGGTCGAGGTCGCTGCCGACCTGGAGGATCCCGGACCCGGTGTGCTCGTCGTCGCCAAGCGGTCGGTCCACGTCGGTACCGGCTCGTCCCCGGTGCGACTCGGGGTCGTCCAGTCACCGGGCAGGGCGCCGATGCCGGCGCAGGACTGGGCCCGGGGTCTGCGTCTGACGTCGGGGGAGGCTCTCACATGAGCGAGGCGTCGCGCTCGCGTCGATCCGGGCCCGTGCGGCGGCCGCGCCCCCCGGTTGCTGACCCGGCCCGACGTGCCGCGTACGACACGCTGCGCGCGGTCGATGAGCGCGATGCCTACGCCAACCTGACTCTGCCTGCGCTGCTTCGCGAGCGGGGGATCAGTGGCCGCGACGCCGCCTTCGCCACGGAGCTCGCCTACGGGACGCTGCGCGGCCGTGGCACCTACGACGCCGTGCTCGCGGCCTGTGTCGACCGCCCGCTGGCCGAGGTCGACCCGCAGATCGTGGACATGCTCCGCATGGGGGCCCACCAGCTGCTGTCCTCCCGCGTCCCCGACCATGCCGCGGTCTCGTCGACCGTCGACCTCGCCCGTGTCGTCCTGGGGCAGGGCAGGGCCGGGTTCGTCAACGCGGTGCTCCGGAAGGTCGCCCGACAGGGGCGCGAGGCCTGGCTCGACGAGCTCGCGCCGACCTCCGACGACGACGCGGTGGCGCTGCGTCACTCACATCCGGTGTGGATCCTGCGCGCCTTCCGCGACGCGCTCGGAGGTGACCAGGAGCAGACGGTGGCCCTGCTGGAGGCCGACAACGTGCCTGCCGAGGTCGCGTTGGTTGCGCGCCCGGGGCGCAGCGACGTCGACGAGCTGCTTCGGGCCGGTGCGCGCGTGGGCAGGTGGTCCCCGTTCGCGGCCATCCTCCCGTCCGGTGACCCCGGCGCGATCCCGGCCGTACGCGACGGTCGGGCCGGGGTGCAGGACGAAGGCAGCCAGCTCGTGGTCCTGGTCCTGGCCGACGTCCCGGTCGAGGGTTCCGATGTGCGCTGGCTCGACCTGTGTGCCGGCCCTGGTGGCAAGGCGGCCCTTCTCGACGCCCTAGCGG
>JBAPUB010000052.1:0-18453 GCA_049282455.1 Actinomycetes bacterium
TGCTGCTGGAGACAGGCGACGGGATCGAACCACTGCTCCTCCAGGCCAAGGAAGCACAGGCCTCGGTTCTGGCGGACCATTGCGGGCGAAGCCGGTACACGAACGAGGGTCAACGCGTCGTGGCTGGGCAGCACCTGATGCAGGCTGCCAGCGACATCTTCCTCGGCTGGCACCGAGTCACCGGCGACGATGGGCTCACCCGGGACTTCTACCTGCGCCAACTGCGCGACTGGAAGTTCTCCTTCCCGGTGGAGAAGATGATCCCCAAGGGGATGGCGATCTACGCCGGTCTCTGCGCCTGGACCCTGGCCCGCGCCCACGCCCGCTCTGGCGACCGGGTGGCGATCGCGGCCTACCTCGGCAAGTCCACCAAGTTCGACGAAGCGATCGCCGACTTCGCCGAGTTGTACGCCGACCAGAACGACCGCGACTACGCCGCACTTGCCGACGCCGTCTCTTCCGGTCGGGCGGAGGCCACAACCGGACTCTGACTGACCCGCCATGTCAGGGTCAGGTCCTCCCAGACGTCGAGGGACGTCTGGGAGGACCTGACCGATGAACTAGCGGTCGCGACGGTCCTCGCGCCGGTCCCCGCGGTCGTCGCGCCGGTCAGCCCTGCGGTTGTGGCCGTGAGCGACAACCGCAGCTCCGCCGACCGCGGCAACCGTCCTGCGCCGGCGTCGGTTTGCCATGGGCATGTCAGGCTCCTTCCTCGGCGTCGGCCTCAATCGCGGCCAACACCGCCTGGATCGGTATCCGTCCGGTGGCCACTAGCTGGCCGCCGGCCTTACGAACCGCGCTGCCGAACGGTGCGGCCCAAAGGTTCTCCCACACCACAACGGCAGCGGTGCTGCCCGGCTCGATCGTCTCCGCCAGATCCAGCACATCCTGCTCGCTGAGCACCATCGCCAGCTCAGCCTCAGTGGTCCGGAACTCGCCGAGCTCGCTGGGGTCCAGGTCGGAGAGCTCAGCGACGTTCAACGTGCCGTCGGTGTCCTTCTGCAGCACCATCAGGTCCAGCACGCGCACCAGGCCGCGGTCGACCAGGTCGACCAGATGGGGGGCGATCTCTCCCGTTGGTTGTTTGCCGGGGAACTCGAGCACGAGCCAGTCGACCGGCCCGAGCTCGTCGACGTTGATAGCCATCCGATTCTCCAATCTGGCGTGCGGTCACCCGTCGCCGTTGAGTGGTGCATGACTTGCGGCTCTCATCGGCCGCACTTCTCTCCTTGCCCGCTCCATCAGAACGGTGCGGGGATGGCGCGGGGGCCGAAGTCGGGTGCCTCATACCCACGAGAGCGAGGCTTGTGCGGCATCTCGATGTCCCGGTGGGGGAGCGGCTCGTAGGGAACTTGGCTGAGGAGGTGGGAGATGATGTTGAGCCGGCCGCGCTTCTTCACCTCATTGTTGACCACCCACCAAGGTGCCCAAGCGGTGTCGGTGGCAGCGAACATGGCGTCGCGGGCTCGGCAGTAGTCGTAGTGGCGGCGGTAGGACTTCAGGTCAGTCGGCGACAGCTTCCAGACCTTGCGCGGGTCCTCGATCCGAGCCTCCAGCCTACGTGCCTGCTCATGGACGCTGACGTTGAGCCAGTACTTGATCAGGATGATCCCGTTTTCCACCATGGCCCGTTCGAACGTGGGCGCCCCTTCGAGGAACTTCTGAGTCTCCTCCGGGGTGCAGTAGCCCATGACCGGTTCGACCCCGGCTCGGTTGTACCAACTTCGGTCGAAGATCGCGACCTCACCAGCAGATGGGAAGTGCGCGATGTAGCGCTGGATGTACATCTGCGACTTCTCGCGCTCGGTCGGAGTGGGCAGGGCGATGTGCTTGAACACGCGAGGGCTCGTCCGCTCGGTGATGCGCCTAATCGTCCCGCCCTTGCCTGCAGAGTCCAGACCCTCGAAGACCACGCAGATCCGGGCTCCCGAGCTCTTGACCCACTCTTGCATGGCCACTAACTCTCCCTGCAGGACTCGCATCTCCTTCTCATACTCGCGGCGCTTCATCTTCTTGCGGCCCGGGTCGACTTCTGTCTGCGTGGAATCTGGCGCCGGCGGGACCGCGTTCGATCCCGAGACTCCGCTACCGTGCTTGCCCTTCTTAGGCTGCTTTCCCATGAGTCAGTCCCCTATCTGCGACCCTCGCGCTGGCTGCCTCGTACCGTCGGGTCAGCTTGGGTCGGCGCTGATATCACGCCCGTGGACGGTGAGGGCCCACATCACGAACACCGAGCTGGTGATCAGGGTGACCGCCCACACCGGAGCGAGCGGCAACCAGGCAAATCCGATGAGCATGCTGACGACAGCCAGGATGACTCCGATCGTGCGCGCCCACACTGCGCCCTGGAACACGGCGAGCCCGGCAAAGAACACCACGATTCCGAGCAGGAGGTGGATCCAGCCCCACGTGGTGACGCTGAACTGGAACACGTAGTTCGGCGTGGCGACAAACACGTCGTCCTTGAGAATTCCGGCGAAGCCGACGATGGCCCACCACACGCCGAGAACGGTCATCATGACCGCAGCGAACATGGCCCATCCCACGGCCGCACCGCTGGGCTGTTGATGGGACATTTCTTCCTCCTTGCTCACCCGCGCATGGCCAACGCCACACCAATTCAGACGTCGTCGTCTGACGTCACCGACGTTATCTCCGCCCCGTGGTCGTAGGAGCGGTCAGTCCCGCAACCACCCGGGTGAGGTTGGTCTCAGAGCCACCTTCGGCCCCGCGAGCACATCCTCGGCAGACGGAAGCACCGCGTACTCCGCCTTCAGCCGCTCTCGCCCGCCGCTTTGCGGGGTCCCGTCGCGTCAGAGGACGTTCACCGCGCGGGCGACCACCAACACAAGCAGCGTCAGTGAGATGGCCGACTCCACCATCAGCCAGAGCTTCGACCAGTGCTGTACCGCTGACACGTCACTGGGGCTGAAGGCCGTGCTGGTGTTGTACGACAGGGCCAGGTAGTCGACGAACTGTGGATACCAGCCGGCTTGGACCTGGCCCGGGATGTCCTCTTCCGGGAACCGGAAGGCTGGGGGATTGCTTCCCGCCGCGTTCGCTCGCGCCGCTGGACCGCCGCGGTCGAGATGCCAGTACCAGAGTGCGAAGGCGATGACATTGGTGATCCACACCACAGCGCCAACCCGCAGGAGCTGCCCAGGAGTCGAGAAGGTAGCCCTCTCCAAGATCCCAACGACCAGACGCAGCGTCGACAGTGCCGTCGTCACCGTCATCACCGCGATCATGAGTCCGGTGGTGACGCGCAGCCATCGGCTGTTTCGGTCGATCCGTCCGGGGTCGCCCAGGCACAAGACAGCAAGCAGGGTCGCAAGCAGCAGAGGGTAGGCGAGGTGGAGGGTTTCCGAAACCCGAAACTGCTGCGGGATGAAGAAGTACAGGACCCCGGCGACGAGGACCGCGAGCGCCATCGGGGTCCGTCGCTCCCCCCGCCGCGGTGTGTCTGATGCTGGCTGGGTCATGGGCGGACTCTACGGACTCTCGGGTCGTGACCCGTAGGACACGTCGCTTCCTGTCGCTTAGGTGATTGTGGCCGCGGAGCTGCGTTGACACACTCTGGGCGAACGGGTGAGCGACCGTGGCGAGTCATAATTCGGGCAACGAGTGAGGGTGGCATGCCGAACCGCCAGTCCCAGGGACCGACGGACGATCCGAGTCCTGACGCGAAACGTCCCGGCGAGCTCATGACTGTCCAGGACGGCCGGCTTTCGGGTTTGGTACCCACCAGGATCTTCTCTTCGGCTGCGGATGCCCCGCGGTCTCGCCGCCCCACCGACTGGCTGCTGTTGTTCGGATCGGTCGTCGGCCTGGCGCTGATCACGATTCCGGCGCCCGGACCGACGGCGATCGACACGGCTACGGCCGCCTTCCTCCAGAGCGTCCCCGGGCTGGTCGGCTGGTTCTGGGAGATCTGCTACGGGCTCCTGCTCCTGTGGGCCTTGGCCCTCGTGGTGCTGCCCTTGGTGCGACCGGGGCGTCGTGGGCTGTTCGTCCAGTTCTTGGTCGCGGGCTGCTTGGGCTTTGGCCTCGCATTGCTCGCAGGAAGCTGGGCGGGAACCGACTGGGTCGCCAGTCTCGACTCGGTTGCTCACACGGCGCCCCCTGCGGTCTATCTCGGCGTTCGAATCGCAATCGCGGTGGCCGTCGTCGTGACCGCGTCACCGCACATGGCTCGGCCGTTGCGGTTCATCGGCCGGAGCGTGATCGTTGTCGGGGCAGTCGGGGCGGTCTCGTTGGGCGTGACGATGCCGAGCGGAGTAGCGGCCGGATTTCTCGTCGGGTTCTTGGTGGCTGCCCTGGTCCACCTCGTGTTCGGTTCCCCCGGCGGACGGCTGACTCCCGCGCAGGTAGAACTCGCCCTGTCCGACCTCGGCCTGGACGTGACAGACCTGCGAGACACCAAACTGCAACCCACGGGCGTCGCGCTGATGACCGGCGAGCGGGACGACGGCTCGCGCGTCCTGGTGAAGGTCTACGGTCGCGATGCGTGGGACGGACAATTCCTGACCAGCGCCTGGTCAGCCTTGTGGACGAAGGGAGAATCGCCGCACCTCGGGATGGGTCGACTGCAGCAGGTGGAGCACGAGGCCTTCCTGACACTGCTCGCCGAGCGAGGCGGGGTCGCGGTGATGCCGATCGTTGTCGCCGGCAACGCGGCTGAGGGTGACGCGCTGCTTGTGAGCGACGCCACCGCGCAACCTCTGAGCGATCTCGCTGCCGCGGATGTCGACGACCGACTACTCACAGAGCTGTGGTGCAACCTGCTGCGGTTGCACGACGGCGGCGTGGCTCACGGCAGAATCGATAACGTCCGGCTCGTGGTGCGTCCCGACGGCACACCTGCCCTCGCCGACTTCGGTGAGGCAACGGTGGCCGCGAGCCGCGACTCGATGATGTGCGACCGGTCCCAGCTGATGGTGTCGACCGCACTTCTCGTCGGCCGCGTCCGCGCCGTCGCGGCTGCAAAGTCAGTACTCGGGGCCGACGGGTTGGTCGAGATGCTGCCCTTCCTTCAGCCAGCCGTGTTGGACCGCGAAACCCGCAGTCTGCTGAAGGCGAAGGACTGGGACGTCGCTGCCCTACGGCAGGCAGGGGTGGACGCCGTCGGGGTCGAGCCACCAGAGCTCGCAAGACTGCAGCGCGTCACTTGGTCCTCGGCGATCAAGACTGCCCTGATCGGTCTGTTGACCTACGCGATCATCGCGGCGCTGGATGGGTTGGACGTTCAGGAGCTGGCCGCCGAGCTGAAGAGCGCCGATTGGACGTGGGTCTTCCTGGCCTTCGCACTGTCCCCGGCTATCCAGTTCTTCCAGGCGTTCTCGACCATCGGCGCCAGCGTTCGGGCGGTCCGCTTCGCGGCGGTGCTGATGCTGCAGTACGCCATCCAGTTCATCGCCTTGGTGATCCCGTCGTCGGCGGCCCGGGTCGCGCTGGAGATCCGGTTCTTTCAGAGTTTCGGGATTCCGGCCGGCGGCGCCACCTCCATTGGCCTGGTGGACAGCCTGGGTGGCTTCACGATTCAGGTTGTCCTGCTTCTGGTGATCACTGTGACAGGGATGGCCGACCTCAATCTCTTCGGCACAGACTCCGGTTCGAGCTCGAGCAGCTCGTCGTCGTCGGACTCCGGTAGCGGGGACCATGTCCTGCTTCTGCTTCTGGTCCTCGCACTAGTCGGTTTCGCCATCGCCTGGTTTGTTCCAACCTATCGTGGACGGATCAAGGGAGCGGCCTCGCACTACCGCGATCAACTTCGCGATCAGCGGTCGGCGGCGGCGGGTGCGCTCGCGGTGCTCCGCCATCCCAGCAAGGTGGGCCTGATGTTCGGTGGCAACCTCGCAGCGCAGGTTCTGCAGGCGATCGTGCTGGGAATCTGTCTAAAGGCGTTCGGTTACGACGCCACGCTGGCCGAGCTGATCCTGATCAACACCGGGGTGAGCCTGTTCGCCGGGTTCATGCCCGTCCCGGGAGGCATGGGCGTTGCTGAGGCCGGCTATATTGCCGGCCTCCAGGCGATCGGCATCCCCAGCGCCGCCGCCATGTCCACCGCGATAACATTCCGTCTGGTCACGTTCTACCTGCCGCCGATCTGGGGTGGACCCGCCATGCACTGGTTGCGCCGACGTTCCTACGTTTGACCAGCTAGCGTGTTCGGACTCGAGAAGGAGTCCCTGGCTCATGAGCAGTGCGACTAGTGGCCCGTGGCAGCGGCAGGCCGACCGTGATTGTCGCGCAAGGTTGCACCGATCGTGCATTGCTAGCCTGGGCCGCACGTGGAGGGATTAGTGACATGCCTGGACGCGTCGCCGCGGTTCTTGGACTGGTTTGCCTAGTGGTCGGCGTGGCGCTTCTGATCGTCTCGGTCATTGCAGAGTTTCCCCGAGGGCTGTTCGTGGCGGCGCTACTCGTGTTCGCGACTCTCTGCGGGTGGCAGGGCCTAATCCGCCCGGGTCGATCCCGCTGGGCGTTGTGGGTCGTGGCCGTGCTGCTGTTCGTCGGTGCGGTGGCCGTGGTGGTGGTCGACGGGATCCGACCGGGCGCATTGGTGGGCCTGGCGCTCCTGGTGCTTGGTGTGGCGGTGAGCAAGCGGGTGTTCTCAGTGTCCCTCTCCCTGCCTGCTGCGCCCCGGCCCACACGAGCCGTGGTGGTCTACAACGTGAAGTCCGGCGGCGGCAAGGCGGTGAGCAACAACCTGGCCGAGGAGGCCCGGCGTCGGGGGATCACGCCGCGGGAGTTCCAACCCGGTGAGGACTGGGAGCAGGTGGTTCGCGACCTGGTCGCCGGCGGGGCCGACGGTCTGATGGCGGCTGGCGGCGACGGGACGCAGGCACTTGTCGCCACGATCGCCGCGGAACACGACCTGCCGTTCGCCTGCATCCCCGCCGGCACCCGCAACCACTTTGCCCTGGACCTCGGGGTGGACCGTGACGACGTGGTCGGTGCGCTTGACGCTTTCGTCGACGGTGGGGAGAAGCGGGTCGACCTCGGTGAGGTCGGTGGCCGGGTGTTCGTCAACAATGTGTCCTTCGGGTTGTACGCGGAGGCCGTGCAGCGCCAGGGCTACCGCGACGCCAAGATTCGGACCTTGCTCGACACGGTGCCCGCGGTGATGGCTCCAGGAGACGGCGGAGCTGGCCGCCAGCTGCGATGGATCAGCCCGGACGGGACTGCGCAGTCGTCAGCGGCAGTGATCCTGGTCTCCAACAACGTGTACCGGTTGGGCAAGGCCATCGGCTCGGGCACGCGCCCCCGCATGGACGCGGGAGAGCTAGGGGTCGCCGTCATGGGCGCCCCGTCCCCGAGCGGTCACCGCCAGCCGTTGCAGCAGTGGGCAACGCCCGAATTCGTGATCGAGTCCGACGGCGAGGTACCGCTCGGGGTCGACGGGGAGGCGCTGATGATGCCGACCCCGCTGACGCTACGGATCCGTCCCGGCGTGCTCCGTGTCCGCATCGCCCCCCAGCACCCTGGTGCGTCTCCTGCGTATGCCCAGCCGACCGGGTTCCGCGACGCGATGCGTCGGCTGGTGCGCATCGTCGGCGGCACCGACCCAGCCCTCCTCGGGTAGGCAGCAGGTGAACTGAGCACCGACTCGGCGAACGAACCGGGAAGTGCCGTTCCGCCACGCGGCAAGAGGCACATGCGGAAAGGCTCGACGTGCCCGCGGCCGCGGTTCCACTCGCTGATCGGCGCAGTTCCGTGCGTCAGCCAGGGACCAGGCACGCCAAATTCGGCAGGGCTGGCGCTCGGACGACATTCGTGGCGTTCCTCGTCGACATCTACAGGCATTGATGGCCTCGGCGGGTAGCGTGGCGCGAACCCAGCGGACGGCCCATCGCGCCCCGTCGACGAGCTGGCCACATCTGTTGCAGCGTCCTGCCGCCGACCCATGATCGGTTGTCGGCAGCATGTGCCCGGACGTGGGTGGAGACGGCGCGACAGTCAGCGTCGTGGCTGGGGCCGTGACCAGCGAGGTCGGGTAATCCACCACCGCCCGGCAGCGCCCACGACT
This sequence comes from Actinomycetes bacterium, assembly GCA_049282455.1. GTDB lineage: Bacteria > Actinomycetota > Actinomycetes > JAHEKZ01 > JAHEKZ01 > JBAPUB01. The sequence continues at coordinate 8,030 of JBAPUB010000052.1, forward strand.
GCTCGTTGGTGGATGAAGCTTCTTCGGCTCATAGTCCAAGGTCGCAGGCGTCCTGAACCAGCACACTGAACCAGCACACTGCCCCCCGCTAAGCGACGACGGTTCAGGTCAGAGGCTTGACCGCCGATCTTGGTGGTCAAGCCTCTGACTCTTGGTCAACATGCGTTCGACGACTCGGCGGCGAAATGGGTGACCGTTCCCACGTTGACAGGCCCGCGTGCACGTTCGGCGGATCTGCCCTCTGGGTCGGAACCCAGACGTCACCGGACCTGCTCTCAACGGGTCTGCTTCCGGATCAGTTGACAGCGCTGGTGACCGGTCGTTGCTCCCTGTCGTCGGCGCCGGCACATCGCCGCAGCTGGTGAAGACCTCCAGCGTGGATTGGGCTCTCGGTCCGTGCGGTTTGCTTTTGGGACCGTTCGGGGTTACGTCACCGAAGCGACGGCGCCTCGCACTGTCTCGAAGATGTTCTCCATACCGATCGCCTCCAACGCCCCCGCGCGTCGAAGCATCTCGAGTTTGGTCACATCTGCGCGAGTGAGCAGCAGCCCCACGCCAGTCTCGGCCAGCTGTCGGTGCACCTCGGTGAGCATGTCCGCTCCATCGAGGTCGACCGCCGGTGTTGCTTCGAGATCGACGACGACCGTCGTCGGGCGTTGCGCGGACACGAGAGTGAGGAGACCGGCGCGGACGGTCGCCGCTTCGGCGAAGAACAATAATCCATTGACCTGGACGATGAGCATGCGCGGCGGTGTGAAGGAACCGGTGCGCGTGAAGGTTCTCCACCCCGGCATGATCGGCGCGGACCTTGCGGCCTTCGCCGATCACGCGGATCACGTCATGCTCCTTCAGGTCGATGTCCTCGACGGTGAGGTTCGCCAGCTCGGAGATCCGCAGGCCGCAGTCGAGCAACAAGCGAGGCATGGCGTGGTTGCGTCGGTCGATGGAATCGGGGCCTTCGGTGACTTTCAGCAGTCGCCCGATCTCGTCGTCGGTCAGCACGTCGACCGGGTGCGGCTGCGGCTTGGGTTGCTCGAGGTTGGCCATCGGGCCGACGTCGATGTCGCCCTCGGCGACGGCCCAGCGCACGAACCGTCGCATCCCCTTGTAGCGAGTGAGGACCGTTTGGGGTTGCAGCCCGGTGTCGGACAGGTAGCCCAGCCATGAGCTGATGCATCGTTTCGTCAGCTCGTCCGACGTCAGCGGCCGTCCCTGCTCGGCCAGTCACCGCCCGTAGAACGTCACGGCCTGGGAGTAGATCTCGATGGTCCGCGGGGCCTTGTCGGCGGCGCGCAGGTCGCGTTGCCACGAGGCGAGCATGTCGTCAAGTCGCTCAGTCATGGGTCAAAGGTTCTCGGGCGAGCGAGCGTGGTGCGACTGGCCACTACGCCGGCGTGTCATCATTTCCGGTGGTCACAGGTCTGGCGCGACTGGGTTGCACCCTCGTCGGCTCCCCCGGCATCTTCGGGTAGTTGGGGGGGAACGGGGCCTCACCCTCCCCCTCCGCCTCGTCGCGGGCCACCCAGTCAAGCAGCGGTTCCAGCGAGAAGGCCTGCGTGTCCATCGGCTCCTGCAGGTCCCCGAGCGTCTTCAGCCGCTCGGGCACCGTTGCGATGGTGAAGTCCGACGGTGCGACCGAGGCGAGCTCCTCCCACGTCACGGGCGTCGACACCGTGGCGATCGCTGTCCGACGCACGCTGTACGCCGAGGCGATGGTTCGGTCCCGGGCGTTCTGGTTGTAGTCGACGAACACCCGCTCGCCGCGGTCCTCCTTCCACCACTGCGCCGTAATGCGCGTGGGGTCGCGGCGCGCCATCTCACGCGCCAACGCCAGGGCGGCCCGCCGTACGTCCAGGATCGACCACCTCGGCTCGATCGGGACGTCGACGTGCACGCCTCGTCCACCTGACGTCTTGACGAACCCCGAGTACCCCAGCTCACCGAGGACCGGTCTCAACACCTCCAGGGCCACGTCCCGAGCGTCGCTGAAGTCGGTACCCGGCTGAGGGTCGAGGTCGATGCGCAGCCGGTCCGGGTGCTCTACGTCCGGGCACCTCGACGGCCAGGGGTGGAACGTGACCGTGCCGTAGTTGGCGGCCCACACGACCGCGGCGGGCTCGTCGGTGCACAGCGCCTCGGCGCTGCGTCCGCTCGGGAACGTGATCGTGCAGCGGTCGATCCAGTCGGGCGTGTGCTTGGGCAGGCGCTTCTGGTAGACCTCCTCCCCCTCGATGCCGTCCGGGAAGCGCTGGAGGTACGTCGGACGGTCCCGGATCGCGGTGAGCAGCGCCGTGGCCGCCTGCGCGTAGTACCCCACCAGGGCCCCCTTCGTCCCTGCCTCGCCCAGGGCCGGGAAGTAGGGCTTCTGCGGGTTGGAGACCTTGACGACCCGTCCGGCCACCTCAACCTCGATCGCGGTGCTGCTGTCGGCCATCGCTGAACCGTAGCCCTGGCGGGACGGCGACGCGACGCCTACCGTTCCTTCATGGCGTACGACGTGAGCAAGGACGACGACCAGTGGCGCAGCGAGCTCTCCCCCAGCGAGTACCGGGTGCTGCGACAGGCAGGCACCGAGGCGCCGTGGGCCGGTGAGTACGTCGAGACCAAGACCACGGGCGTCTACCGCTGCCGTGCCTGCAGCAACGAGCTGTTCCGCTCCGACACCAAGTTCGAGAGCCACTGCGGCTGGCCGTCGTTCTACCAGCCGACCAAGGACGACGCCGTCGAGCTGATCCCGGACTACTCATCGGGCATGGTGCGCACGGAGGCACGCTGCGCGCGGTGCGGGTCGCATCTCGGTCACGTCTTCGAGGGTGAGGGCTACCAGGTGCCCACCGACCAGCGATGGTGCATCAACAGCATCAGCCTCACCCTCGAACCCGACGAGTGACGCTGCGCGTCGTCGGCTGCCGACGTCAGGCGTCGCTCGGCGTCGAGCTCGCCGCCACGTCGTCGTCGTGCATGGCGCGCAGCTCGGATACCAGCGCCTCGATGTCCTCATGCTTGTGCTGCATCTCGCGATGCACGACGTGAGTCGCCTGCGGAAGCACCGAGTCGACGTTGTCGGGAAGCTTCGCGGCGATGACCAGCACCGCGCCCTCTCCTGAGTCCAGCGCCGTACCGAGCTCGGCGATGTCCTTGCGAGACACGCCGTGCCACAGGTGGGCGGCGGCGCGACCGACACCCAGCCCGGCCCCTGCCGTCACCACGATCAGAGGCGGGACCAGCAGCCCCAGCAGGCCGCCGACGACCGCACCACCAATGGCACCGATGTTGCTGTCCGGCTCCAGATGGTTGACCACCTTCGCTTTCCCGCTGGCGGTTCTTTCGACGAGTCCGAGGGCGTAGATCCGCTCGTCCCACAGCTCGCGCCGGTCGCCAGCGAGCTGCTCGTAGTCGACCTCTGCGAGCAGGCGGTTGGGGTACGAACCAAGCACGATGACCGGGTTGGACATGTCATCACTCCTCATCGGTGGCCTACCGAAGGTTAGCGCGACGGGTCGACGCAGAGGGAGGGTTACGGGAGCGACGCGACGATCTCGTCGAGAGGCCGTCGAAGCCCCGTGTAGAAGGGGACCTCCTCACGAACGTGCAGCCGAGCCTGCGAGGCCCGAAGGTCGCGCATCAGGTCGACGATCCGGTACAGCTCCGGAGCCTCGAAGGCCAGGATCCACTCGTAGTCGCCCAACGCGAACCCGGCAACGGTGTTGGCGCGGACATCGGGGTAGGCGCGGCCCATCTGACCATGCTCGGTGAGCATTGCGCGGCGCTCGTCGTCGGGCAGCACGTACCACTCGTAGGACCGGACGAACGGGTACACGCATACGTAGCGCTGAGGCTCCTCGTCCGCGAGGAAGGCAGGGACATGGCTGCGGTTGAACTCCGCCGGCCGGTGCAGGGCCATGACCGACCACACCGGCTCGAGCTGGCGACCCAGAGCCGTGCGCCGGAAGCGCGCATACGCCTCCTGCAGGTCGTCGGAGGACTCAGCGTGCCACCACACCATGAAGTCCGCGTCGGCCCGCAGACCCTGGACGTCGTAGACACCGCGGACGACGACGTCCTTGGCCTCGAGCTGGGTGAACAGGTCGGCGACCTCTGCGGTCAGGCCGAACCGCTCGTCAGGGAGGGGCGACCGCACCTTGAACACTGACCACATCGTGTAGCGCACGACGTCGTTGAGGTCGCGAGCCTGCTTGCCGGTGATGGTCCGACCCGCGGGGCCGGGACTTCGGGTGGGGTCGCTCATGAGCCCATTGTGTCCTGAGCAGACGCGAGAACGCTCGCCACCTGCAAGGCAGCCGTCTGGCCGCTCCCGATGCACGCCGGGATGCCCACGCCTTCGTACGCGGCCCCGCACAACGCGAGCCCCGAGTGCTCGGCCACGGCCTCCTGCAGCCGGGCGACCCTCTGGAGGTGCCCAACCCGGTACTGGGGCAGGGCGTGGTTCCAGCGCGTCACGACGCTGGCCTCCGGCGCACCCGACAGGCCAGTCGCAGCGCCGAGCTCGCCCCACGCCGACCAGGCCAGGTCGTCGTCGTCACGGTCGAGGTCCTCGGTCTCGCCGAACCGGCCCACCGAGCAACGGACGACCACACGCTCGGGGTTCTCTGCGGCGATCCACCCCCACTTCTGCGACGCGAACGTCGAGGCCTTGATGACCCGACGCTCGGCCGGCGGAACCAGGAATCCGGTCCCGACCAGCGGCTGGACGACCGACGCACGGGGCAAGACGAACGTGGTCAGGGCCACCGACGCGTACTCGATCGCATCGAGGTCGCGTGCCGCCCGCGGGCTGACCTCCCTCATCAGCCTGGCTGCTTCCGGCCCGGGAACCGCGACGATGACGGCATCAGCGACGGCCTCGCGCGTACCGTCGACGTCGCAGAGCTCGACCGACCACCTGCCGTCGGAGCGGGCTCGGATGGCCGTGGCCGACGTCCGAAGCCGTACGTCGGCCCTGGCTGCGTCCACCAACCGGGCTGGCAGGGTGCCCATTCCGCCGTGCAGCGAGGCGAACACGGGTCCGCTCTGTCGGGCCCCGAGGTGGCGCACCTGCTGGGCCGCGCTGAGCAGCGAACGGTCGAGCTGGGCCAACCTCGCGAGCTGAGGCAGTGTGGCGGCGAAGGACAGCTCGTCGGCGTGCCCCGCGTACACGCCGCCCAGAAGCGGCTCGACCAGACGGTCGACGACCTGCCGGCCCAAGCGCTGCGACACGTAGAAGCCGATGGCGACGTCGTCGGTCGTGGCGTCGAACGAGGTTGTGGGCAGAACCCGGTCGAGCGGCACACGGAGCAGAGCCTGGACGGACAGCACGCCACTGGTAGCCAGAGCGTGCAGGTCCTGCGGGATTCCGAGCAACGTGGCCTTGGGCAGGGGCCGAAGCACACCGTCGAGCCACAGCGAAGCACCCTCCAGGGCGGGGTGGACGATCTCGCCCTCGAGCCCGAGCTCGGAGAGCAGCGCCATCCCCTCGGGGCGACGTGCCAGCAGCGACTCGGCGCCAGAGTCGACGGTGATCCCGCCGACCTCGGTGAGCGCCAGCTTCCCGCCCACGCGGTCGGCAGCGTCCACGATGGTGATCCCGACGGTGTCACCCGCACGACGTCGCGTCTCGTAGGCGGCCGCCAGTCCGGAGATCCCGGCCCCCACCACGATCAGCTGGTGCGCTTGGCTCGTCACCCCTACAGCCTCGCAGAGGCGTCGGCAGCGCTACGAACTGGTCTGCCGGTGCACCACCTCGACGACGAGCGCAAGTGCGGCCGGGTCGGTGGTCGGCAGCACACCGTGCCCGAGGTTGAAGACGTGGCCCGAAAGCCCCTTTGCCTGCGCAAGTACCTCCAGGGTCCGCTCCTCGATGGCCTCGCGCGGGGCGAAGAGGACCGCCGGGTCGAGGTTGCCCTGCAGCGCCTTGTCGGGTCCGACCCGGGTCGCCGCGACGTCCAGAGGGACCCGGTAGTCGACTCCCACGACGTCGGCGCCGGCCTGTCCCATCAGCCCGAGAAGCTCACCGGTGTTCACCCCGAAGTGGATTCGGGGGACACCGAGGTCGGCAAGGCCCTCGAAGATCCGCTGGGAGTGCGGCAGGACGTACCGGCGGTAGTCCGATGCCGGCAGAGCGCCGACCCAGGAGTCGAAGAGCTGGACCGCCGACGCACCAGCTTCGGCCTGGACTCGCAGGTAGGCCAGGGACAGGTCAGCGAGTCGTGACATGAGGGCGTGCCAGGTGACCTCGTCGCCGTACATCAGTGCCTTGGTGTGCTCGTGGTTTCGGCTCGGCCCACCCTCGACCAGGTAGGACGCCAGCGTGAACGGCGCCCCAGCGAAGCCGATCAACGGTGTGGACCCGAGCTCGCCCACGAGCTGCTTCACCGACTCGGTCACATAGGCGACGTCGTCGGGCTGGAGCGGTCGAAGGACATCGAGGTCTCCAAGGGCCCGAAGCGGGGCCGCGACAACTGGGCCCACTCCCGGCACGATGTCGAGATCGACGCCGATGGCCTTGAGGGGCAACACGATGTCACTGAAGAAGATCGCGGCGTCGACGCCGTAGCGGCGGACCGGCTGAAGCGTGATCTCGGTGACGAGGTCTGACCGCATGCACGACTCGAGCATCGTGGTTCCTTCGCGCACCGCCCGGTACTCCGGCAACGACCGTCCGGCCTGGCGCATGAACCACACGGGAGTGTGTGGCACCGGCTCGCGTCGGCACGCCCGAAGGAACGCGGAGTCGTGAGCGAGACGAGCGTCGACAGAGGTCACGGGCAGCGATCCTGTCACGGCTGTCGCGGTCAGGCTCCCGCGGCAGCCATCAGGCAGACCCCGACCATGGCCACTCCCACCCCGGCGGACTGCAGGCGGGTCAGGCGCTCACCGAGGAGGGCGCGGGCCAGCAGCAACGTCACCACCGGGTACAGCGAGCCGAACACCGCGGTGACGCTGAGAAGACCCAGGGTGCTGGACCAGATAAACAGCCCATTGGCACCGACGTCACCGACCGCGACCCCGAGCAGGGTCGGAAGGTCGCGGTGGTTCAGTCCGTGCAGCCCCATGAAGACCAGAACCGGCAGACTGACGACCAGCACGCTGGTCGCCCGCTGCGAGACCAGGGTCATGAGGACACTCGTCTCACCACCTCCGGCGAGCAGTACGTAGATCATCCCGAACCCAAGCGCCGCCAGAAGGGCGAACACCACGGGGCGCAGTCCGTGCTTGCTGCTGTCGTCGGCGTCGGACCTGGAGTCGGGCCCGCCGGCCAGCACGATCCCCGCGGCGGCCAGCACGATTCCCACGAGCGCCAGCGGCTCGGGTCGCTCGCCGCGCAGCAGGCCCACCGTGACCGGGACGACGATCCCGGTCGCGGCAATCGGCGAGACGACGCCCATGGTCCCGATCGACAGCGCGTAGTAGAAGCTCGACAGCGCCATCGGACCGACAACTCCCGCGGCGATGCCCCAGGGGAGGTACCCGGACGGAGCTTCCCAGGCGGCGGTCACCACGACGACGGGCACGAGCAGGAGGAGGGCCAGGAACTGCGTGGTCGCGACGACGACCAGGGCCGGGGCCCGCTTGGCGACCACACCCCCGACGTAGTCGGCCGTCCCCCACAGCAGGCTGGACATCAGCGCGAGCAGGGCGGCCATCGGGCGAAGCCTAGTGCCAGCGTGCCGACACGCCGCGCGGCATCCGGGGGAGGTCGGCGGTGCGACGTACGCTTCGGAAGTGACCGCGCCGGAGTCTCCGCCCGAACCGTTCCAGGCCGCTTTGGCCTCGTTGCGGTCCGTGCGCATGCGGCCGGAGATCCAGCTCGACGAGGCGCCGGCTCCGCAGCGGCTCGCCCCCTTCGCAGTGGCACTGACCGCCGACGTCGTCGACGGCGACGACGAGATCGGTACCGGACGTTTCGTCGTGCTGCACGACCCGGAGGGGCACGAAGCCTGGGACGGCACCTTCCGGGTCGTGACCTTCGCGAGGGCCACCCTCGAGCCCGACATCGCCACCGACCCGCTGGTTGCCGAGGTCGGGTGGGCGTGGCTCATGGAGTGCCTGGCCAACCAGGACGCCTCGTTTCGGGCGGCGAGCGGAACCGTGACCCGGGTCGCCTCCGAGAGCTTCGGAACGATGAGTGACCGGGCCCCAACGGCAGAGCTGGAGGTCCGGGCGTCGTGGACGCCCAGCGACGCCCGGTTGGCGCCCCACCTCCAGGCCTGGGCCGACCTGCTGTGCACCGCCTGCGGGCTGCCGCCCGTGCCCGCCGGGGTCGTCTCGCTCCCCCGGCGCTCCAGCAGCCGGCGCGGCTGACCCCGCTCCGCCTGACCCGCCCAGGACCAAGGTGACACACGGTCCGGGGGCTCCGGTCCGGGCCTCCGCGCGGTCACAGCCGGTGACCCCCGGTCACATTCGGTCGCAGGGATCGCTACAGGCTCACGCGGCGACGTCCGATGGATGGTTCGTAGCGACGGTGTCGACGATGCCGCCGGAGGAACCGAACCCAGGAGGACGGGTGACCGCACTCGTCGAGCGCAACGGCGTGCCGCACGGATTCCGTGCCGCGCGCTTCACGGCCATGGCTGTCGTGGCCCACGCCGACCTGCGCGAGACCGTGGTACGACGACTCCAGGTGCTCGGCGCCGCTGAGGTCACCGAAGCAGCCAGCGTGGCCGAGGCCCGAGCCCGGGCCATGGCGACCGGACCACGCGACCTGTGCGTCATCGACCTGGCGCTGCCTGACGGCTCCGGACTGGCCCTGCTCAACGAGCTTCGCCACGCCGGTTGGAGCCGGTGCGTCGTGCTCTCCCCCGGCGACGACCCCTACTCGGTCCGTGCCGCACTCGCGGCCGGCGTGAAGGGCTTCGTGGTCACCGGGTCGGCGAACGAGGGTGTTCGCCCGCCCGCCGGAACCCGCGGACGAGGCGGCGCCGGCCCCGACGGGTTGTCCCAGCGAGAGATCGAGGTGCTCCAGCTGGTGTCGCAGGGGCAGTCCAACCGAGACATCGGTGTCGCCTTGAGCCTGTCCGCCCTGACGGTCAAGAGCCACCTGGCCCGGATCGCCCGCAAGCTGGGTACCGGCGACCGGGCCGAGATGGTCGCTGTCGCGCTGCGGGCCGGCGTCATCTCCTGAACTGGTCAAGTCCTGAACTTGTCAAGCCCCGATCCCATGGCTTCGGACCAGCCTGTCTGACCGTCGCTCCCCCCTCGCACGGCGTACGCTGTGCCGCTGTGACCGACGACGACGTGACCGTTCCGGTCGTCGTCCCTCTGCTCGAGCCGCGCGAGGGTCTGCCAGAGGTCGTCACGACCCCCGACGCGTTGGCCAGGGCGGCCGAGCGCCTCGCCGCCGGAGACGGACCCATCGCCGTCGACGCCGAGCGTGCCAGCGGCTACCGCTACGGCCACCGCGCCTACCTCGTCCAGCTGCGCCGCAGCGGCTCGGGCACCGTGCTCGTCGACCCGGTCCCGTTCACCGACCTCACGCCACTCACGTCGGCCATGGCCGACGTGGAGTGGGTGCTGCACGCCGCCTCACAGGACCTCCCGTGTCTGTCCGACGTCGGCCTACGACCTGGCTCGGTGTTCGACACCGAGCTCGCCGGACGGCTTCTCGGTCACCCCCGCGTCGGCCTGGCCGCGATGACCCAGTCGGTGCTCGGATTCGCCCTGGAGAAGGGTCACTCGGCCGCCGACTGGTCCACGCGGCCGCTGCCCGACGACTGGCTGCGCTACGCGGCTCTCGACGTGGAAGTGCTGATCGAGCTGCGAGACGCCCTGGCCCAACAGCTGGCCGAGCAGGGCAAGACCGACTGGGCAGCGCAGGAGTTCGCGGCGATCGTCGACGCCCCTCCACCTGCTCCTAGGACCGACCCGTGGCGACGCACCTCCGGACTCCACCGCGTGCGCAAGCCCCGACAGCTCGCAGCCGTTCGCGAGCTCTGGCTGGCCCGCGACGCCGTGGCGCAGCGACGCGACATCGCTCCCGGGCGCATCCTGCCCGACGCAGCCATCATCGAAGCCGCGCAGACCATGCCCGCCACGCAGCAGGAGCTCCTCGCCCTGCCGGTCTTCGGCGGTCGGTCCAACCGTCGCCAGGTGGCCACGTGGTTCGACGCGATCGCCAGAGCCGCCGCCTTGCCCGACGACGCACTGCCGGCGACCCAGGCGACACCGGACGGGCCTCCTCCAGCCCGATCCTGGGGAGACAAGGACCCGGTCGCCGCAGCGCGGCTGGCCGCGCTGCGGACCGCTGTGGCGGCGATCGCCGACGAGCACAACCTTCCGACCGAGAACCTCCTCGCACCGGACACGGTCCGCCGACTGGCCTGGGAGCCGCCGACGGACATCTCCGAGGACGGCATCGCCTCGGTGCTGCTGGCCCACCGCGCCCGCACCTGGCAGGTGGGGCTCACCGCCAGGGCCTTGGCCAAGGC
>JBAPUB010000053.1:0-2364 GCA_049282455.1 Actinomycetes bacterium
ACCTATGGAGGTCTGCCCGCGGTGCCGCCGAACCCGAGCGGGTCCCGGGGCCTGCAGTTCGACCGCGGCGGGAAGCGTGGTGGGTACCTGGGGCCGGACTTCACGAGCACGCTGGGTCTGCCGGTCGTCAACATCCCGGGGTGTCCGGCCCACCCGGACTGGATCAGCCAGATCCTGGTCGCCCTGGCTGCCGGGCGAGTGAGTGACATCGCGCTCGACGAGCTGCAGCGGCCCAGCACGTTTTTCACGACGTTCACCCAGACGGGGTGCACGCGCGTCCAGTACTTCATGTTCAAGCAGGACCCACCCGAGTTCGGTCAGGGCACCCGACGCGGCTGCCTGTACTACGAGTTCGGCTGCCGTGGCCCGATGACGCACTCGCCGTGCAACAAGATCCTATGGAACCGGCAGTCGTCGAAGACCCGTGCGGGCATGCCGTGCACGGGGTGCACCGAGCCTGGGTACCCGCACGGCGACCTCGAGGTCGGCACGGTCTTCAAGACCCAGAAGGTCGCCGGCGTCATCCCGAAGCAGGAGCCGCAAGGCATGGACGCCCTCAGCTACATGGCGCTTGCGGGGGTCGCCTCGGCCGTCGCGCCCGACTGGTCCAAGAAGGACATGTTCGTCGTCTGACCATCCCGAGCGAGAAGAGAGTGAACCTGCCATGACCGTCATGGACCTCAACGTAAGTCCGCTCGGACAGGTCGAGGGCGACCTCGACGTGCGAGTCACCGTCACGGACGGAGTCGTCACCGACGCCTGGACCGAAGCCGCGATGTTCCGCGGGTTCGAGATCATCCTGCGCGGCAAGGACCCGCAGGCCGGTCTGATCATGACCCCGCGCATCTGTGGCATCTGCGGCGGCAGCCATCTCTACAAGGCCTGCTACGCGATCGACACCGCATGGGGCACCACCGTTCCCCCCAACGCAACCAGAGTGCGCAACATCGCACAGGCCTGCGAGACGCTGCAGAGCATTCCGAGGTGGTTCTACGCAATCATGGGCCCCGAGCTCACGGCTGCGCAGTACGCGCGTGCCGACCTGTACGCCGAGGCTACCCGGCGCTTCGCCCCGTACGTGGGTGTCGGTTACCAGAGCGGCGTCACCTTGTCGCAGCTACCCGTTGAGATCTACGCCATCTTCGGTGGGCAGTGGCCGCACTCGTCGTTCATGATCCCCGGCGGCGTGATGAGCGCTCCGACGCTGTCGGACGTCACCCGTTCGATCTCGATCCTCGAGCACTGGAAGGACGAGTGGCTGGAGAAGCAGTGGCTCGGCTGCTCGGTCGACCGCTGGCTGGAGCTCAAGACTTGGGACGACGTCCAAGCCTGGATGGACGAGAACGAGTCGCAGCACAACAGCGACTGCGCGGTGTTCCTCAGGTACGCCCAGCAGATCGGGCTCGACTCCTACGGGCAGGGCTACGGCAGCTATCTGGCGGCAGGTACGTTCCTCAACCCGGAGACGTACACCCAACCCACGATCGACGGCCGCAACGACTCGTTGATCTCGCGGTCGGGCATCTACGCCGGTGGTGACTGGTTCGACTTCGACCAGGCTCGGGTCACCGAGGACATCACGCACTCCTACTACGCCGGCACCGGCTCCCGACACCCCTTCGACGGTGTCACCGAGCCGATCGACCCCGCCGAGGGAGCCAAGCAGGGCAAGTACACCTGGGCCAAGGCGCCCCGCTATGACGTCCCGAACCTGGGTTTCGTGCCGCTGGAGGTCGGCCCGTTGGCCCGGCAGGTGCTCGCGGCACGACCGGGCGCTGCCGACTGGCAGGACGGCGACCCGTTCATGAAGAACGTCATCGACGCCATCGGTCCCAGCGTCATGACCCGGGTGCTCGCCCGCGTGCACGAGGCGCCGAAGTACTACAAGCGGGTACGCGCCTGGCTGGACGAGCTCGACCTCCACGAGGACTTCTACGTCAAACCGGCCGAGCCACCCGACGGCAGGGGGTTCGGCGGAACCGAGGCCGCCCGTGGCGCGCTGTGCGACTGGGTGGTGCTCGAGGGGGGCAAGATCAAGAACTACCAGGTGGTCACTCCGACGGCGTGGAACATCGGGCCCCGCGACGGCAATGACGCGGTCGGGCCGATGGAGAAGTCGTTCCTCGGAACGCCGATCGAGAACCCGGAGAACCCCGTCGAGCTCGCCCAGGTGGCGCACTCCTTCGACACGTGCCTGGTGTGCACCGTGCACGCGTATGACGGCAAGACCGGTAAAGAGCTGTACCGGTTCCGCATGGACGGCATGGGTTGAGCGGCGACCGCTCCGGGGCGGAGCGTCTGACCGAGATCCTGGGGCGTACGCCACCTGAGCTGCTCGTGGTCGGGTGCGGCAACCTCCTGCGC
>JBAPUB010000054.1:0-13729 GCA_049282455.1 Actinomycetes bacterium
CGGAAAGTGAACGACTGCTCCGTCTGTGTCGCCACTCGGTAGCGCTGGCAGCCGAGGTTCGCGCCCCCGCAGGACCCGAATCGCTGCGACGCGCTCCGTGACGACGGTGCGCCGTTGGTGGGGTCGAGGGACGACTGGCAGAGTGCGACCCCCTTCGCGGGTAGGGTTTGGTGGATTCGCGGGTGCAGTCGGTGGGGGCTTGTATGGACATGGCACGAGGTCGTAGGACGTTCAGCTCAGTGCTGGTCGTCGCTACGGTGGCTGCGCGTCTCTCGTTCGTCGGGGGAGTGACATCGGCCTGGGCAGCTCCGGTGTCGGCGACGCCCGACAAGCAGATCTGGCAGACCGACGGCCGGGTTGACGCGATCGCGTACAACGCGGATGCCTCCGTGGCCTACGTCGCGGGCATCTTCCACCACCTGTGCCCACCGACCGACGTGTCATGCACCGCGACGACTACCGACGCGTATGCCATCGACTACCTGGCGGCCGTCGACGTCTCGACCGGCGCTCCGATCACTTCGTGGAGGCCGCAGCCTGATGGTGAGGTCTTCGCTCTCGCCATGGCGAACAACGGGTAGCTCTACGCGGGCGGGATCTTCACTCACGTGGGCAGCCAGTCCCACGGTCGGATCGCGGCGATCACCGCCGCAACTGGCCAGCCGATCTCTACGTGGAAGCCGAAGGTCAACTCCCAGGTCAAAGCCCTCGCCCTCTCCCCGCAGCAGGACATGGTGTACCTGGGGGGGACGTTCAAGACCGTCAACACGATCTCAAGGCCGCTCACGGCGGCGGTCACCGCCTACTCGTCGGCCGCGACGGCTGCGACGCTGCTGCCGTGGAGCCCCGCACCGACCGGAAGCGACACCATCGACAAGGGCTCACTGATGCCTGCGATCGTCAACTCGCTGGTCGTGCGGCCGTCCGACGGGCAGGTCTACGTGGGTGGGGTTTTCACCTCCATCGGTGGGTTGGCACGCAGCGACGTAGCGGCCGTCGAGTCCGCATCCGGGGGGGCGCTTGGGGCAGCCAGTCCTTCGTTCGACCCCAATCCCTCGCTCCACTACGTGACGCTCAACGTGATGCTGACCCGCGACGGGAGCACGCTGTTCGCCGACGGTCGAGGGCCGGGAGGCTTCCTGCGCGCGTACGACAGCAGCTCCGGAAGCCAGCTGTGGGCTCGGCGTTTCGACGGCGACGTCCAGGCCGCAGTTGCCACCGACACGGTGGTCTACGTCGGCGGGCACTTCCAGAATGTGCGTTTGACCGGTACTTCGCTCAACGAGTTCCGAAACCACCTCGCCGCGTTCGATGCCGCAACTGGTGAGACCGACGGGTGGAACCCGTCGGCGAACAGCTCCTACGGGGTCTATGCCATGGCTTGGTCTCCGCAACACGTGATGGCCGGTGGCGACTTCACCAAGATCAACTTCCTGCCCCACTCCGGTCTCGTTCAGTTCTCCGGTGGGGACACCGACCCGCCCACGGCCGTCACCGACGCGACAGCCACCAGCACGTTCAAGGGTCGCGTCGACCTGACGTGGTCGCAGTCGCGCGACTCGGACTCGTCGACGGTCACCTACCGGGTCTACCGACGTCCGGTCGGCGGGTCCTTCAGCCTGATCGGATCCGTGAGCGGCCCGACGGGCGGGTCGAGTCCGGTCACTTTCAGCGACGCCGCGGCATCGATCGGTTCTGACTACGAGTACCAGGTGCGGGCCGCCGACCCGGTGTACCTGTCGCCTCCCGGAAACATCGCCGGTCCCGTCACAGTGGCTGGTGACCAGCTTGCGCCGGACGCCCCGAGCGGCGTTGCCGCGACGTCGACAGTTCCGGGTGTAGCGGACGTGAGCTGGACAGCCTCGGGCGACGTTGACGACACCTCGTTGACCTACACGGTCGTGCGTCACAACGGCACGAACGACGTCACGGTCGGCACGGTGGTCGGTCCCACGACCGGAACGGTGTCGCTGTCCGACTCGTTCGCCTCGGGTGGAACCGTGACCTACACCGTCGGGGCCGACGACGGCACGTCGTCCAGTCCGTGGAGTGACCCGTCAGACCCGGTCACGGTCGCCAAGGACTCCGCCTCGCCCAGTGTCCCGACGGGACTTGCGGTGTCCAGCCCGTCCACCAACCAGGTGTCGGTCTCGTGGAACGCCAGCACCGACTCGGACACACCTCAGTCCGCGCTGTCGTACCGGGTCTACCGGAAGTCCAGCGGTGCGTCGGGCACGGGGACTCTGGTTGGGACCACCGACTCGGGCGTCACCTCCTTCACCGACACGCTGGCGAACGGGATCCTTCCGGACAAGGGCTACACGTACTACGTAGCCGCGACCGACGGGCCGCTGTCCAGTGCGAAGACCTCAGGGGTCACCGCTGTCGTGAAGAGCGCCGTGTTCGCTGACAGCTTCGACTCGTTGGCGGGCTGGACACAGCCGGCCTCGTCCTCTGGCGTTTCCCTCGACTCGAGCAGCGGACACTCGTCGGCACCGTCAGTGGGACTCACATCGTCCTTGACGCCTCTGACGTACGGCTTCATGCACCGCGACCTGGGAGGGTCCTACCCGACGGTGTGCATGCTCGAGTGGGTCTCGGTCAGTGCTTACGACACCCGGTCCATCGGACAGTCGTCCCTGCTGCGGGTGTACAGCGACACGGGGAACCCGATCGCCAGGCTGTACGTCGACTACAAGGGCAAGCTCTGGATGCGCAGTGACTGGGGGAGCAACTCTGCCGTCACGAAGGTCATTGTGCCGACCGACGGTTCGTGGCACTCAGCTCAGCTTTGCGTGACCACTACCCCCGACGCCGTTTCGGGCACTCTGAGCGCCTGGTGGGACGGAGTAAGCCTGGGCACTCTGACGGGGGTCGACAACTCGCCGGACGCTTTGGGGTCGGTGGATGTCGGCGACACCACTCCCGGCAGCTACGCCATCAGCGTGGACGACGTCAGCGTGGGAACCACGAAGCGCTAGCGGGCCGCCATGTGTGACAAGGGGGGAGGACCGGCCCTTTCGGGCTGGTCCTCCCCCCTTGTCTGGAACTAGACGAGCAGTTCCTCAACGGGCCGAACGCGCTCAGACGTCGTCTGCGTTGCAGGCGGAGCTTCCGTCGACCGTGTCGTCCCCTGCTCCGTCATCGACGGTGTCGCCACCTGAGGTGGTGATGGTGTCGTCGCCGGCGTCACCGAAGACCTCGTCAGCGACGCTGTCGTCGCCACCGGTCAGGTCGTCGTCGCCACCGTTGCCGTTGACGACGTCGGTCCCGTTGCCGCCATCGACCGTGTCGGAGCCTGCGCCGCCTGACAGCGAGTCGTTTCCGTCGTCACCGAGGACGGTGTCGCCCCCCAGGCCACCGAGCTCGTCGTCAGCCCCGAGGCCGCCGCTTTCCGTGTCGGCTCCTGCGCCACCGGAGAGCATGTCGGAACCGGTGCCTCCGAAGAGGTCGTCGCTGCCGTCCTCGCCGAAGGCGGTGTCGCTCCCGGCTCCTCCGCGCACGGTGTCGTTGCCTGCCGAACCGCAGACCGTGTCGTTGCCGGCGCCGGCCCAGACCGTGTGGACCGCATCGCCGCGAACGACGATGACGTCGTCGCCAGGGGTTCCGTGGATGTCCGAAGCGCTGGACACCATCGTGGCGGCCAACCCGTCACAGGTTGCGCCAGTGCTCGCAGAAGCTGAATGCATCATCAGGATGCCCGGACCGGCCATGAGCGCCGTAGCGGCACCCAGGACGAGCGGGCGAGGTAGCTGGTACATGGGGACCCTCCAGGGTGCTCACGAGTTGGTGCGGACCATGGAGTTGTCGGGCCCGGGGCACCCCCGTATTGAGAGCTGTGGACTCATTCCACCGGATCGGAGGCACTTGGCAGTGGACCCGTACCCCTCACGCTCCGACTGTCGATATCGGGCCGTTGCACGCGTGATTCGGCCGCTCCTCGCCTGCCGAGATGCCCTCGACCTTCCGTTCGCCGTTCGCCGTTAGCGGCGTCTTAACGCAGGCGCGGCCTGGCCTTAGGGCTGAGGTCCGCTCGCCAGGGGAGGTCAGACGACCCTGGCGGCCTGCCGGATCCGATTGAACCCTGGGAGTGGAGATGTCGCTCTTGGCTGAGGAGGCTCCCATGGTCACGGGACGGCGGTTGACGTGCCTCGTGCTCGGTCTTACGTCGTTGGCCGGGGCGGTGCAGGTTCCGCGGGGGGTGGTTGAGGCCGCTGCGGTGGAGCAGCAGCCGATGCCGACGAACGGAAGCTGGGTCCGTGCCGGACCGATGCCCCAGGCCAGAGCGAACCAGATCATGGTTCGGCTCCACGACGGGCGGGTCCTGGTCGCGGGCGGCGAGACCGGTTCGGACGGTCCAGAGTGCAAGCAGTCTGCAGACATCTACACCCCCGGCACCAACAGCTGGTCGAAGGCCGCCCCGATGCACCGTCAGAGGTGCCAGGCCCAGGTCGCGGTCCTTCGCGACGGCCGCGTGCTGGTGGCCGGCGGCTATGGGTACGTCTCGGGTTTCCAGCAGGTGCGGCGAACGGTTGAGCTGTACGACCCAGCCGCGAACTCATGGTCGTGGGGGACACCGATGAGGAGCCGCCGTGCCGACGGCATCACCGAGACGCTTCCGCGCGGGCGGGTCCTGGTGGCGGGCGGCCACAACCGCCGGTCCAGGCTCACCTCAGCTGAGGTCTACCTGCCGAGGGCCGAGAGGTGGAGGCGGACCGACCCGATGGCGGTCCCTCGCTTCGCGGGGTCATCTGCTCGACTGCAGAACGGCGACGTGCTGGCCCTCGGTGGGCGGGTCGACCGGGCCACCGGCAAGCGCAACGCCGAACGCTATGCAGTAAGACGACACGAGTGGCGACCAGCGGGTCGCGTCCGTGCGGCCATGCACCCGGTCTTGTTCACCCTCCCGGGTGGGCACGTGCTCAGCATCTCCAGGGGCAGCGTCGACCGGGCCACGTTGGTTGTGCCGAGCCGACTTGTCAGCGAGTACACCCCTGTTCGCAACACCTGGCGGCCGGTAGCACCCCTGCCGTCGCCGCGAGCTGGCATCGCGGTCGTGTCGCTCAAGGGCCTGCCGCTGGTACTGGGTGGCCAGGGTCCTAGACGCCGTGCATCGACCGCAACCGGTTTCCGCTGGAGCATCCGAAACGGTGACTGGTTGCGGTGGACGACGATGCCTGAGGCGTTGACGAATGTCGGGGCGGTGCGGCTGCTTGACGGATCGATCCTGGTCGCAGGCGGTCAGCACCCCGAGGTCTCTGCAGGGCAGCACGACCCAACGAAGTACGCCTTCCGGTTCTACCCGGGCCGCGCGTGAACGACCTCGAGATGCTGCGCGAGTGGTCCACGGGTGAAGCGTCACTCGTGGACATGAGAGAGAACATCGTGTCCACGTCACCCAGTGTGAAGTCTGTACAGGACTGACCGGAGGATCCTGGCAAAGGGCTCAACAGGCGGGACCTCGGCGTCTACCATGACCCAAGCAGAGGCTCGGGGCCAAGGCTCTGCCCTACGTGAGGAGCACTCCTTGAAGCGGATCATGCTGGCACTTCTCGCCCTTGCCGCGGTCACCTTGATGGCTGCACCGGCAAACGCAGCGGTGACGCGGAACGTCATCTGGCGTTGCACCGTTGCTGACGGCTCGACCGTCGATTCCGTGACGGCTCCAGACCATGCGTACCAGGGGCTGAGCAGGGCGAACGTGGCAACCGCGCACGCCATGTCCGTGCTGGGCGAGGCTTGCGTTGTGATCAGGAACTAGGTAGCCGTGGCCCGCTGGTCACCGCGTCCGGCGTGACGTGGTGACCAGCGGACTGATGGGTCTCTCTTGGACGTGGACGTGGACGTCCCCAGCGAGAGGACGTGCCGTCCGACCTGCACCACCGGCAAAGGTGGAAAGGCGTCGTTCAAGTCCCCGTTCACGACCAACGACGGTCAGTGGACCGTGATCCGATGCGCGCGTGCTGCTACCGAGGTGGTGCTGTACATCGACGGTAAGCTGAACTGCGACAACACCACGATCACGTGCGACTACTTCGCTGGTGAGATCGACAGCGTGACCATCGAGACCAGCTGACACGCCCGCCAGTGTTCGGAACGTGAGCGAACCTGGTCAGAATGTCGGTCAGGACACGGCGAAGGTGGAAAGGATCCCCATGCAGCCCGAGCAGCTTCAGAAGATCAAGACCGGGTCGGGGTTCATCGCAGCTCTCGACCAAAGTGGTGGTAGCACACCGAAGGCACTCAGGCTGTACGGGCTGGACGAGACGGCCTACTCCAGCGAGGCCGAGATGTTCGACCTCGTCCACCAGATGCGCGCCCGCATCATGACGAGCCCGGTCTTCACCGGCGACCGGATCCTCGCGGTGATCCTCTTCGAGATGACGATGGAGCGCCAGGTCGAGGGGAAGGGCTGCGCGGAGTACCTTTGGGACGAGAAGAAGATCGTTCCCTTCCTCAAGGTCGACAATGGCCTCGCCGACGAGGTCGACGGCGCGCAGGTCATGAGACCGATCCCCGGTCTCGAGGCCCGCCTCTCCCGTGCCAAGGCCCACGGCGTGTTCGGTACCAAGATGCGATCGGTCATCAAGCTCCCTGATGCGTCCGGCGTCCATGCCGTAGTAGGCCAGCAGTTCGAGATTGCGCACCAGATCCTTGATGCCGGTCTGGTTCCGATCATCGAGCCCGAGATCGATATCCACAGTCCCCAGAAGGCAGCGACCGAAGCGCTGCTCAAGTCCGCCATTCTCGCCGCGGTCGAGAGCCTCGACGCCGGGCAACAGATCATGCTCAAGCTCACGCTTCCCGAGGAGGAAGACTTCTACCTCGAGCTGGTGGAACACCCCCGCGTGCTGCGGGTTGCCGCACTCTCCGGGGGCTACACCCGTGCCGAGGCGGTCGCTCGCCTCGCCCACAACCGTGGTGTCATCGCCAGCTTCTCCCGAGCCTTGACCGAGAGCCTCACCGCCCAACAGACCGCCGCTGAGTTCGACGCCAGCCTGGACGCCTCGATCGCCAGCATCTATGCAGCATCGGTCAAGTAGCTCGGAGAGCACGACACCTGCGCAGTCGACACCCTCGTGCTCGCCGAGCGACGTTCGACCGGCGACAGGCGAGTAGGGTCGAAAGCATGGTCGCCACATTGCTGGCAGGTGCTCTGCGGTCGCACCCGCGGGACTCAGCATGACCGACCGGCCGAAGGACGTCACGGCTCTGCCGGACCTGCTGCACGGACGCGCGCGCGCGGGTCCGGTCCGTGAGCAGCGACCCGTCTACGTCGACCTGTTGCCGCCGTGCAATGCCGGTTGCCCGGCTGGGGAGAACATCCAAGCGTGGCTGGCCCACGCCATGGAGGGCCGCCACGAACAGGCATGGCGGCAGCTGGTGGCCGACAATCCGTTGGCGGCGATCCACGGGCGGGTCTGCTACCACCCGTGTGAGAGCGTGTGCAACCGCACCGAACTCGACACCGCGGTCTCGATCCACTCCGTCGAGCGGTTCCTCGGTGACCTCGCGCTGGAACGTGGCTGGACCTTCGAACCTCCGTCATCACGCAGCGGCAAGCGGGTCCTCGTCATCGGCTCGGGGCCGAGCGGGTTGTCGGCTGCCTACCACCTGGCCCGGCTCGGCCACGAGGTCGAAGTCCGGGACGCCGGTGCCGAGCCTGGCGGAATGATGCGCTACGGCATCCCAGCGTATCGGTTGCCCCGCGATGTCCTCGCCGGCGAGCTGGACCGCATCGCCGCACTGGGCGTACGTCTCACTTCCGACCACCGCGTCGAGGACCTGACGGCCGAGCGGGAAGAGGGTGGCTTCGACGCGGTGTTCGTCGCCGTCGGCGCACACCTTTCCAAACGCGTCGACATCCCTGCCCGCGACGCCGTCCGGATCGTGGACGCCGTTGCGTTCCTGCGCGGCGTCGCCTCAGGGGAGAAGCCGCTGATCGGGCGCCGCGTGGCGGTGTATGGCGGTGGCAACACGGCGATGGACGCAGCTCGTGTGGCGCGGCGGCTCGGTGCGGACGAGGCGCTCGTCGTCTACCGCCGTACGCGCGAACAGATGCCTGCCCATGCCGAAGAGGCGGAGGACGCCGAGCGCGAGGGCGTCCGCATCAACTGGCTGCGTACGGTCACTGCATTCGACGGACCAGAACTACAGGTGGAGCTGATGGAGCTCGACGATTCCGGCTTTCCGCGTCCGACCGGACAGTTCGAGACGCTCGCCGCGGACACGCTGATCCTGGCGCTCGGGCAGGAGACCGACACCGCCTTCCTCCGCTCTGTGCAGGGAGTGGAGTTCGGACGGGACGGTACGGTACAGGTGTCGGCGTCTTTGATGACCGGGCATCCCGGGGTGTTCGCGGGCGGTGACATGGTGCCTTGCCAACGTACCGTGACGGTCGGCGTGGGCCATGGCAAGAAGGCGGCCCACCACATCGATGCTTGGCTGAGCAGCAGATCGGCCGCCACCGGCTCGAAGAACCGAACAGCGACCTTCGAACTGCTGAACCCATGGTTCTTCGGCGACGCGGCCCGCCGACTACAGCCCGAGCTCGCCCCGGAGGAGCGGGTCGAGGGGTTCGGTGAGGTCGTTGGGGGGCTGTCCGAGGTCGAGACGACCTATGAGGCACGGCGGTGCCTGTCCTGTGGCAACTGCTGCGAGTGCGATGGCTGCCTGGGCGCTTGCCCGGAAGATGCCGTGATCAAGCTGGGTGTGGGGCACCGCTACCGGTTCGACTACGACCGTTGCACCGGCTGCGGCGCGTGCTACGAGCAGTGTCCGGTGCACGCGATCGACATGTTCCCGGAACCCAGTTGATACGCGCGACGATCGACGGCAACGAGGCGGCCGCTTCGGTCGCCTACCGGCTCAACGAAGTTTGCTGCATCTACCCGATCACGCCGTCGTCCGCGATGGCCGAGCTGGCCGACGAGTGGTCGAGCCAGCGACGGCCCAACGTGTGGGGCACCGTGCCCACCGTGGTGGAGATGCAGAGCGAGGGCGGAGCGGCGGGGGCGCTGCACGGGGCGTTGCAGGGCGGGTCACTGGCGACGACGTTCACGGCTTCTCAGGGCCTGCTGCTCATGATCCCGAACATGTACAAGATTGCGGGCGAGCTGACGTCGGCGGTGGTGCATGTCGCGGCCCGGTCGTTGGCAACGCAGGGCCTGTCCATATTCGGCGACCAGTCGGACGTGATGGCTGTGCGGCAGACGGGTTTCGCGCTCCTGGCGTCCGCCTCCGTCCAGGAGGCCCACGACCTGGCGTTGGTCGCCCAGGCGGCCACACTGACGACGCGCGTGCCGTTCGTTCACTTCTTCGACGGATTCCGTACCTCGCACGAGCTCAACACGGTCGAGCTGCTCTCCGACGACGACCTTCGTGCGCTGGTGCCCGAGGAGCGCGTCCGTGAGCATCGCAGCCGTGCGCTGTCTCCGGAACACCCGTTCATCAGGGGTACGGCACAGAACCCGGACGTCTACTTCCAGGCGCGTGAGACGGTCAATCCGTTCTATGCCCGCGTACCGGCAGCGGTGCAGGAGGCGATGGACGCGATCGGTGAGCGGACGGGTCGCCGCTACCGGCTGGTCGACTACGCAGGTCACCCCGATGCGGAGCGGGTGGTCGTGATGATGGGCTCTGGAGGGGAGACCGCGCGGGAGACGGTCACGTACCTTCAGAAGCGGGGCGAGCGTGTTGGTGTCGTGCAGGTCAGGCTCTACCGGCCCTTCCCCGCGCAGGCTCTGCTCGATGCGCTTCCGCCGACAGTCGAGCGCGTCGCGGTCCTCGACCGGACCAAGGAACCCGGCTCGTTGGGCGAGCCACTGTTCCTTGACGTGCTCGCAGCGCTGTGCGAGGCCCACGCCGATGGCGTGCGCGAGGTGATGCCGCGAGTGTTCGGCGGCAGATACGGACTGTCCTCGAAGGAGTTCACCCCCGGGATGGTCGCCGGCGTGCTCGAGGAGCTGGCCCGGGATGAGTCAAAACGACGATTCACCATCGGGATCAACGACGACGTGTCTGGCACAAGCCTTCCCTATGTCGCCTCGCTCGACATCGAGCCTCCGCAGACCGTCCGCGCAGTCTTCTTCGGCCTGGGGTCTGACGGGACGGTCGGCGCCAACAAGAACACCATCAAGATCCTCGGCTCCGAGGTGGGCATGCATGCACAAGGCTACTTCGTCTACGACTCGAAGAAGTCCGGCTCGCAGACCGTCTCGCACCTTCGATTCGGCCCGGAGCCGATCAGCGCCCCCTACCTGGTCTCCCAGGCAAGCTTCGTGGGATGCCACCAGTTCAAGCTGCTCGAACGTGCCGAGGTTCTCGACCGGGCGGCGGTCGGGGCCACGTTGCTGCTGAACTGCTCGCTACCGGCGGACCAGGTCTGGGACGCACTTTCGCGTCCCGTGCAGGCGCGGCTTCTCGCCAAGCGGATCGAGCTCCATGTGATCGATGCTGCTCGGATAGCACGGGAGGTTGGGCTAGCCGGTCGGACGAACACGGTGCTCCAGACGTGCTTCTTCGCGATCTCCGGCGTGCTCGAGCCAACCCGCGCAGTCGACGCGATCAAGGCGTCGATCGGCAAGACGTACGGCAGGCGTGGCGTGGACGTCGTCGAGCGCAACCTGCGCGCAGTCGACGCTGCGCTCGCCGAGCTCCACCGGGTCGAGCTGCCCCAACAGGTCACGACGACGCGTGAGCCGGCGCCGGTCGTCCCCGAGGGCGCCCCCGAGTTCGTGCGCACGGTGACGGCGGCCATGACCGCCGGCCTCGGGGACGACCTTCCGGTCAGCGCCCTGCCGTTCGACGGCACGTATCCCAGTGGCACGAGCAAGTACGAGAAGCGCAACATCTCCGATCTCGTTGCTGCCTGGGATCCCGATCTGTGCATCCAGTGCGGCAACTGCAGTTTCGTCTGCCCGCACAGCGTGATCCGCTCGCGCTACTACGAACCGGGCCAGCTGGACGGGGCACCGGAAGCGTTCCTCTCGGCGCCGCTCATCAGTCCGGGCCTTCCCGAGACGCGCTACACGCTGCAGGTGTACGTCGAGGACTGCACCGGCTGTGGACTGTGCGTCGAGGCCTGCCCCGTTTCGGCGTCCGGCGACCCGACGCACCGGGCGATCAACCTCGACCAGCGAGAACCGCGGGTGGTCGCCGAGCGTGAGAGCATCGCCTTCTTCGAGCAGCTGCCGGTAGTTGACCGATCGCGAGTCGACTTCGGCACGGTGCGCGGCACTCAGTTCCTGGAGCCGCTGTTCGAGTTCTCAGGCGCCTGCGCAGGCTGCGGTGAGACCCCGTACCTGAAGCTGCTCTCGCAGCTGTTCGGTGATCGGCTCACGGTCGCCAACGCAACCGGGTGCTCGTCGATCTACGGCGGCAACCTCCCGACCACGCCGTGGACGACCGGCCCCGACGGACGCGGCCCCGCCTGGTCGAACTCGCTATTCGAGGACAACGCTGAGTTCGGTCTCGGGCTGCGGCTGTCCGTCGACGGGTTGACCGAGCTGGCGCGGCGCCGACTCATGGAGCTGCGTGATTTGTTGGGTGCGGAGCTGGTGGACGAGATCCTGGGGGCACCGCAGCTGCGCGAGTCCGAGCTGCGCCAGCAGCGCGAACGCGTTGCCGAACTGGGCCGCCGGCTCGACGGAGTGGACGGCCCCGCCGCCGCCGACCTGCGCAGCGTGCGCGACCACCTCATCCGCCGGAGCGTCTGGATCGTCGGCGGAGACGGCTGGGCCTACGACATCGGCTCCGGCGGCGTGGACCACGTGTTGGCTAGCGGGCGCAACGTCAATTTGCTCGTACTCGACACCGAGGTCTACTCCAACACCGGCGGGCAGATGTCGAAGGCCACGCCGCTCGGGGCGATCGCGAAGTTCGCATCCGCCGGTAAGACGACGCCGACCAAGGATCTCGCGCTCCAGGCGATCGCGCTCGCCAACGTCTACGTCGCGCGGGTCGCGATGGGCGCGGATGCGCAGCAGACCTTGCGTGCGTTCCGAGAGGCGGAGGCGTACGACGGGCCGTCGCTGATCATCGCCTACAGCCACTGCATCGCACACGGCTTCGACATGCGTGACGGGCTCACCCAGCAGTACCGCGCGGTGGCGAGTGGCCACTGGCCGCTCATGCGCTACGACCCGGTGGTCCGGGCTGAGGGCGGCAACCCGTTCCTGCTCGACTCGCCCAGGCCGCGGATGTCGCTGGGTGAGTACCGCCAAGGTGAGCTGCGTTTCCGTTCGCTGGCCAACAGTGACCCGGCAGAGGCAGAACGTCTGCTCGCTGTCGCCCAGCAGGCCGTCGACCTGCGCTGGCGGACGTACGAGGAGATGGCCATACGCAGCGCCGGGAACTTCCCGGGGGATCCCCGAAGGGAGCGTTGATGGAGCTCGCGACCAGGTACCTGGGACTGCGGCTACGCAACCCGATCGTGGCGTCAGCCTCGCCGCTGTCGACGTCGGACGACGGCGTTCGTCGCCTCGCCGACGCGGGCGTCGGGGCGGTAGTGCTCCACTCGCTCTTCGAGGAGCAGCTGCTCGAGGAGGCGGAGCAGGACGCGCGCCTGGTCGAGGCAGGAACGGAGAGCTTCGCCGAATCGCTGACGTACCTTCCCGCCCAGGTGGGCAGCGAGCTGTGGCCACGTCGCTACTTGCGCCTGCTCGAGCGAGCCTCCGCTGCTGTCGACGTGCCGGTGATCGCCAGTCTCAACGGGGTCACACCCGGCGGCTGGGGCCGCTATGCCGCTGCGATGCAGGACGCGGGCGCCGCGGCCATCGAGCTCAACGTCTACGACCTGCCCGGCAGGGCGGACGTGTCTGGACGCGAAGTTGAGCAGCGGCTCGTCGACGTCCTCACCGCGGTGAAGGGCTCGGTGAGCATCCCCGTGGCCGTCAAGCTCAGCCCGTACCTCAGCTCGATCGCAGAGATGGCCGTACGGCTGGACGAAGCCGGGGCCGACGGGCTGGTCCTCTTCAACCGGTTCCTGCAGCCCGACATAGACCCGGAGTCACTCACCGTCGTGCCGAAGGTCGGGCTCTCCCACCCGTCGGAGGCTCGGCTGCCGCGCACGTGGATCGCGCTCCTGCACCGTCGGGTCAGAGCATCCCTCGCGGCCTCCACAGGCGTCGATGGCCCCGAGGACGTCGCCCGCTATCTCCTGGCAGGCGCTGACGTGGTCACGACGGCGTCGGCACTGCTGCGGCACGGCCCCGGGTACGCAACGGTCCTCATCGACGGCCTTTCTGCTTGGATGGCGCGAAAGGACTTCACGAGGCTGGACCAGCTGCGTGGCCTCCTGGCTGTGCCGTCAGACAACGATGACGCAGCACGCGGGCGGGCAGGCTATGTCAGTGCCCTACGGGAAGCGAACACTCACGTCTACGGTCCCTGGTGACCTTCACGCGCCCATGTGCCCTCGGCAAAAGGTGCCCTCGGCAGGAATCGAACCTGCGACACACGGTTTAGGAAGTCGTCGGCGGCAGTTCCGTGACCTGCGCCAAGACCCCGTTTCCCCGTGTGGGGACTTGCTTCTAGCACCGTCTAGTTACGTGCAGCATTGCCTAGTTCTGCCTATCTTGCGGACTTATTGCGGACTTATTGCGGACTGAATCGCTAGCAACCCACAATCAGGTCGGAGCGACCACGCAGGAGGCAGATTCGAAGGGCTTCGGCTGCCCATGACCGCTGGTCGCCTGGTTCGGAGCTTCAATCATCATCTCGCCAGACG
>JBAPUB010000055.1:0-1881 GCA_049282455.1 Actinomycetes bacterium
CGCCCGCTCGCGCCTTGGATCTGAACGATCCGCTGACGAGCGAGCCGGGCTTCACCGACGGAACCGGTGGCGGCGGGCCGTCCTGGCCGAGCATCGCATTGAGTCGTAAGCGGCCGGGGAGTACGTCGTGCTCCACCAGCTCGAAGGCACCTCCGACGGCCAACAGACCGGCAGCCCCCGCACCAAGGAGTAACCCGCGTCGACTCACCTTCACCGCTTCACCGTACGCACAGACTGGGTGCCTCGCCGGCATCGGCTAGCTTCGGGGGTCAGTGCCGTTCCAGCCGTCGCGGACGGCTTAAGCCGTAGCGTCGGCGAGTTGGAACTCGAAGGCTCCATCGTGGACGTAGACGAGCTGGCATGTCTCGACGTAGTGGGCGTCATGGATTCGGCGTGCCCGGATGTATGCCACGTCGCCCTTACCGAAGAAGACTCTCTCCCCATCCGGGACCAACGAGCCAGTCCCCTTGCGGTAGAACTGGACCGACATCCTCCCTTCGACGACGACGGTCATGTCATCGCCCGGGTGGAAGTGAGGCGGTTCTTCCGTACCCGCCTCCCACCGTTCGAGCATCACCTCGACCCCGTCAGGGTTGGCGGGGAAGGTGGTGCGAACCGTGAACCCTTCTGGCGCTTCAGGATCGGGGACGTGGTTGCCCCACACTCCGCTGGTCTCTGAGGTGACATCCTCAGAGGGGAGATCAACCGTCATCGTTTCCCCTCTCCGGTCTTGACGCTCACGCGGCTGCGCCGACCGATTCCCTGCGCCGCCAGATGATGATCAGCGCGACGATGGCTGCGAGGTTGGCGATCATCGACAGGCCCCACGCGATCACCGGCATCGCCGAGCCGTCGATGGCGTGCGTACCGACGGCGAAGGCAGACATGTCCCACAAGCCGTGCAGAACCATGCCGAAGACCAGGAGTCCCCTGGCACGTCGGGCGAGGTAGAGCGCCAGACCGCTGACCGAGGCGAGGACGCACTGGTTGAGAACACTTGCCACGGGCGAACCGGTGATGAGGTTCGTGAGGTGGAAGAAGCCGAACCACAGGCTGCTCCACAGCACCACCGCGCCCTCAGCCCGGGTTCCGTTGCGCAGTGCGCGCAGGATGATGCCGCGGAACAGTGTCTCCTCAGCGAAACCCACCAGGACGCCCGCGAACACGATCGCCATGATGTGGGCACCCGTGAACGACCCCCAAGCCACCCCGCCGAACCGAATCAGCGCCGCGACGAGCATGAACACCGGGGCCAGCCACAACCAGAAGCCCATGGGAAGGCGACGGGGGTCGGTGAACACGTGGTCCCAGCGGGCGAACAGCAGGAACAGCACCAGCCACAAGGACCCGGCAACGAGCGGGATGACCGCGCCACGAGTCGTGCTGCTGGCGGTGTCGAATATGTGTGCGTAGTCGACACCAGAGGCCTTCATGAGACCGATGAACAGGATGCAATAGACGACGAACACGCCGAAGGCGACCGGGACGGACGTCTTGACTCGGGCGTGGCTGTGGGCAGAAGGCTGCGTGACCGTGCTCAAGGCTGTTCTCCACGGTTGATCGGTAGGCGCCAAAGGGGGTTGCGGCGCGATGCTACCCGGGGACCCAAGGGCTCGCCCCTCGAGAGGCGAAGCGTGCCCAGCCGCTCTCGTCCCCCACCAGTACCCTGCGGTTCGTGGCAACTCGTGGCCCGGACCTCCCGGTGCTGTCCGACGGAGTGGTGTGCATCCGACCTTTTGCCGCGACCGACGCGGCGGCGCTTGCGGACATCTGGACCGACCCGACGATCCGCGCGCGCAACACGGTCCCCGAACCGTCAGAGGACGCCGCACTGCATTGGATCGCCGGCCACGCCGCAAAGGTGGCGTCCGGCGAAGCTTG
>JBAPUB010000056.1:0-3024 GCA_049282455.1 Actinomycetes bacterium
GGGGTCGAGGCAGCGCCGTCCGGCGGGCTCGAAGCTCCCGGAGGCACCCAACCGTCGACGCCGACGGGTTGGCTGTCCGGTCGCGTGTCGGGGAGGTCGGCGCCGGCACGCTCATCGGTGGGCATCGAGGCTCCTCTCGGTTCGCTGTCATCGGCGAGGTGCGGTCGAGGTGCGTCGAGGCGTGCTCGAGGGCGCCTTCGAAACCCCGAGGCAGCGCGACTGCTGGTCGTCTGTACCGGACGCCCGAACTCCGGGCGCTCCCCAACGGTAGCGAGCCGCAGCCACGACAGCCGTGCGGGCCCGGCGGGGCCAGGACCGTCAGCGGGTGATGCCGGGCACCTCGACCTCGGCCAACGGGCGGATCGACGGCGGCGTCGGCGCAGGCCGGACCGCGTTCTGGAACACGGTGGGCAGGCCGGTGACCTGGGTGCTGACCGTCGTCTGGACCGTCGTCGGCACCGTCGTCGGCACCGTCGACGGCACCGTCGACGACACCGTCGTCGAGACCGACGCCACCGCCCGGGTCGAAACCGCCACCGGGAGCACCGCCGTGGCCGGCGCCGCCGTGGCCCCGACGAGAAGGACGGCCGCAGCTGTGGCTCCCGCGCCGGACCATCCGACGAGGCCTCGGGCGGTCGACCGCGGCGGGCGCGCGGCCGGGACCGCTACCGGAAGACCGCCGGGCGGCAGGCTCGGCACGTCGGTCGCAGGGCCGGACCCCGCCATTCCCGGAAGCGTCAGGAGGGCCGCGGTCAGGGCCACACCCATCTCAGGGTGTGCCAGCCGCGAGACCAGGACCTTGGCTGCACGCTCGCCGTCGACCACGGCATGACAGGCCGGACAGCGCGCGACGTGCGACAGCAGGCGCTCGTGCTCGCGGGGGGACAACGCTTCGTCGACCAGCGCACTGGCCCGGTCACCCAGATGCTCGTCAGAACCGGCCAGTGAGGCACGCAGACTCAGACTCATCCCAGCCCTCCGGCGCCTACAGCAGTCGTAGGGACCATCGGACGGCGGTGCGCCAGGCTCTCGCGCAGCAGTGCGCGTCCCCGGTGGATCCGGCTGCGGACGGTACCGAGCTTGACGTCCAGCGTGGCCGCGATCTCCTCGTAGGACAGCCCCTCGATGTCGCACAGCACGACTGCCGCCCGAAAGTCCGGGGGCAGCGCGGCGAGTGCGTCCTGCACTTCGTCGTCCAGACGGTTCAGGTCGTAGGCGTCAGCCGCCGACGGCTCGCGGCCGGGCAGCCGGTCGTCGCCGTCCTCGGGCAGGGGGGTGAACCGGATCCGCTGGCGTCGACGCGCACCGTCGAGGAACAAGTTGGTGGTGATCCGGTGCAGCCAGCCCTCGAAGTTGCCCGGGGTGTACTGAGCCAACGACCGGAACACCCGGACGAACACCTCCTGGGTGAGGTCCTCGGCGTCGTGGCGGTTCCCGGTCAGCCGGTACGCGAGCCGGTAGACCCGCGGCGAGTGCTCGGCCACGACGTCGTGCCAGGACGGGGGCTGCCAAGCGCCCTCGCCCGCAGCGAACCCTGCCGTGACGGTCATGGCTCCTCCTGATCCAGCGCTGACGCGAGCCGTGCTGACCCACAGGTCAGACGATCGAGCGGCCCGGGGGGTTCCGCGGCCCGCCGTGACTAGGATTCGACCGGCAACCGACCAGCGGCTGTGTGACAGCTGTGGAACACCTGTGGAGGAGGCGACCATTCCCACCGACGCGAGCTGGGCGTACACGCAGGCGTACCTGCCCGAGGACGACGTCCTGCGCGCGGCCAGGCAGCGCGCCGACGAGATCGGGTGTACCCCCGTCGATCCGGGAACTGGGGCCGCCCTACGCCTGCTCGCGGCGCTGGTCGACGCCAAGGCGGTGGTCGAGGTGGGGACCGGGACCGGCGTCTCGGGGCTGTGGCTGCTGCGGGGGATGCGAGGCGACGGCATCCTCACCACCGTCGACAGCGAGACCGAGCACGCCCGGCTGGCGCGTGAGACCTTCGTGGCCGCGGGTCTTCCTGCCCAGCGCACGCGACTGATCACTGGTCGCGCCCTGGAGGTGCTCACCCGGCTGGCCGACGGCGGCTACGACCTGGTGTTCTTCGACGGCGCCAAGGACGACTACGCCACGGGGCTGGAGGAGGCCCATCGGCTGCTTCGGTCCGGCGGCGTCGTCGCCTTCGACGACGCCTTGTGGAACGACAAGGTCGCCGACCCCGCCCAGCGCGACCCCGACACGGTGGCCATGCGCGGACTGGTCTGCGACCTGCGCGACGACGAGCGCTGGCTGCCCGTGCTGCTACCCGTCGGCAACGGCCTGCTCGCGGCTCAGAAGAGGTCCTGACCGCCGTCCGATCGCCGGTGCGTCAGCCCTGGCCCGGCCCTGGCCCCGGATGGAACCCTGCGGCACCTTCGGCCACAGCCACCACCTCGAAGCTCTCGTACAGCTCCGGCGGTGCGCCGACCATCACCGAGCCCGGAGCCGTTGCCGCGCCGGCCCTGAAGGTGGCCAGGAACCCGTCGCGTGCGGCTGCGGTCTGCCAGACGTAGGTGCCCTCGAACCACTGGCCAGGTACCGCACGCCAGGTCTTGAACGCGAGCCCGGGCATTCCGGTGAACCGCTCCAGCGACTGGTCGCGCACGTAGTCACGAAGCTGCTGCATAACCGACGGGTCAGCGTCTCGCAGAGACCAGCGCACCGATAGTCCGTACATCACGAGTCCCTTCGGTACGCGGGCCTGCACAACCACTCCAGCAGCAGGCGGACACCGTAGCCCGTACCTCCGCGGCTGATCTCGTCGACGTCGGAGTCGGCGCGAGCCGGACCGGCGATGTCGAGGTGGGCCCAGGGCACACCGTGCGTGAACTCGCGCAGGAACAGCGCGGCTGTCACCGATCCACCGGACACCTTCCTGTCTCGTGCGATGTGTGAGAGGTCGGCGATCGGCGAGCTCAGCGCCTCGAGGTACTCGTCGACCAGCGGCATGCGCCACATGAGCTCGCCGGCCGAGTCGGCGGCCCGCACCAGCTG
>JBAPUB010000057.1:0-2149 GCA_049282455.1 Actinomycetes bacterium
GTAGTAGTGCTTGGGGCGACCGGTCACGTCTGCGGACACCTTCGCAGCACGAAGGTCGGCGGTGACCTCGTCGATGACCGTGTGCAGGTACTGCTCACGGCTTGGCGCACGCACCTCGACGAGTCGAACGATCTCGTCGTACATCTTCGGGTACAAAGTGGCGAAGGACAGGTCTTCGAGCTCCCACTTGATCGCGTTCATGCCCAGGCGGTGCGCGAGGGGTGCGTAGATCTCCAAGGTTTCGCGCGCCTTCTGCGCCTGCTTCTCCTCGGACAGGAAGTGCAGGGTCCGCATGTTATGCAGACGGTCACACAACTTGATGACCAGCACCCGGATGTCGCGAGCCATCGCGACAACCATCTTGCGGACGGTCTCCGCCTCAGCGGCCTGCCCGTACTGCACCTTGTCCAGCTTGGTGACGCCGTCGACGAGCAGAGCGACCTCGTTGCCGAACTCCTCACGCACCTGGTTCAGGGTGTACTCGGTGTCCTCCACCGTGTCGTGCAGGAGTGCCGCCACCAAGGTGGTGGTGGTCATCCCGAGGTCGGCCAGAATCTGCGCGACGGCCAACGGGTGGGTGATGTACGGGTCACCGCTGCGCCGAAGCTGCCCTCGGTGCTTCTCCTCGGCCACGACATAGGCACGCTCGAGGATCTTGACGTCTGCTCGCGGGTGGTTGCTGCGCACCGTGCGGACCAACGGCTCCAGGACGGGCACGGCAGTGCGGCCGGGTCCCAGCCGAGCGAGAGCGGTGCGGACCCGACCCGTGCTGTGGTCGTCGGGGGCAAGCGGCGGCTCGCGGTCGCCTCGGACCGTCGGCGGGCTGACCGGGTCGGTCACACGTCACCCCTGCGATGTTCGTCGTTGCCACCCAGTGTAGGGGCGCAGTGGTGGTGGGCCGGCGGACCGTCAGTAGTGCAGCAGCGCGTCGACCGAGACCCCGGGGAGGCGCTCGCGTCCGTGCAGGAACTCCAGCTCGATCATGAAGGCGGCTCCGACCACGTCGGCGCCGGTGCGTCGGACCAACTCGACCGTCGCCGCTGCAGTGCCCCCGGTCGCCAGCACGTCGTCGACGACCAGGACGCGCTGTCCGGGCCGCAACGCGTCCTGGTGAATCTCCAGAACGGCGTTGCCGTACTCGAGCTCGTAGGACTGCTCGAAGGTCGTGTGCGGCAGCTTTCCGATCTTGCGCACCGGGACAAAGCCGGCGCAGAAGTGGTACGCGACCGGGGCAGCGAGGATGAACCCGCGCGCCTCCACGCCCACGACCTGGTCGATGGTGCCGCGCCCGTACAGGGCCACGATGGCGTCCACGACGGTCGAGAAGGCGGTTGGGTCAGCCAGCACCGGGGTGATGTCGCGGAACATCACCCCGGGCTTGGGGTAGTCGGGGACGTCGCGGACCTTGCTTCGCAGCAGCGTCTCGACGTCGGGCAGACTCACGCGCTACCTCTTGCCGCCGGACCGCCGCTTGGAGCTTGGACGTCGTTTGGGCTGGTTGCGCGGACCCCGCTGCGTGGAAGCGGCTCCCGATGCCGGCGTCGTCGGCGCTGCCTGCGCCGCAACCGGGACATCGGTCGCGTCCGGGTCAGCACTCGGGGTCGGGGAGGTCGGCTGGGTCGAGCCCGTCGTGTCGCCCCGCGAGGCGCGACGAGCCGTGACGCGCGCGTTGAGCGCCTTCATCGTCGGCTCGCGCTCCTTGAGGTCGGCCAGGACCGGCGTGGCGATGAACACCGACGAGTACGTGCCGACCGCGATCCCCACGAACAGGGCCAGCGCGAGGTCCTTCAGGGTTCCGGCGCCCAGGATGTAGGCACCCACGAACAGCAGAGCGGCGACCGGAAGCAGGCCGACGATCGAAGTGTTGATCGATCGGACCAGGGTCTGGTTGACGGCCAGGTTCGCAGCCTCGCTGTAGGTCATCCGGCTGCCAGAAGTCAGACCTCTGGTGTTCTCCTTGACCTTGTCGAAGACCACCACCGTGTCGTAGAGCGAGTAGCCCAGGATCGTCAGCACGCCGATCACCGACGCCGGCGTCACCTCGAACCCGACCAGTGAGTAGATGCCGATGGTGATGACCACGTCGTGGATCAGCGCCACCAGCGCTGCGATGGCCATGCGCCACTCGAACGCCACCGACAGGTACAGC
>JBAPUB010000058.1:0-1770 GCA_049282455.1 Actinomycetes bacterium
AAGGCTCGCGAGGTTCGCGACACGTCGCTGAAGGTGCCGCACGGTGAGTCCGGCGTGATCATCGGGGTGCGGCTCTTCGAGCGCGACAACGGCGACGAGCTGCCTCCGGGCGTCAACGAGCTGGTGCGCGTGTACGTGGCGCAGAAGCGCAAGATCACCGAGGGCGACAAGCTGGCCGGACGCCACGGGAACAAGGGCGTCATCTCCAAGATCCTCCCTGAGGAGGACATGCCGGTCCTCGAGGACGGCACCCCGGTCGACATCGTCCTCAACCCGCTGGGTGTTCCCGGCCGGATGAACGTCGGCCAGGTGCTGGAGACCCACCTCGGCTGGGTGGCCAAGACCGGCTGGAAGGTCGAGGGCGACCCCCAGTGGGCGGCCAACCTGTCCGACGCCGCGCACGAGGCCGCACCGGGCACCAACGTCGCCACCCCCGTGTTCGACGGGGCCCGCGAGGAGGAGATCTCCGGACTGATGGGCTCGACGCTGCCCAACCGCGACGGCGTCCAGCTGATCGGCCAGTCGGGCAAGGCGCGACTGTTCGACGGACGCTCCGGGGAGCTGCTGCCCGAGGCGATCTCGGTCGGCTACATCTACATCCTGAAGCTGCTGCACCTGGTCGACGACAAGATCCACGCCCGTTCGACCGGTCCGTACTCGATGATCACCCAGCAGCCGCTGGGTGGTAAGGCGCAGTTCGGTGGTCAGCGATTCGGTGAGATGGAGGTGTGGGCCCTGGAGGCGTACGGCGCGGCCTACGCCCTGCAGGAGCTGCTCACCATCAAGTCCGACGATGTCCTCGGTCGGGTCAAGGTCTACGAGGCGATCGTCAAGGGCGAGAACATTCCGGAACCCGGCATCCCGGAGTCGTTCAAGGTGCTCATCAAGGAGATGCAGTCGCTGTGCCTGAACGTCGAGGTGCTGTCCAGCGACGGTATGTCCATCGAGATGCGTGACACCGACGACGAGGTCTTCCGCGCCGCGGAGGAGCTTGGCATCGACCTGTCCCGCCGCGAGCCCAGCAGCGTCGAAGAGGTCTAGCGCTCACCCTGCACTGGCCCCTTACGACGACGAACCCCAAGAAGGACTGGTAACCCCGTGCTCGACGTCAACTACTTCGACGACCTGCGTATCGGCCTGGCCACTGCTGAGGACATCAGGCAGTGGTCCCACGGCGAGGTGAAGAAGCCGGAGACCATCAACTACCGCACGCTCAAGCCGGAGAAGGACGGCCTGTTCTGCGAGAAGATCTTCGGACCGACTCGCGACTGGGAGTGCTACTGCGGCAAGTACAAGCGCGTGCGCTTCAAGGGCATCATCTGCGAGCGCTGCGGCGTCGAGGTCACGCGCTCCAAGGTCCGCCGTGAGCGGATGGGCCACATCGAGCTGGCCGCACCGGTCACCCACATCTGGTACTTCAAGGGTGTCCCGAGCCGGCTGGGCTACCTGCTCGACCTGGCGCCGAAGGACCTGGAGAAGGTCATCTACTTCGCGGCGTACATGATCACCTCGGTCGACGAGGAGGCGCGGCACCGCGACCTCACCGAGCTCGAGGGCAAGATCGGCCTGCAGCGCAAGAGCATCGAGAACCGTCGCGACAACGCCCTCGAGGAGCGCTCCAAGAAGCTGGAGTCCGACCTGGCCGAGCTCGAGGCGGAGGGTGCCAAGGCCGACGCGCGCCGCAAGGTCCGCGACGGTGCCGAGCGCGAGATGAAGCAGGTCCGCGACCGGTCCCAGCGCGAGCTGGACCGTCTCGAGGAGGTCTGGAGC
>JBAPUB010000059.1:0-5504 GCA_049282455.1 Actinomycetes bacterium
GGTATCGTCGCTCCCAATGGCCACGGCCGTCCTGCGGCGAGGCAGCAGCAGGCGGCACCTGGGGGAGGATCTCGAACGTGCTTACACGTGGTAGCGACACGGGGCCCGACTGCCTCGTGGGGCGGTCGGTATGAGCGAGGCCTCGAGCGGCGCAACCGGGGTGGCAGTCGAGGACGCGCGCGACAGCGGAGCCTGGGGCTGGTCGCGTGCCTTCGTCGTCGCCGGCTGCCTGGTCCTGGGCCTGGCCCTCGGGCTCGGCTACTTCCTGCAGGCTGACCGCACCTACCAGGCGACCGCGACGGTCCTCGTGCTCCCCACCTCATCGGGCCTGGACCTGGCCGCTCCCGTGGCGGCCGCGTCGGCCGACATCAACATGGACACCGAAGCCGAGCTCGCCCGGTCAGCCTCGGTTGCTGACTCCGCGTCGGCAGCGCTGAATAACCGCCTGACGGCCGACGAGCTGATCAGCAGCGCCCAGGTCACCGTGCCCACGAACAGCCAGGTCCTCGAGTTCACGGTGCAGGCGGGGACCGCTCAGCTGGCAAGCGACGCCGCCAACGCCTTGGCGGGCGCCTACCTGGCGCGTCGGTCCGACGCGGCAACCCGCGACATCGATCGGGCCGTGGCACTGTTGACGGCCCAGCGTGACGCTGCCGAGACCCGCCAGGCGACCTTGACCACATCGCCGCCGCCTGGCCAGCCGAGCAAGCTCACCGCAGCCCAGCTGGACCAGCTGTCCACCAAGATCTCCGACATCAACAAGCAGCTGGTGGCCCTGCGCGTCGGGACCACCGAGGGCGGGCAGGTCATCACCGAAGCCCAACCGCCAGCCCACCCGGTGTCGCCCAAGCTGATGCTGTCGATGGTGGCTGGGCTCATCGTCGGGGGCGCTCTGGCGGCGGCCGTGGTCCTCCTGGGTGCGCTCCGCCGCGAGCGAACCGAGCTGCCCCATGCAGAACCGACGCAGCGTTCGGTGCGGGTGCTTGCTTCGGTGGCCCAGCTGCCCGACGTCGCGGGCTCCGGACCCGACGGTTCGGAGCTGCAGCAGGCCTGTCGGGTGATCTCGACGCTGGAGGCCGGTCCCGGCCCGATCGCCGTCTTCGGGGGTCGCGAACCGGTGACCGGTACCCGAGTTGCTCTGGCGCTGGCCCGTGCCTGGGCGGCCGAGTTCGGCAAGAGCGTCGTCGTGGCCACAGGTGCGTCCGCCGGGGACATTCTGCCCGAGGCGGCTCGAGGCAGACCTGGACTCGTCGACCTGCTGCTGGACGAGGCCAGGGCCGGCCAGTGCGGCGCTCGGCTCCCCAAGTCGACGGCCATGGTGGTCGGGCCCGGGAAACGCAGTGAGATCGCCGCCACCGTCGGCAGGCGCGAGCTGATGCAGGCGTGGGAGCGGCTCCAGGCCGAGTTCGGCACCGTGCTGGTGTCGACGACCGAGCAGGACGGCCCGTGGGGTGCCATGACGGTCCAGACGGCGGGTCGAGTAGTCGCCGTCGTCCAGGCCGGAACTGACCGTGACCAAGATCTGCGAGCCATCCTCGACGATCTCGACTCGCTGGCAGCAACGGAGCGGCTGGTGGGTGTGATCGTGGTCGAGGACCAGGGGTCAGACGACTCCCTGCCAGAGACCGAGCTCGTGGTGGAGCTCCACCACGTGACCAAGAGCAATGACGTGTCCGGCAGCGATCGTCCACTCGCGACCGGACTAGGGGGTCGGGCGTGACAGCGACCCAGGGCAGTGCGCCGGGCATCTCAGTGGTGATCCCCACCCGTGGCAGGCGCGAGCTGGTCCGCAAGGCTGTCCAGGCGGTCGTCGACCAACGGTATGACGGCGCCATCGAGTGCGTCGTCGTGCACGACCAGGAGGAGCCCGACGAGACGCTGGAGCAGCTCAGTCGTGCCGACCGCAGGGTCTCGGTGTGCTTCAACAAAGGACAGACCGGGCTTGCAGGTTCGCGCAACTTCGGCCTCGATCAGGTCGAGCACGACCTGATCGCCTCTTGCGACGACGACGACTGGTGGGAGCCCGGAAAGGTGAGGGCGCAGGTTACCCGCCTGGGTCAGAACCCGGACATGATCGTCGTGGGCGCAGGGATCCGGTTGCTCATGGCGGAGGACCGTGTCGTCGAGTGGCTTGGTTCGTCGGACATCGTCACCCAGGAGGACCTCTTCCGGTCGCGCCGCAAGGAGCTCCACTCCTCGACGCTGATGATGCGCCGCGCTGCTTTCGAGCTGGCTGGCACCTACGACGAGAAGCTGCCGCAGGGGTACGCCGAGGACTACGAGTGGCTTCTGCGCGCCAGCCAGCACGGATCTCTCGGCGTTGTCAGAGCCCCGTTGGCCAACATCAAGAAGGACGGTCAGTCGTGGTTCCGCGAGCGCTCAGAGGTGATCGCGGAGGCTCTGGAGTACCTTCTCGCGCAACACCCTGAGATCAAGACGTCACGCCGTGGCCACGCCCGGATCCTGGGGCAGATCGCGTTCGCGCGGGCCAACTTGGGCGAGCGACGCGAGGCGCTGTCGCTGATCGAGAAGTCGCTGCTCCGCTGGCCGCTGGCCCCGCAGGCCGGGCTCGCACTGTTCCAGGTGACCTTCCGTTCTGATCCGCGGGTTCTCCTGCGTGGCGCGAGGGTGGTGGGTCGTGGCCTCTCGTGACGCGAACAAGCCCAACTTCATCTACATAGGCCCGGACAAGGCGGGTTCCTCGTGGTTGCACGAGTGCCTGCTCACTCATCCTCAGGTCTTCATGCCGGTCGCGAAGGACCTCTACTTCTTCGACCGGTACTACGACCGGGGCTTGGCCTGGTACCTGTCCCAGTTCGCTGACGCGGGTCCGCAGCAGGAAGTCGTGGGTGAGGTCTGCCAGGACTACCTGTTCTGTCCCGAGGCACCCGAACGGATCGAGGAGTCGTTGGGCACGGCCCGGTTCATGGTCACCTTGCGCGACCCGGCAGACCGCGCCTTCTCGTCGTACCTGTACATGCTGAAGCAGGGACAGACGCCGGGGACCTTCCTGCAAGCGCTGGAGCGTCGGCCTGAGCTGATCGAGCACGGGCGCTACGCCACCGGCATCAGTCGTTTCGTCGACCGCTTCGGGGCCGAGCAGCTGTACGTGGCCGTGTTCGACGACCTGGTCGCCGACCCGCAGGCTTTCATCGACGCGCTCCTCACGTGGCTCGGCATCGACCCGTTGACCCTCAGCGACGAGCTGCTGGGGGCACGGCTGCCAGCTGCTCGAGCACGGTCGACACTCCTGGCGCGCTGGGCGCGGCGGGCCGCCGACGTCGTCCGCGAGCGTGACGGCGCCAACGTCGTGGGCCGGGTCAAGCGTTCGCCCGCAGTGCAGAAGCTCCTGTACAAGGAGCTGGCTGACGACAAGCCGGTGATGTCCGACGAAGAACGCGCAGCCGTGCACCAGGCCCTGGGTGAAGAGGTTGCGGCACTGGACCGCACCTACGGTCTTGGCCTGGCTCGTCGCTGGGGATGGTCGCTGAGCCAGTCCACGGTGCTTGACGACTCGGGGTCGTAGTGACGCTGGTCGAGCCGGGTTCGATCGTCGTCCGGGGCGCCGAGCAGCACCGTTCGCGTCTGCTTCGGTGGCTGGGTCCCGGCTGGCCCCTGAAGCTTCTGCTGCTCGGATTCCCGTTGTGGTGGGCCCTGGGCCTCAGCTCGATCATCTTCTTCGTTGCCGCCACGGTCATGGCCGTACAGATGGTCCGTCGTGGACGGCTCCGCGTGCCCGCAGGGTTCGGCGTCTGGATGCTGTTCTTGATGTGGGTGGCCGCCGGAGTCTTCGTCCTGTGGGTGCACGCGCCCGGAACGGTCGAAGGTGGAGGGCCCGGACGGCTGGTGGGGTTCGGCTTCTGGTTGATGTGGTACCTGTCGATCACGGTGGCGATGCTCTACCCGCTGAGCTTCCCCTCAGGCGTGCT
Organism: Actinomycetes bacterium; assembly: GCA_049282455.1. Lineage (GTDB taxonomy): Bacteria > Actinomycetota > Actinomycetes > JAHEKZ01 > JAHEKZ01 > JBAPUB01. Next base: position 3,930 of record JBAPUB010000059.1, read on the forward strand.
TCCTGCGATGAAGGTCGTCGACTGGCTCGGGTACCTGTTCCTCGTGGTGGCAGCAGGTGGTGTTCTCGGGGTCCTCTTCCCCACCTTCTCGTTCACCTCGCCCATGGAGCTGATCCTCCCCGGAGCCCAGAGCGGGGGCTTCCTTCATACGATGGTCCACCCCTCGCTCGCGACCGCCAGCGACTTCCTCGGCTTCCAGCAGCCGCGACCGAACGCTCCGTTCGCCTACCCCAACGCATGGGGGAACAACTTCGGCCTGCTGCTTCCGTTCTTCGTGCTTTCATGGGCGATGAGCCCGCAACGCTGGAAGCGGTTAGCGGTCCCGGCCGTGGTTGCCGTTGCGATCGTGCCCGTGGTCTTGTCACTGAACCGCGGGGTTTGGATCGGTCTGGGGATCCTGGTCGTGTACGCAGCGGTCAACATGGCCCGCGCCCGCCAGTACCGGGCGTTGATGGCGCTCCTCGCCTGCATCGCCATCGCCGCCCTCGTAGTGCTGATTTCGCCCCTGGCCGACATCGTCCAACTTCGCGTCGAGACGCCGCACAGTAACGGACGGCGCTCAACTGTTGCTGACACAGTCACCAGCACGACGTGGGAGGGCTCACCGCTGCTGGGCTACGGGTCCACTCGTCAAGTGCAGGGGAACTTCGAGTCGATAGCCGGGGGAGAGACTCCCAACTGCCACCAGTGCGCGGCCCCACCCATGGGAACCCAGGGGTTCCTGTGGCGTCTGATCTTCACGACGGGGTTCGTCGGCACGGGGCTGTTCTACCTCTTCCTCGCCATCCAGCTGGTCAAACACGTTCGTCGACGAGACGCGATCTCCATCGTGGGGTGCATGGTCCTCACGATGTCGCTGCTCTTCTTCTTCGTGTACGACTCTCTGGAGTCCCCGCTCTTCATCTTGATGCTCGCCATCGGGCTGATGAACCGCGAACGCCTCGAGGACGACGACCGACATGCCCGCATGCTCAGCCGAGCACCGAACTGAGGACCGACGTGCCTTCGCTCAAGCAGAGAACTCCCGCCAGCGCCAAGCAGCTCGGGCGACGACTGTACGTGCCGGTCGGCCAGGCGACGGCGCCACTTCGGATGATGCCCTCGTTCATCCTCGCGGGTGCCCAGCGGTGCGGGACCACCAGTCTCTACCGCGCGCTGCTGAGCCATCCCGCGGTGCTGTCAGCCGCGTACCACAAGGGCGTGAACTACTTCGACGTCAACTACGACAAGGGCATGCCCTGGTACAGAGGCCACTTCCCCCTGAGCGCGACAGCGTCTCTTCGTACCCGGGGCTCGGGTCACGAACCGGTGACGTTCGACGCGAGTGGCTACTACATGTTCCACCCCTTGGCTGCCGAGCGTATCGGTCGCGATCTTCCGAACGTCAAGGTCCTCGTGCTCGTCAGAGACCCCATCGAGCGGGCCTACTCCGCGTACCGTCACGAGTTCGCACGGAACTTCGAGACCGAGACGTTCGAGCGAGCCCTCGAGCTGGAGGACGAGCGTGTGCAGCCCGAGCTCGAGCGAATGCTGGCTGACCATTCCTACCAAAGCGACAGCTATCGACACCATGCC
>JBAPUB010000060.1:0-7017 GCA_049282455.1 Actinomycetes bacterium
ACCTATGACCGTCGACCTGCTGGCATTCCGCGAAGCGGTCGCCCGCCCCGACGAGGAGGTGGCAGCGGCCGCGGCCGACCGGCAGCTGCGCCTGACCAAGCCCGCCGGGTCGTTGGGACGACTGGAGGATCTCGGCAGCTGGCTGGCCTCGGTGCAGGGCGAGTGCCCGCCGCGTCCGCTCGACCGGGCGAGAGTGATCGTCTTCGCGGGCGACCACGGCGTGGCCCGAAGTGGGGTGTCCGCGTACCCGCCCGAGGTCACGGCGCAGATGGTCCGCAACTTCGTGAACGGCGGCGCCGCCGTCAACGCACTGGCCAGGGTCAACGGTGCGAGCGTCCGCGTCGTCGACATGTCCGTCGATGACAACCTCGAGGGACTCCGCGATGAGGTCAGCCGCTACAAGGTGCGCCGCTCCAGCGGTGACATCAGCATCGGTCCGGCTCTCACGCGCGAAGAAGCAGAACAGGCGTTCCTGGCCGGCGTGGCCATCGCCGACGAGGAGATCGACTCAGGTGCCGACGTGCTGCTCACCGGCGACATGGGGATCGGAAACACCACACCGGCCGCGGCCTTGACCGCGCTGCTCACCGGCAACGACGCCGCGGCTGTCACGGGTCGTGGCACCGGCGTCGACGACCGGGCCTGGATGCGCAAGGCCGCTGCGGTCCGCGACGCCATGCGCCGTTCCAAGCCACACCTCGCCGATCCCCTCGACCTTCTTGCGTCGTGCGGTGGCGCGGACTTTGCGGCGATGACCGGGTTCCTGCTTCGTACGGCGGCCAGACGCACCCCCGTGATCCTCGACGGGGTCGTGTCCGGTGCATGCGCGTTGGCCGCACACCGTGTCGCCTTCCGTGCGTCCCTGTGGTGGCTGGCGGGGCACCGTTCGGTCGAACCCGCACACGCGCTCGCGCTGCGGAAGCTCCAGCTCGAGCCCATCGTCGACTACGGCCTGAGGCTCGGCGAGGGAACGGGTGCGCTGGTCGCCCTGCCCGTGCTCCGGGCCGCGCAGGCAACCTTGGCCGACATGGCCACGTTCGACACCGCCGGAGTGAGCGATCGCGAGGGGCCGAAGCGCACGTCGGACGTCGAATGACCGATGCGCTGCGACTCGCAGTCGGCACGCTCACCGCCTTCCCGGTGCCTGCGCCGCGCCACGTCGACCGCCGCACCGCTGGCCACGCGATGCTCGTGGCCCCGTTCGTCGGGTTGGTCCTCGGGCTGGTCGCCGAGTCGGCGGCACTCGCCGTGCGCTGGCTCGTGCCCGGTTGGGACGACCGCCTGCTCGTTGCGGTCGTCGCGGTGACGACGTTGGCCGTGCTCACCCGAGGGCTGCACCTGGACGGACTGGCCGACACGGCCGACGGCCTCGGGAGCGGTCGTCGTGGGCTCGCTGCTGTGGCCGTCATGCGACGCTCGGACATCGGCCCGTTCGGGGTGCTGACCCTGGTGCTGGTGCTGCTGGTCGACGTCGCCGCCCTGGACGTCGCGCTGCTGCGCGGACGAGGGACGGTGGCCCTGGTCGGCGGAGTCGTGGTCGCAAGGCTCGCGATCACGTGGGCGACCCGCTCGGGCGTCCCGGCCGCGAGCGACGACGGCCTGGGTGCCGCCGTCGCATCGACGGTTCGGCCGTGGCCGCTCGCCCTTGTCACCCTCGCCGTCGCTGCGTTCCTCACCGTGCTCGGCGTGTGGGAGGACGACGTCACCAGGGCTTTCGTCGGTCAGGTGCTCGGGGCCGGGCTCGTCGGGATCGTGGTGAGCCAGCTGCTCGTCCGGCACGCGACCAGGCGCTTCGGCGGCATCACCGGTGACGTACTCGGGGCGGCCACCGAGGTGGCCTTCCTGGGGTTCGTCTTCGTGGTCTGTATCCGCTGACCAGCGTCCGTTGGTCAGCGCCTCACGGACCGGGCGTCGCTGCGTAGTGCCGCAGCACCGTCCAGGTGCCCTTCCGCTCCCCACCGATTGACCACAGCGCCACGGTGCCGAACCCATGGCGACGCAGCACGGCGAGCTTGGCCCATACCGACCGGGCGTCCTCGTACCAGACCGTTCGCTCCACCCGGCACGAGCGGGTGCCGCTGGAGAACCATCGGCGGTAGCTGTAGGTGTATCCGGCCACCGAGCGGACGTAGCCAGGTGTGACGTGGTGACTGGCCGCCAGGTCCACCAGCGACCGGGTCGAGCCGTAGGTCGGCGCCGTGGCCACCCGTGGGCAGGACCCTGACAGTCGCTTGACGAACCAGTTGTAGCCGTAGGTCGGCAGACCCAGCGACAGGCGTCTTCCGAAATGCGCTGAGGCAAAGCGGGCGACCGAGTCGACCCAGGTGATCGGAGCGATCGGACCCGGCCGGCCAGCCATGGTGCTGAAGTCGTAGGTCATCACGCGCGCTCGGTCGACGTTCGCGGCGATCGCGCCGTAGTCGAAGACCTCCCAGTTGCCGTCACGTGGGCTCGTGCGCGGCGGCAGCGCCACCGACAGCGACAGCGACTGGCTGTGCAGTGCCTGTCGAAGCTTTCCGAGGAAGACAGGGAACACTCGCTTCACCGTGGTCCGGTCGGCGCCGTTCGGCCCAACGTTCATCGACTCGAAGTCGATGTCGATCCCGTCGGCGCCCGACAGCTGGGCCTTGGCCACCAGGTTGTCGATCAGACGACCACGACGCTGTCGGTCGGTGAGCAGGCGTGCCATCGAGGTGGCTCCCAGACCTTGGTCGTTGACCGTGAGGAAGACCGGAACCCCTTGGGCCTGCAGCGACGTGACGGCCTGGTTCAGGACCGTCAGCGACGGTTGGGACCCTGGCTGCTGCTCGACCACCGTCGATCGCCGAGTCGCCGAGTACCAGTAGAGGGACACGTCCCGGAACAGCGCCGCGTGGGCGAGCGTGGATGCGAGGCCGTCGTCCAGACGCCAGTAGGTGATCCAGCCCGAGGCCACCCGGCGGGGAGCCGTCGAGACCTGGGCCGTCGAGACCTGGGCCGTCGAGACCTGCGCCGACGCTCGGGTCGAGGCCTGGGCCGACGAGACGCCCACCACCGGCGCCGCGCACGTCAGCCCGACCAGGGTCAGGCCGACCGCGCCGATCGAGACTCTTCGCACGCACGGTCGCACCCACGGTCGCACCCACGAGCGCACCGACTGCCCTGCCATCTCGTGATCTTCCCAGCTCAGCGCGTCGACGGCTCGACGAACGGTGGCTGCACCACCGCCATGGTGGACGGTCGTCCGCGTACGTCGACCTGGACCTGGTCACCGTCGACCACCGACGCGTCCAGCAGGGCGAGCCCGATGCCACATCGAAGCGTTGGTGAGAACGTGCCACTCGTCACCTCGCCCACCACCTCTCCGGAGGGCCGGGTCACGACCATGTGGGGGCGCGGGATCCCGCGGTCACCAGCCTTGATCCCGCGAAGCAAGCGACTGGGTCCAGACTCCTTCTCCGCCAGCAGGGCGTCACGGCCTCCGAAGGCCGGCTTGGCCCACCCGACAGCCCAGCCCAAGCGGGCCTGGACCGCAGTGACCGTCGGGCTGAGGTCCTGGCCGTGCAGCGGGTAGCCCATCTCGGTACGCAGGGTGTCGCGGGCCCCGAGCCCGGACACGCGCAGCCCGAAAGCGCCTCCCGCCTCGACCAGGGAGTCCCACACTCTCGCGGTGTCGTTCCATCGGGGGAGAAGCTCGAACCCGAGCTCGCCGGTGTACCCGGTCCGGCACACCACAAGCGGGACGCCGTCGAGCTCAGCGTCGACGAACGCCATGTAGTCGTGGTCGGACGGCAGACCCAGTGTGTGCAGCACGTCCCTCGCTGCGGGCCCCTGCACGGCGAGAACACCCAAGTCCTCGTGCTCGTCAGCGACCGTCAGCTCGCGGGGTGCAGCGGCAGTCATCACGGCCAGCACGGCGGCCGTGTTCGCCGCATTGGGAACGAGGAACACCTCGTCGTCGCCGCGCAGGTAGACGATCAGGTCGTCGACCACTCCCCCGTTCTCGTTGCACAGCAACGAGTACTGGGCCTGGCCCGGGCTGATCCGCCGCAGGTCGTTGGTGAGCACCGAGTTCACGAAGTCAGACGCACCGGGACCCGTGACCCGCATCTTGCCCAGGTGGGACACGTCGAAGAGACCGACCGCGTCGCGCACGGCTGCGTGCTCCTTGAGCACGCCTCCACCCGGGTACTCGATCGGCATGAGCCAACCACCGAAGTCGGCCATCTTGGCCCCGAGCGCCTCGTGCCGGGACTGAAGTGGGGAGTGACGCAGCGGTGCGGTCATGACGCGAACCTACTGCGATCCCTGTCGCCAGCCGTCGGGGGCCAGCCAGCGGCAAGACATACGATCGGCCCCTACGAACAACCACGGAGGTCACCGGTGACGTCGATCGCGCTCAGCTCCGCAAACCCCGCCAAGGCCAAGGTCGACGCCGTCGTCGTCGGTGTTCGCTCTGGCAGCCGCGGCATCCAGCTGGCCGACGGCGCGCAGCCGGTCGACGAGGCCTACGGCGGAACGCTGCGCAAGGCTCTCCAGGCGATGGGTGCGACCGGCAAGGCGAACGACCTGGTGAAGCTCCCCGCCGCCGGTTCGGTGGCCGCTGCGGTGATCGTGGCCGTCGGGATCGGCGCGGGTGACGACCTGGAGACGATTCGCCGGGCCAGTGGAGCGGCCGCCCGCGCCCTGGCCGGGTCCGGCACGGTCGCTTTGGCCCTTCCTGCAGGGTCGGCCGCCGAGGTCGATGCCGTCGCCGAAGGGGCGCTGTTCGGTTCCTACGCGTTCCGGACCTACCGCTCGTCCAGTGCAGCCGAGCACAAGGCGCCCGTGCAGTCCTTCGAGCTGTTCTCGCCCTCGGCGCGCACGAAAGCGGCGAAGGCCGCTCTGACTCGAGCCCAGGTCGTGGCCCGCTCGGTGCATCTGGTCCGAGACCTGGTGAACACCCCGCCGTCCGACCTTCGCCCGGCCGACCTCGCCGACGCCGCCAGCAAGGCTGCTCGCAGCGTCAAGCTCGACATCGACGTCACCGACGACAAGGCCCTGCGCCGCGGCGGGTACGGAGGCCTGACGGCGGTCGGTCAAGGCTCGACGCACGGACCGCGCCTGGTCCGACTCTCCTACCGCCACCCGAAGGCGACTCAAAGCATCGCGCTGGTTGGCAAGGGCATCACCTTCGATTCAGGCGGACTGTCGCTGAAGCCGGCCAACGCCATGGAGACCATGAAGCTGGACATGGGCGGTGCCGCAGCGGTGCTCGGTGCGCTCGTGGCCGTCGCCCGGCTCAAACCCGCGGTGAACGTCACGGGATGGATGGCGATCGCCGAGAACATGCCGTCGGGGTCGGCGCAGCGGCCAGGCGACATCATCACCATCTACGGCGGCAAGACGGTGGAGGTGCGCAACACCGACGCCGAGGGCCGCCTGGTCCTGGCCGATGCCCTGGTTCGGGCGGCGGAGGAGGACCCGGACGTGATCGTCGACGTCGCGACGCTCACGGGCGCCCAGATGGTCGCGCTGGGGTCCCGCGTGTCGGGGATCATGGCCAACGACGAGGACCTGCGCGAGCAGGTCTTCGCCGTGTCGACGGAGGTCGGCGAGTCCATGTGGCCCATGCCCTTGCCCCCCGAGCTGCGCGCGTCGATCGACAGCCCCGTGGCCGACCTCGCGAACCTGGGTGACCGGTTCGGCGGCATGCTCACCGCCGGACTGTTCCTCAAGGAGTTCGTGCCCTCCGACACCCGGTGGGCGCACCTGGACATCGCCGGCCCCGCGTTCAACGAGGGCGAGCCGTACGGCTACACCCCCAAGGGGGGCACCGGAGTCGCGGTCCGCACCCTGGTGCGCCTGGTGGAGGAGCTGGGCCGCTGAGGACCGCGTGCCCTTCCCCCGGCCGGCCGGACCAGACAATGATGTCCACCATGGTTCGATCGGGCTACGCTAGACGGGTGATAGGACTACACAAGCGGTAACGCGGTGACTACCTTGGACGAAGACGGGTCGACATCCCGTCCCCGCTCGGAGGTAGCCGTGACCCGCATCAACCCCCTGGTCGGCCAGGTTCTGGCCAAGGCCCGAGTCGTCGGCCTGGTGTCTGCCGCCGTGCTCCTGACCGCTGGAACCGCCCAGGCTGTGGTCACCGGTGGCGGGTCCACTCCGACCGGTGACCAGACCACCGTCGTGAGCGAGTCCGGCGACCCGGTCCCTGTGGTCACCGACACCGGCGACCCCGTCCCCGTCGTGACCGACACCGGCGACCCCGTCCCCGTCGTGACCGAGACCGGCGACCCCGTCCCCGTCGTGACCGACACCCCGCCGGTTGACCCGTGCGCCAGCGCCACCAACCACGGCGAGTACGTCTCGTCCGTGGCGCACTCCACACCGTCGGGCCCGGGCAAGGGCGCCATCGTCGCCGCTGCGGCGCACAGTGACTGCGGCAAGCCCGGCAGTGACGTGACGCCACCCGCCGAGGACCCGGCTCCTGTGGTCACCCAGACCTCAGCCGCCTCCACAACGTCCGGGTCCAGGGGCAACGCCTCAGGACACGGCAAGGGTCAGGTGAAGACACACGTCTCCACGCACGGCCCTGGTACAACCCATGGCAGCCCCTCCCGCGGCACCCACGGCGCAAGCCACGGAGCCGGTCACGGGGGCGGTCACGGGAACGGTCACACCAAGCACGGCCAGCTCGACTAGCACCAACGAGTGGGCGCCCCTTCCCGCACCGGCTCGGCACGACCCCTGACAGCACCAACGGCAGCACCCGAAGTACCCCTGGCGCAACCGAACGCACAACTGAACAAGTCCCAGACCTGACGGTCCGACCCTGGTCGCTCGGCGCACCCCGATCCCCCGCCCCCACCGCGCCGCTCGACCGGAACGTCTGCTCGGTGCAGACCACTCCCCCCCGGATGCACCGACGTCGTTGCCGGACCCGGGCCGTCAGCAACGAGGCCGCGCCGAAGGGCGCGGCCTCGTTGCGTCGGGGGGCTGAGCGGTCAGCCCCCCGGACGCCAGTCACGCATGCGTTGCGGATAGCCC
>JBAPUB010000061.1:0-14713 GCA_049282455.1 Actinomycetes bacterium
GATTCTCACCGATCCCGGCAATGTCGATGGCCTCGCACGCTGCTGGCGCCAGGTACACCTCCCTGATCGGCGGCGCCATGCTCTCGTTCTACGACTGGTACTGCGACCTTCCGATCGCCTCTCCGCAGATCTGGGGAGACCAGACCGACGTACCGGAGTCCGCAGACTGGTGGAACGCCAGCTACCTGATCATGTGGGGCTCGAACATCCCCACGACCCGGACCCCTGACGCGCACTTCATGACCGAGGCTCGCTACAAGGGGCAGAAGGTCGTGACGGTCAGCCCCGACTACGCGGACAACACCAAGTTCGCCGACGAGTGGCTGGCGACGCACCCGGGCACCGACGGCGCTCTCGCGATGGCGATGGGCCATGTGGTCCTCAAGGAGTTCTTCGTCGACCACGAGACGCCGATGTTCTCCGACTACGTCAAGCAGTACACCGACCTCCCTCACCTGGTGACCCTGAGACCGCAGGGCGACGGCTTCGTGCCCGACCACTTCCTGACCGCCGAGGCGCTCGGTGACACCGAGGACGGGGCCGCGTGGAAGACCGTCGTGCTCGACTCGGCAACGGGTGCACCGGTCGTCCCCAACGGGTCTCTCGGGTTCCGCCACACCGAGTCCGGGGTCGGTCGGTGGAACCTCGACCTGGAGGCGAAAGAACCACTCCTGACGCTGTTCGGGACGACGACGGAGTCGGTTGCCGTCGACCTGCCCCGCTTCGACGTCGGTGAGGGGCGCGACGAGCGCGGGTCGGTCATCCGCAGAGGTGTTCCCGTGCGCGAGGTCGGTGGTCACCTGGTCACGACCGTCTTCGACCTGATGCTGGCCCAGTACGGAGTGGGCCGTCCGGGGCTGCCGGGCCAGTGGGCGGCCGACTACGACGACGCCGAGTCGCCCTACACACCTGCGTGGCAGGAGGAGATCACGTCGGTGCCAGCGGCCGCCGTGACACGCATCGCCAGAGAGTTCGCCGACAACGCCCTGAAGTCCAACGGGCGCTCGATGATCGCCCTCGGAGCGGGGACCAACCACTGGTACCACTCCGACACGATCTACCGGGCGATCGTCGCGCTGGTCGTGCTGACCGGCTGCCAAGGACGCAACGGGGGCGGTTGGGCGCACTACGTCGGCCAGGAGAAGGTCCGCCCCTTCACGGGCTGGGCGCAGCTTGCTTTCGGGCTCGACTGGAACCGCCCGCCGAGGCAGATGGCCGGCACCGCCTTCTGGTACCTGGCGACCGACCAGTGGCGCTACGACGCTTTTCGCGCCGACCAGGTCGCGGCCCGGACTGGCACGGGCATGTTCGAGGGCAAGGCGATGGCCGACACCCTCGCCCAGGCGGTTCGCCTCGGCTGGACCCCCTCATACCCGACCTTCGACACGAATCCGCTCGACCTGGCCGACGAGGCGCAAGCCCTGGGCGTGCCGGCTGCCCAGCATGTGGTCGACCAGCTGAGGAAGGGCAACCTTCGCTTCGCATGCGAGGACCCGGACAACCCGGTGAACTTCCCCCGGGTGCTGACTATCTGGCGGGCCAACCTGCTGGGGTCGTCGGGCAAGGGCAACGAGTACTTCCTCCATCACCTGCTCGGAGCCGACGGGGCGGTCGGGAACACCGTCGAGACTCCGCCGGAGCTGCGGCCCAAGGACGTCGTGTGGCACGACGAGGCGCCGGTAGGCAAGGTCGACCTGCTGGTCTCGATGGACTTTCGGATGACCAGCACCGGGCTCTTCTCCGACGTGCTGCTGCCCGCCGCGACCTGGTACGAGAAGTACGACCTCTCCAGCACGGACATGCATCCTTTCGTGCACGCCTTCAACGCGGCGATCTCGCCGCCCTGGCAGACCCGAAGCGACTACGACGCGTTCCAGCAGATGGCCGTCGTCTTCAGCGACCTGGCCGCCAAGCACCTCGGCGTTCGCCAGGACGTCGTAGCGATGCCGCTGCAGCACGACACACCGGGCGAGACCGCGCAGCCGGGCGGTCGGGTGCGCGACTGGCGCACGGGCGACGTCGAGCCAATCCCGGGCCAGACGATGCCGAACATCATGGTGGTCGAGCGCGACTACGGTGCTGTCGCGGCGAAGATGAGCGCCCTGGGGCCGAACGTGGAGAACCTCGGCACCGTGGTCAAGGGCGTCACTTTGAAGCAGCCCGACTCGGTCCAGCACCTGCGCGAGGTCAATGGGACGGTTGTGGGCGGGGTAGCCGACGGACGACCGCAGCTTCGGACCGCAGAGCAGGCGTGCGAGGCCATTCTCACGCTGTCCGGTGTCTCCAACGGCCAGGTCGCCGTGGCCGGGTTCCGCGAGCTCGAGAAGCGCACCGGGCAACAGCTTGTCGACCTCGCCTCGGACCACCAGGGCAAGCACATCAGCTTTGCCGACACCCAGTCCCGGCCGCAGCCGGTGATCACCTCGTGGGAGTGGTCAGGAAGCGAGCATGGCGGACGCCGGTACTCACCCTTCGTGATCAACGTCGAGAGGCTCAAGCCCTGGCACACCCTCACCGGGCGCCAGCACTTCTTCGTCGACCACGAGTGGATCCTGGAGGCGGGGGAGGGCCTTCCCACCTACCGGCCACCGTTGAACCTGCACGTTCTTGCCGACTACCCAAAGGTGGGGGACGTCGACAGCACCGGCGTCGCGGTTCGGTACCTGACCCCTCACTCGAAGTGGTCGATCCACTCCGAGTACCAGGACAACCTGTTCATGCTGGCGCTCTCGCGGGGTGGGCCGGACCTGTGGATGAGCAAAGAGGACGCAGCAAAGATCGGCGTCAAGGACAACGAGTGGATCGAGGCCGTCAACCGCAACGGCGTCGTCGTCGCGCGAGCCGTGGTGACCCACCGGATGCCCGAGGGAACGGTGTACATGTATCACGCCAAGGACCGGACGGTCGACGTTCCACGCGTCGAGCGGACCGGCAAGCGAGGCGGGATTCACAACTCGCTCACCCGCCTGATCCTCAAGCCCACGCACCTGATCGGCGGATACGCCCAGCTGTCGTACGGCTTCAACTACTACGGACCGACCGGGAACCAGCGCGACGAAGTCACGGTCATCCGCCGGCGCAGCCAGGAGGTTCAGTACTGATGAAGGTCATGGCCCAGATGGGCATGGTGATGAACCTCGACAAGTGCATCGGCTGTCACACGTGCTCGGTGACATGCAAGCAGACCTGGACCAACCGCAGTGGCGTCGAGTACGTGTGGTTCAACAACGTCGAGACTCGGCCAGGTCTGGGCTACCCGCGTCAGTACGAGGACCAGGACCGGTGGCAGGGTGGGTGGGTCAGGAACCGACGAGGCCGCCTGAGGCTGAAGGCAGGCGGGCGGTTCAAGAAGCTGGCGACGATCTTCAGCAACCCACGACTCCCCGGCCTCGACGACTACTACGAGCCGTGGACCTACGACTACGACAACCTGATCAGCTCGCCGAGCACCGACACCGTGCCGGTGGCTCGTCCCAAGTCGATGATCACCGGCAAGGACATGCAGATCCGGTGGAGCGCGAACTGGGACGACGACCTCGGCGGTGCGCCCGAGACTGCATCGGGTGACCCCATCCTCAAACAGGTGTCCGAGACGGTGCAGTTCGAGTTCGAGAAGACGTTCATGTTCTACCTGCCGCGCATCTGTGAACACTGCCTGAACCCGTCGTGCGTCGCATCGTGCCCGTCCGGGGCCATGTACAAGCGCAGCGAGGACGGCATCGTCCTGGTCGACCAGGAGCGCTGTCGGGGTTGGCGGATGTGCATCTCTGGCTGTCCCTACAAGAAGATCTACTTCAACCACCGCACAGGCAAGGCCGAGAAGTGCACCTTCTGCTACCCACGCGTCGAGGTGGGGATGCCGACAGTCTGCTCGGAGACCTGTGTCGGGCGACTCCGCTACATCGGCTTGTTCCTCTATGACGCAGACGCCGTCCTGGCCGCAGCGTCCGTGGAGGATGAGCGCGAGCTCTACGAGGCGCAGCTTGATGTCATGCTCGACCCCTTCGACCCCGTCGTGCTCTCGGCTGCTCGGGCAGAAGGAATACCCGAGGACTGGATCATGGCGGCGCAGCGGTCTCCGGTCTATCAGCTGGCCAAGGTGTTCAAGGTGGCTCTGCCGCTTCACCCGGAGTACCGCACGATGCCGATGGTCTGGTACATCCCGCCGCTGTCTCCCGTCGTCGACGTGGTGAGCAACACCGGGCACGACGGCGAGAGCGCAGGCAACCTGTTCGCTGCGATCGATGCCCTGCGAATCCCTGTCGAGTACCTCGCCGGGTTGCTGAGCGCAGGGGACACCTCCGTCGTCGAGGGGGTGTTGCGGAAGCTGGCGGCGATGCGCAGCTACATGCGCGCGGTGAACCTGGGCGAGCCGACGGATTCATCGATTCCGGAGGCTGTCGGGCTCACTGAGGCGCAGCTCCTGGTCATGTACCGGTTGCTGGCCATCGCCAAGTACGAAGACCGCTACGTCATCCCCGAGGCCCACCAGGAGCAGGCTGGGCGTCTCGAGGAGTCCGTGCTGGCCGGCTGCAGCCTCGACTACGACGGAGGCCCGGGGATGGGCAGCTCTACGCCGGTCGGCGAGGTGCGCTACGACCCCGCAGCCGTCGAGGCCTTTCACCTCACGCGGCAACGGGCCGAGGCCGACCGACACGACAGTCTGCCCAGCGGAGCAGGGGGGGAGGGTCAGCCATGACCCGACGCGACGTCGACCTCGTACGCAAGATCGCCTCCGTGCTCCTGCCCTACCCGACCCAGCAGACGGTTGAGCGTGCACCCGACCTGACTGCAGCAGCCCGAACGCTGCCGACGCATCTCGGCGTACCCGTCCTACGTTTCCTGGACCACCTCAGCACGACCGACCTGGTCGCCGTCCAGGCGCACTACGTCGCGACGTTCGACATGAAGCGGAAGTGCTGCCTTTACCTGAGCTACTACCTCAACGGCGACACCCGGCGTCGGGGGATGGCCCTGGTGGGCTTCAAGGAGGTGTACCGGTCGGCTGGGTTGGAGCTCGACACCGAGGAGCTGCCGGACTACCTGCCGGTTGTCCTGGAGTTCTCGGTGGTGGGGGACCGGGACGTGGCCGAGGAGCTCCTCGGCGCGCACCGACGTGGGCTCGCCGTCCTGCGCATGGCCTTGTCCGACCTCGCGTCGCCGTACGTCGACCTGATCGACGCTGTCGAGCTGACCTTGCCGCCTACGAGCTCGCTCGACCTGGAGTCGGCGGCTGTCCTGGCAGTCCAGGGCCCCCCGCGTGAGGAGGTCGGACTCGAGCCCTTCGGGCCGCCTGAGCTGACCGGACTGGGAGTGCGCTCATGACCGACCTGCACGTCTTTGCCTGGGTAGTACTGCCCTACGTGACGATTGCGGTCTTGGGGGTAGGTCTGTTCTGGCGGTACAAGTACGACAAGTTCGGCTGGACCACGCGTTCGTCGCAGATGTACGAGAGTCGACTGCTGCGGCTGGGCAGCCCGCTCTTCCACGTCGGGATCCTGCTCGCGTTTGCCGGACACATCGTCGGACTACTCGTCCCTGAGCGCTGGACGTCGGCGTTCGGAGTCACCGAGACCACGTACCACGTCGTCGCCGTTGCGATGGGCTCGGTTGCGGCGGTGATGGTCGTCTCCGGCATGGCCATCCTGATCTACCGCCGGCGGACCGTAGGGAGGGTCTTCCGCGTGACGACCCCGATGGACAAGGCGATGTACGTCGTGCTGGCCGCGGTGGTCCTGCTCGGTACCTACAACACGATCGGCGTCAACCTGCTCGACCTTCCGGGCAAGTACCCCGACGGCTTCAACTACCGCGAGACGGTCTCCGTCTGGTTCCGCAGCATCTTCTGGCTACATCCTCAGGCAGAGCTCATGGCGAAGTCACCGCTGAGCTTCCAGCTGCACGCGGTGGCCGCCATGGCGTTGTTCATGCTCTGGCCGTTCACCCGACTCGTTCACGTGCTCAGTGCTCCCGTGGGGTACCTGTCGCGTCCGTATGTCGTGTACCGCAGCCGCGGAGCTCACGAGACCGGCTCGCGCGACCCCAACCGCGGCTGGGAGCCCGCCGCCCGACGCTGAGCATCCCGATGGGTGGCGTCACCCGGTGTTGGTCGCGACTGGCACGGGTTCGCCGAACCGCACGGCCAGCTGGCCGGCCACGCCCATCACCATCTGGACGTACCAGTCGGCATGGTTGTAGTGCCAGAGGGCGGCGTACAGGCCGGCCGGGCCGTGGCCTCCGCCGTTCGCGCACAGGTACCGGGCTGCGGAGTAGATCGCGTCCGACGGGTTCCAGATGTCGGCTACACCGTCACCGTTGCCGTCGACCGCGTAACCAGCGAACGTCGACGGTAGAAACTGCATCGGCCCTTCGGCCCCTGACGGGGACGGTCCGTTGCTCGTGCCGTGCCCGCTCTCGATCTGCCCAACCGCGGCCAGAACCGTCCAGGGGAGGCCGGAGCACGTGCCCGCCGCCGACCGGTAGAGGGCGAGGAAGTCGACCGGAATCCCACCCGCGGTCACAGCGCTGGCAGCAGAGCTCGTGGCGGCTTGGGCTTGTGCCTGCGCGGCCGCCAGCTGCTCCTGCGCGGCCGCACGCTCGGCTGCATCGGTGAGCCGCGAGACCTTGCGGTACTGGTTGTCGAGCAGCGTCTGAAGCGCTGCATATGCGTCACGAACGTGTTCGACCGAGACGATCTGGCTACGAGCGTCGGACCGGCTCGCCACGGCTGTGGCCCGCGCTGACGAGGCTCGAGCTCGCGCCGAGGAGGACACGACCGAGGCCAGGTCGACCACGGCCGACACGTTGGCCATCCGCGACGCGAGGTCGCGGGGGGTCTGTGCGTTCAGCATGCTGCCGACCAGGCCGATAGACCCGCCCGCCATGTAGATGGCGCGCACCCGCTGCACCTCACCGGCCGCAGCCTGCTGTGCCACGGTCTGGACCTCGAGTGCTCGTCGCTCCGCGGCCACGCTGTCATTGACGGCGCCGGCGAGGCCCTGCAGCGACGCGTCGTAGCGCTTCAGCGCTGAGGCGAGCCTGTTCTGCAGATGCTCGGCGTGGCTGTCGGCCACGGCAGCGCGGTCGGCGAGGTCCTGGGAGCTGTCCGCCCGAGCCAGGGCAGGACCCAGGGGGACCGCGACCAGCGCACACAGCGCTGCTCTCGGCAGCGTGGTGCGGGCCAGGGCGCGCAGCCGCCGGCCGAAGCGTGGCCTCACCCGGGAAGCATCGGCGGACGCAGGGGCCCGCTTGACCCGTGCGGCGACCCCTACGATCGGGCGATCATGAGGGTGACCTGCCGATGAGCCGCGCGTGAGCGTGCTGGACGCGGTCCTCATCCTGTTGGCGGGGCTCGCGGCCGGCGGGATCAACGCAGTCGTCGGAGCGGGCACGTTGTTCACCTTCTCGACGCTGGTCCTGCTGGGGTTCCCGCCCCTGACCGCGAACGTGTCCAACACCATCGGCCTGGTTCCGGGTTCGGTCGCCGGCAGCTGGGGCTACCGGCGCGAGCTGGCCGGCCAGCGAGACCGGCTTCGTCGGCTCGTCCCGGCCTCCACGCTCGGCGGCCTCACGGGCGCCTGGCTGCTGCTGGTCCTTCCCTCATCCGCCTTCGACACCATCGTGCCGCTGCTCATCGGGGTCTCCCTCGTCCTGGTGCTGGTCCAACCTCGTCTTGCGGCGCGCCTGCGGTCGGAAGCCCCGATGCAGCGGTCTGTCGGTCCCGGGCTCCTGGCCGGGGTCTTCGGGGCCGGAGGCTATGGCGGCTACTTCGGCGCGGCTCAGGGCGTCCTTCTCATCGGCATGCTGGGCACCTGGCTCGACCACGACCTTCAGCGCGTCAACGCGTGCAAGAACGTCCTGGCAACCTTCGTGAACGGAGCAGCCGCGGTCGTCTTCATCGTCGCCCCCGTCGCTCCGGTGAACTGGGGGATCGTGGGCCTGCTGCTGGTGGGGTCGACGGTCGGCGGGTGGACCGGGGCGAAGGTCGGACGTCGGCTCCCGGCGAGCGTCCTGCGGGCCGTCATCGTCGTGGTGGGCGTGGTCGCTGTCTTCTTTCTGTTGGCCAACTGACGATGTCTGCGATTGTGGCCGTGACGGCAGCGGACGACCCGCGCCTGGCCGACTACGCCAACCTCACCGACGTCGCACTGCGCCGTCGGGTCGAGACCGAGCACGGTCTGTTCATCGCCGAAGGGGAGAAGGTGATCCGTCGTGCCCTGGACGCGGGCTTCGTCCCCCGGTCAGTGCTGATGTCGCAGCGGTGGCTCCCAGGGCTGGCGCCTTCTCTCGAGGCCTTCAACGTCCCGGTCTTCGTCGCAAGTGAGGCAGTGCTCGAGCAGGTCACGGGCTTCGTCGTACACCGTGGCGCGCTGGCAGCGATGAACCGCCGACCGCCGCCACCGATCGACGCGGTCCTCGAGGGTGCGACCCGCCTGCTCGTCCTCGAGGGGATGGTCGAGCACACCAATGTCGGGGCCGCGTTTCGATCGGCGGCGGCCCTTGGGGTCGACGCAGTCCTGGTGGACCCTCGATGCGCCGACCCGCTCTACCGACGCTCGGTCAAGGTGTCGATGGGTGCCGTGTTCGCGCTGCCGTGGACCCGCGCTGAGACCTGGCCCGGGGGGATGGCCACGGTGCGCCAGGCGGGGTTCGAGCTGTGGGCCTTCACCCCGGACGAGAGTGCCGAGAGCCTCGAGGACGCCGTCCTGGCGTTGCCGCCACGTCTCGCCCTGATGGTCGGTACCGAGGGACCGGGCCTCAGTCGCCACGCCCTGGGCATGGCGGACCGTAGAGTGAGAATCCCCATGGGGCACGGAATCGACTCGCTGAACGCCGCTGCCGCAACTGCTGTGGCGTGCTATGCGACGCGCCCACGCCGGAGGAGACCGGAGGACCCACGTGACCGCGACTGAACCTCTCAACCGGCTGCTGCCGCAGCGGCTGGGCATGGTCGTCCGCATGCAGGCGCAGCCGGGACGCCGTGCCGGGTTGCTCGATGCCCTCCATCGCTACGCGGACCGGCTGGCCGAGGAGCCGGCCACCGAGATCTTCGTCATCTCTCTCGACCCCGACGAACACGACGTCGTCTGGCTCCACGAGTGGTTCCACACCGATGCCGGTGTCAACGCCCATCGGTCTGCGCCCGCCTTCGCCGAGCTGATGCACGAGCTGTCGGACCTGCTCGCTGCACCTCCCGGGATCATGCGTTTTGAGCCGCTGCGGGTTCATCTGGCCACCCAGCTCCTGGACGAAGAGGCGGCCTCCGACTTCTGAGCGACCGGCGGCGTCAGCGCCCGAACGGCCGCACCACGAACGTCTTGACCGGCACGTCGTGGCTCCACAGGCCGGTCCGGTGGACTCGCGGGCGCACGGCCTCGATGACCCGGTCATGGCCGAGGTAGAGAGCCATGTGCGAGATCGACCCG
Source organism: Actinomycetes bacterium (assembly GCA_049282455.1). Classification (GTDB taxonomy): domain Bacteria; phylum Actinomycetota; class Actinomycetes; order JAHEKZ01; family JAHEKZ01; genus JBAPUB01. The sequence continues at coordinate 9,426 of JBAPUB010000061.1, forward strand.
CGAGGACCCCAGAACACCAGGTCCCCCCGGCGACGCTGCGACAGCGGGTACCGGGGCAGTCCTGAGTCGGCGATGGCGCTGGCTGTCGGGAAGTCGATGCGCTGGTGAAGGTCGGTGGTGACGGTCGGCAGGACTCGCCCGCCCGCATGCATCGCCTGGAGCGCCAGGCCGCTGCAGTCGTAGCCGAGCCAGCCTGCGCCGCCCCACACGTAGCGGCGTCCCAGCTGCAGCCGCGCCCAGGCGAGCATGGCGTCCACCCGGTCGCGGCGACCCGCACCAGGACCGACCTGCGGCTGGACGGTGAACCGGTCCATGCAGAACGGGCGACCGAGGTGCAGAGCCCGCCAGGTCGTACGCCCGACCGCGCCGGTCACCGGGATCCCCTGACGGCTCTGGAACGCCTCGACGGCACGCTGGGTGGTGCCGAGGTACCGGTCGCGATCGACGAGCGTCCCGAGCCGGCGCTGGACCAAGAAGACCTTGACGCCCGCCCACTGCGGCGTCAGCCGGATGCAGCCGTCGGGGACGGGCACGGTGTCGGACAGGTAGGGCCCTGCCGCCGCTCGCGCATGACCAGCGAAGGCCGACGTGGTAGCCATGTCGGTGGGCCGAGGGGATGGCTCCGAGCTGAACCCGGTGATCGACCCGGTGACCAGGACGGCCGAAGCCACCGCGACGACGAGGGTCTGGCGCTTGGCGGTCACGGCCCCATGATCGGCGGTTCGCCGTGGCAAGTGAAGACGTGCGCGGCAAGATGCGTCAGGTGAACCTGGCCCTGGACCTGGACAAGACCCGGCGGAAGCTGGACGACGCCGTCGAGCACTTCGTGACCGAGGACCCGACGCCCGGCGTGGTGGTGGGGCTGGTGTTCGACGGCGAGCTGGTGCACGCGGCGTCAGCCGGTACGACCACCATCGGTCAGCAGCGCGCCCCCGGGATTGACACGGTCTTTCGGATCGCGTCGATGACGAAGTCCTTCACGGCCGCCACGACCTTGTCCCTGCGTGACCAGGGCAGGCTCGGTCTCGACGACCCGGTCGTGTCCTGGCTTCCCTGGTTCACCGACACCACGGCAGAGGGCGTCCCACTGACGGTGCGCCATGTCCTCACGATGGGCGGAGGCTTCGCCACCGACGACCCGTGGGGCGACCGGCAGCAGGACCTGCCGCTGGAGGCGTTCGACCGACTCGCCACCGAGGGGTTCTCGACCGTGTGGACCCGCGGCACGAGGTACGAGTACTCCAACCTTGGGTACGCCCTGCTGGGCCGCGTCCTGTCCGTGGTTACCGGCGAGGCCTTCGACGAGCTCGTGTCACGTCTTCTCCTGAGGCCACTCTCGCTCGAGAGCACGACGTTCCACGCTCCTGAGGACGGACGACTTGCTCAGGGGTATGCCCTGGACGATGGTCAGCCGGTGCCCGAGCCGGTCGCCGGCTACGGCGCGTTCGCACCCATGGGCGGGTTGTTCAGCACGGTGCGCGATCTCGCCCGCTGGGTGCAGGGCTACATCGACGCCGAACGACTCGTCGCCGGATCTCACCCCCTGTCGGCGGCCAGCAGGAGGGAGATGAGCCAGACGCACCGTCTGATCGGGGCGGAGGCCACTCAGGAGCACGCAGCCGCTGCGGTGCGAGTCTCAGCGTCGGGCTACGGGTTTGGGCTCGAGGAGAGTCTCTACGACGGCATCGGCCGCGTCGTGAGCCACAGCGGTGGCTACCCAGGGTTCGGGTCGCACATGCGGTGGCATCCGGCCAGTGGGCTCGCAGTGATCGGGCTCGGGAACCGGACGTACTCGCCCATGCGTCGCCTGGTGGGCTCCCTGCTCGACGAGGTGGTGAGGACGACTCCCGCCGTCCCAGCCTCGGTGTCACCGACCACCGAGTCCGCCGTCCAATCAGTCGAGGAGCTGGTGACGGCGTGGGACGACGAACGTGCCGTGCGTCTGTTCGCCGACAACGTGGTGGTCGACGAGGCCCTGGCTTCTCGCCACGCTCACATCGATCGGGTCGTCGATGCCGTCGGCCCTCTGCGACACGTGGAGGCGCCTTCCCGCAGCGACTCGCCAGCACACCGCGCCTGGACCATGGCCGGCGACCGAGGAGTCGCGCAGCTGGAGGTACTGATGTCTCCTCATTCGGTCCCACTGATCACGTGGCTCGCCGTCACCGCGGTCCCGCAGCCGAGCGCGAGGCTCGTCTCCGTCGCAACAGCTGTGGTCGCCGAGATGAACTCCGAGTGTCCGACGATGCCGGCGCAGTGGCCCGACGGCCTGGTCGTCGACGACGGTCTTGACGCCGCGAGCGTCACCGCGCAGCTACGGTCAGGCTCGGCCAGAATGGGCACAGTCCGACTCGGCGATCCGGTGAGGAACGTCTCGAAGGCAGGCACGACCACCGTGGCCTGGCAGATTCTCGGCGAGCACGGAAGGGCAGAGCTCCAGCTGGCGGTGTCTGACGCAGGGACCGTGTCGGCACTGACCCTGCGGTTCGCCCCGATCACGACAGCGGAGGAGCAGACGTGACCGACACGACCGACACCCGGACGGCATGGCTCAGCGACCGCGAGCTCGAGCAGTCGCGGGAGCGGCTCCCCATCGTGTACGTCGACGTCGTGCCGGTTCGGGTCGACGTGCTCGGCCAGGTCACCCACGTCGGTCTTCTGCTCCGGGTCATGCCTGACGGAAGCATCAGCCGGGCGCTGGTTTCCGGTCGCGTCCTGTACGGCGAGCTGGTCCGGGAGGCCCTGCTCCGGCACGTCGAGAAGGATCTCGGCCCGATGGCACTGCCCCGCGTTCCTGCGTCGCCGCAGCCGTTCACCGTCGCCGAGTACCTGCCGGACCCGACGGTCACCGGGTTCCACGACCCCCGGCAGCACGCCGTCAGCCTGGCCTACGTGGTCCCCATGGACGGAGAGTGTGTCCCCTCGGCCAACGCGCTGGACCTGGTCTGGGCCACACCGCCCGAGGCCGCGAGCGGCAGTGTGAGCGCCGAGATGACCGGTGGGCAGGACCGGTTGCTCAGGCTCGCCCTCGCCCACGTCGGGCGGCTGCCATGAGGCTCGGCGCGCTGACCTTCGACGCCGCTGACCCTCAGGTGGCCGCCACCTTCTGGGGCCGCCTGCTGGACCGAAACCCCCGTCCTGCTCGACTGCTTCCCAGTGCCTGGGTGCTGGAACCCGATGGCGACGAGCTGGTGTGGCTGTTCCTCGGCGTCCCGGAGCCGAAGACGGCCAAGAACCGCTGCCACCCCGACCTCCACACGGCCACGCATGACGCGGATGTCGCCAAGTCGGTGGAACTCGGTGCCACCGTCGTCGCCGAGCACGCCGAGGCTGGTCGCTGGACAGTCCTGCACGACCCCGAGGGCAACGAGTTCTGCGTCGTCGAGGATCTCGATGGAGAGTCAGGGGCATGACCGAACAGCTGCAGGCTCTGTTCGCCGTCACTCTCATCGCTGCACTCGCGCCCGTGGTCGTCGCGCTGCTGCCCGGGCGGATCCCGCAGGTCGTGGTTTTCCTCGTCGGGGGGGTCATCATTGGCCCCCAGGTGCTCAACATCGCGTCCCCCGACCAGCTGCAGCTCCTTGCGACGGTCGGCCTGGGCATGCTCTTCCTCCTTGCGGGGTACGAGCTGCCCCCGCTGCTGCTGCGGCAAAGGCCGGGGCAGCTGGCGCTGGTGGGCTGGGGGGTCTCGGTCGCCGTGGCCATCTCCGTGGTTGGTGTCCTGGCCGCCACGGGCTTCGTGCGCGCGTTCGTGCCGGTCGCCCTGGCGCTGACCACGACAGCCCTGGGCACCCTGCTGCCGATCCTGCGGGACAACAACATGCTCGTTGGTGCGTTCGGCGAGGACATCTTCGCCGCCGGTGCGGTGGGCGAGCTCGGTCCGGTCCTGGCGATCTCCTTGTTCCTGGGCATCAACGGATCGTGGGAGTCGGCGCTGGCCATTGCCAGCGTCACCGCGCTCGCCTTCCTGCTGGCCAAGGTGACTCGAGTGCTGAGCGACTCCAAGGTTGGCTCGGTCGTCCACGCCACCCAGGACGCCACCTCTCAGTCGGCCTTGAGGTGGACCATCACGTTGCTGGTCTGCCTGCTCCTGGTGACGGAGACGTTCGGGCTCGACGCAGTCCTGGGAGCCTTCTTGGCAGGGATGGCGCTTCGGCGGTCGTCGGCGATGCCCGAGGAGCAGCACCAGCGACTTCTCCTCAAGCTCGACGCCGTGGGCTACGGGTTCTTCATCCCGGTCTTCTTCGTCGTCTCCGGAATGGGGCTCGACATCGCGTCGATCGCCCAGAACCCCCTTCGGCTCGTGGTGTTCTTCGTCCTGCTTCTGGCCGTGAGAGGAGTTCCGTCGCTGTTGGTCTACCGCAGTGCTCTGCCGATGCGGGAGCGCGTCGAGCTGATGTTCCTCACGGCCACCGCGTTGCCTCTGCTCGTGGCCCTGGCCCACATCGGCCTGGAGAACGGAACCATGCTGCCCGAGAACGCCGCGGCGCTGGTCGGCGCCGGAGCGCTGTCGGTCGCGGTGTTTCCGACGGTCGCGACACGCCTGCACCGCAAAGACCCCGTCGACGAGGGCGCGCCGGTCCGAAACAGCCCCTAGAAGCGACATCTACGGGTCCACGTCTGGCATGGTGGGGCGGCAGAACTTCTACCGGGAGGCTCACCATGTCCGACGTCCCCATGCCGCCGCCGCCACCGCAGCCGCCGGCGATGCCGTCAGGCACCCCAGGAGGTGTCGACATCGGCGCCGCCATCAGCTACGGCTGGAACAAGACGATGCAGTACTTCACCACCTGGCTGCTCGTCGTCCTGGTCCTGCTGGGTGTCGAGATCGTCCTGTCACTCATCACCCAACCGTTTGCTTCCAACACCTTCATGTCGGTGTTGCTCTCCGTGGTGAGCATCGTGGTCGGCCTGGTCGTGTCGCTGGGTGTCTACCGGTTGTCGCTGGCGGTGACTGCAGGTGAGAAGCCCGCCGTCGGTGACCTGTTCAAGACCGACAACCTGGGCGACTACGTGGTCGCGGCCATTCTCGCCGGGCTGGCCATCTGGGTCGGCCTCATCCTGTGCATCATCCCCGGGCTGATCCTCGCGGTGCTCCTGGGCTTCTTCGCCTACTTCGTGCTCGACCAGAACGCCGGCGGCACCGACGCACTCAAGGCGAGCTGGGACATCTCGCTGAAGAACTTCTGGGGACTGGTCGGGCTGTACATCGTGATGGGGCTCATCAACATTCTCGGTGCCCTTCTGTGCGGCATCGGGCTCCTGGTGACCATCCCCCTGACCTGGAC
>JBAPUB010000062.1:0-8675 GCA_049282455.1 Actinomycetes bacterium
CCCGAGCACCCGGTGCAGTGGGCGGTGCGCGCGTACCGTCGACACCGCGAGCTCATGTGGCGGGACTTCACCGACCCCAGGTATGCGCACATCCGACGGGTGCGGATCACCCGACCAGAAGCCACCGAGGCCTGGCTGGACCGGGTCGCACCGGCTCAGACGTAGCGCTCGAGGATGCTGGACTCGGCCAGCCTGGACAGCCCCTCGCGCACGGTACGCGCCCTGGCCTCGCCCACGCCTTCGACGGCCTGAAGGTCGTCGATGCTCGCGGCCAGAAGCTGCTGCAGTCCACCGAAGTGCCCGACGAGGCGGTCGACGACCTGGGACGGCAGACGTGGGACCCGGGCCAGCAGGCGGTAGCCCCGCGGGGTGACGCTCGACTCGAGGGCCTCAGGTGCGGGGTGCCCCAGAGCCTTGGCCACCGAGACCAGGTCGAGCAGCTCGACGCCGGACAGGCCGTCGAGCTCGTCGGTCGACTCCTCGAGCCCGCGGGCCTTCTTGCCGGTACCGGGCAGGTAGTCGCGGATGATGAGCTCACGGTCGCTGTCGACTCCGGCAATGAGCTCGTCGAGCTGAAGCGACAGCAGCCGTCCGTCGCTTCCGAGCTCGACGACGTAACCCTCGATCTCGCGGGCGATCCGGCGCACCATCTCCAGCCGCTGCGCCACCGCCGCGACGTCGCGAACGGTCACGAGGTCTTCGATCTCCAGCGCCGACAGGGTTCCGGACACTTCGTCCAGACGCATCTTGTACCGCTCGAGCGTGGCCAGGGCCTGGTTGGCCCGCGACAGGATCGCCGCGGAGTCCTCGAGCACGTAACGGCGCCCGGCCACGTACAACGCGATGATGTTCATCGACTGGCTGACCGAGATGACCGGATGTCCGGTCTGCTTGGCGACCCGTTCGGCCGTGCGGTGCCGGGTGCCCATCTCGTCGGACAGGATCGAAGGGTCGGGCATGAGGTGGACGGCAGCGCGGTGCACCTTCGCGGCGTCAGCGTCCAAGATGACGGCGCCGTCCATCTTCGCGAGCTCGCGGAGCCGGGTGGCGGTGAAGTCGACGTCGACGGTGAACCCGCCGCTGCACAGCGCCTCGACGGACTTGTCGTACCCGAGGACGACGAGCCCGCCCGTGCGACCGCGCAGGATCCGCTCGAGTCCGTCGCGCAGTGGAGTCCCCGGTGCCATCGTCGCCAGGGTGGCGCGCAAGGGTCCCTCGGGGTCGGCGGGAGCCTTGTCGCTCGCTGCCACGCGTTCCACCCCCGGTCGGTGCTGGTGTGCTGAGTGCTGGAGTCTAGCCCGCACCCTGCTCGACCGACGCGAGCATGAGTCGCAGCGCAGCGTGGATGTCAGGGGCTTCGACGACACGCATCCCGTCAGGGACGGTGACGTCGCCGCTCGGGATGACAGCGCGCGTGAAGCCGAACCGGGCGGCTTCCTGGAGGCGCCGGGCCAGACCGGTCACCGACCTGATCTCACCGGCGAGTCCCACCTCGCCGATTGCGACGAGGTCGCTCGGCAGCGGTCGGTCGATCACCGCACTGGCGATGGCCAGGGCGAGCGCGAGGTCGGTCGACGGCTCGCGAAGCTGCACGCCGCCGACGGTCGCCGCGTAGACCTCCGACTGGCCCAGGGGGATGCGTCCTCGCCGCTCGAGCACCGCCACGATCATCGCCGTCCGTGCGGAGTCCAGGCCCGAGGTTGCCCGACGGGGGTTGTTCTGCGAGGTCGAGGTGACCAGGGCCTGGACCTCGGCGACCAACGGACGCCGTCCTTCGAGAGTGACGGTCACGCACGTGCCGGGCACCGGCTCGTCGCGTCGGGTCAGGAACAGGCCGCTCGGGTCTGGCAGCCCGACGATCCCGGTCTCGACGAGGTCGAAGCAGCCGACCTCGTCGGTGGGACCGAAACGGTTCTTGACGGCCCGGACCAGACGCAGGCGGTTGTGCCGGTCGCCCTCGAAGGACAGCACGACGTCGACCAGGTGCTCGAGCAGACGGGGCCCGGCGACCGAGCCGTCCTTGGTGACGTGGCCGACCAGCACGGTGGCGATCCCGCGCTCCTTGGCGACCCGGATGAGAGCAGCCGCGACCTCGCGCACCTGGGTGACGCCACCGGGTGCGCCGTCGACGTCGGCGGTGGCCACGGTCTGTACGGAGTCGAGCACGAGCAGACCCGGTTGTACGGCGTCGATCTGCCCGAGCACGGCGGACAGGTCGTTCTCGGCGGCCAGCCACAGCCGGGCGTTGACCGCGCTGATCCGGTCGGCGCGCAGCCGAACCTGAGCCGCGGACTCCTCACCGGTGACGTACAAGGTGGTGACTCCGGAGCGGGCCGACCGGGCAGCGACGTCGAGCAGGAGCGTGGACTTGCCGACCCCGGGCTCGCCGGCCAGGAGGACCACACCGCCCGGGACCAGCCCGCCGCCGAGGACGCGGTCCAGCTCGTCGACGCCTGTGGTGCGGGCCCGGGCGGCCTCCACGTCGACCTCGACGATGGGGCGCGCCGGAGCGCTGACCGGCCCGGCAGTGACCCCGCGGGTGCGGGCCGTGGCGATGTCGTCGACGGTGCCCCACGCCTGGCACTCACCGCAGCGGCCGACCCACTTGGCGCTGGTCCAGCCGCACTCGGCACAGCGGTACGCCGGTCGGTCCTTTGCTGCCTTGGCCATCCCCGCAACGTAGTGGCCGGCACCGACAGCCGTGACGCTCGGTCAGTCCTCGCCGCGCTCGGCCCGGGCCTGCACGGTCGCCGGGTGGGGGGCGGGAAGGTTGCCGGTCGCGACCCGCTCGTCGCACAGCCGGACGAGCTCGGCGTACGCCGCCTCGCCCATGAGCGCGACGAGCTCGTCACGCCCCGACAGGTACACCGGTGACGTCCCGATGTGCGCCTCGGAGTTTCCGGTGCAGTACCAGTTCAGGTCGTGTCCGCCTTCGCCCCACCCTCGGCGGTCGTACTCGCCGATGCTGATCTCGAGGTACTCGGTGCCGTCCGGCCGCTCGACGTGCCGGTACGTGCGGCGGATCGGCAGCTGCCAGCAGACCTCGGGCTTGGTCTCGGTGATCGGCAGCTCACGTTCGAGGGCGATCTTGTGCAGCGCACACCCGGCGCCACCAGCGAACCCGGGGCGGTTCAGGAAGACGCAGGCTCCGTCGACCACCCGGGTCTTCCGGTCGCCCTCGTCGTCCTTCTCGAAGATCTTCGCCGCCCCGTGGTACTGCCAGGTGTCCGCGGTGAGCCTTGCGGCCCACTTCTTGACCCGCTTCTCGTCGTCCTTGTCGGCGAAGTGGGCGCCGAGGGTGCAGCAGCCGTCGTCGGGGCGCCCGGCGTAGATGCCCTTGCACCCCGAGCCGTAGATGCAGGTCCAGCTCGACGTGAGCCAGGTCAGGTCGCAGCGGAAGACCTGGTCGGCGTCGACGGGGTCGGTGAACTCGACCCAGGCACGCGGGAAGTCCAGCATCACTTCGGGCACCGGGCCAGGGTAGGGCCCGGCTCGAGGAGTAGCGTCGCCGGCATGCGGCTGGGCGTCCTCGATGTCGGTTCGAACACCGTGCACCTGCTCGTCGTCGATGCGCGACGTGGAGCGGCGCCGCGGTCCAAGTACTCGTACAAGAGCGAGCTGCGCCTGGCGGAGGCCCTCGGGCCCGACGGGTCGATCGGTCCGGACGGTGTGAAGCGCCTCGTGACCTTCGTCGGTGAAGCAGCGCAGGTGGCCGAGGACAAAGGCGCACAGGACATGCTGCCGTTCGCCACGTCAGCGATCCGCGAGGCGCCCAATGGCGACCGCGTGCTGGACACCGTGCGCCAGGAGACCGGTGTCGACCTGCAGGTGCTCACCGGTGAGGAGGAGGCCCGGCTCACCTTCCTGGCCGTGCGCCGGTGGTTCGGGTGGTCGAGCGGTCGGCTGCTCGTGATCGACATCGGCGGGGGGTCCCTGGAGGTCGCGATCGGTCGCGGTGAGGAGCCCGACGGCGCGTTCTCACTGCCTCTCGGAGCCGGACGCCTGACCCGCGACTGGCTCAAGGGAGACCCGCCCAGCCCTGCTGACGTCAAGCAGATGCGCAAGCACGTCCGCGCCGAGATCGCCCGCCTCGCCCCGGTCCTCGGCGAGATCGAAGGGGAGCTGCACGTCGTCGGCACCTCCAAGACCTTCCGACAGCTGGCGCGGATCACCGGGGCAGCCGACTCGTCGGCTGGACCCTACGTGCGTCGCGCTCTCCCGCACGACGCGCTGCTCCACTGGATCCCTCGGCTGTCGACGATGACCCACCACCAGCGCGCCGCACTTCCGGGGGTGTCCGTGGGACGTGCGGGGCAGCTGCTCGCGGGTGCCGTGGTCGCCGACGCGTGCCTCGACCTGTTCGAGGCGCCGCAGCTGGAGATCTGTCCTTGGGCGTTGCGTGAGGGCGTGATCCTGCGCCGGCTGGACATGATGGATCGGTGAGCGGTCCGGTCGTCGTCCCAGACACGCGGGTGGCGCTGTCCACGGCCTCGGCATACCCGGAGTCGACGGCCGCATCGTTCGAGCTCGCGTCGCGCCTGGGGTACGACGGCGTCGAGGTGATGGTGGGAACCGATGCCATCAGCCAGGACCCCCAGGCTCTGCAGCGGTTGTCGGACTACCACCAGATCCCGGTCCTGGCGATCCACTCGCCCTGTCTTCTGATCACTCAGCGGGTCTGGGGCACCGACCCCTGGGGCAAGCTCGTCCGCGCGAAGGAGGTGGCCGAGCAGCTGGGCACACCGGTCGTCGTCGTCCACCCGCCGTTTCGGTGGCAGCGCGACTACGCGCGGGACTTCGTCGCTGGCCTCAAGCGGATGACCGACGAGACAAGCGTCGTGTTCGCGGTCGAGAACATGTTCCCCTGGCGTGCACGTGGCCGCGAGGTCGCTGCCTACGCCCCCGACTGGAACCCGGTCGACGACGACTACGAGCACCTCACCCTCGACCTCTCGCACACCGCCGTGTCCGGCGACGACGCACTCTCCATGGCGGGGCAGATGGGGTCTCGTCTGGCCCACGTGCACCTCGCCGACGGTTCTGGCTCCAACCGTGACGAGCACCTCGTCCCCGGGCGCGGTGGACAGCCCTGCTCCGAGCTGCTCGAGCGGCTGGCGAGCCAGTCGTTCAGCGGGTCGGTGGTGCTCGAGGTGAACACGCGCAAGGCCGCCAACCGCGCCGACCGCGAGGCCGACCTGGCAGAGGCTCTCGCCTTCACCAGGCTCAACCTCGTCGCCGCGAGACAGCGGTCGTCATGAGGTCGTCATGAGGTCGTCGTGAGGTCGTCGTGAGCGCGTCGTCAGCGGTCGTGGTCAACGACCTGACAGTCGTGAGGGGTGGTCAGACCGTGCTGCGCGGACTCGACCTCACCGTCGAGCGAGGCACCGTCACGGGTCTGCTCGGGCCGAGCGGGTCAGGCAAGTCCACGTTGATGCGCGCGCTCGTCGGTGTGCAGGTCGTCGAGTCCGGCTCGATCACGGTGCTCGGCCGTCCCGCGGGGACCGCCGAGCTGCGCGACGTCGTCGGCTACGTGACACAGTCCACGTCGGTCTACGGCGACCTGACCGTGAGCGCCAACCTGCGCTACTTCGCCAAGGTGCTGGGTGCTCCCCGGTCCGACGTCGATCGGGTCATTGCGCAGGTCGACCTGGTCGACATGGCCGACCATCTGGTGTCACGTCTGTCCGGGGGCCAGAAGTCCCGGGTGTCGCTGGCCGTGGCGCTGCTGGGCTCACCTCAGCTGCTCGTCCTCGACGAGCCGACCGTCGGCCTGGACCCCGTGCTCCGCCGTGACCTGTGGGCGTTGTTCCACGAGCTGGCCCGGTCTGGGATCACGCTCCTGGTGTCCAGCCACGTGATGGACGAGGCCTCGCGCTGCGACCGTCTGATCCTGCTGCGCGAGGGTGAGGTGCTCGCCGACGCAACCCTCACGGAGCTCCTCGAGCGAACCGCAACCAAAGACGTCGAGGTCGCCTTCTTGTCCTTGATCGAAGGGACGCAGCAGTGACAGCCGTCCGGACTGCAGCCACCACCGGACGGGTGCTGGGCCAGCTGCGCAACGACCCGCGCACGATCGGCCTGATGCTCGTCGTGCCCTCGGTCCTCATGGGGCTGCTGGCCTGGATCCTGCCGCAGCAGGGCTTCGACCAGTTCGGTCCGGCTCTGCTCGGCATCTTCCCCCTCATCGTGATGTTCCTCGTGACGTCGGTGGCGACACTTCGGGAGAGGGCGTCCGGCACGCTCGAGAGGCTGCTGTCGATGCCTATCGGCAAGAGCGACTTCGTGCTGGGCTACGCGGCAGCGTTCGGCATCTTCGCCATCGCCCAGGCCCTCATCGTGTACGGACTGTCCTTCGGCGTGTACGGGCTCGACGTCCTCGGGTCCCCGTGGCTTCTGCTTCTGGTGACCGTCGTGGACGCGCTGCTCGGAACCGCTCTTGGCCTGTTCGTGAGCGCGTTCGCGACCACGGAGTTCCAGGCGGTCCAGTTCATGCCGGCACTGATCCTCCCGCAGCTGCTGCTGTGCGGCCTCATCGTCCCGCGCGACGAGCTGCCCACTGCGCTGCGCCTGCTGTCGGACCTGCTGCCCATGTCGTACGCGGTCGACGCGACCCAGCAGGTGATCACGTCCACGGAGGTGACGTCGGTCTACTGGTCCAGCCTGGCGATCGTGGCCGGGTTCATGGTGGTCTCGCTGGGGCTGGGTGCGGCGACGCTGCGACGTCGTACTCCGTAGGCCCCAGTGGGTACGAGCAGACGTCAGTAGAGTGAACGGGTGATCCGACGTGTGCTGCTCGCGGTGTCCCACAACCAGACCATCAAGCACCTGGCCACCTCCGCTCCGGGAGTCAGTGGAGTGGTGACCCGCTTCGCAGCGGGAGTCACCACTGAGGACGCCGTCGATGCAACGCGTGAGCTGCTGGACCGGGGGATGTCGGTCACGCTCGACCATCTCGGCGAGGACACCCTCGACGTCGCGCAGGCGAGCGCGACGACGAGTGCGTACCGAGAGCTCCTAGCCCGACTGGCCGAGGAGGGGCTGGCGGCTCGCGCGGAGGTTTCGGTGAAGCTGTCCGCGGTGGGCCAGGCTCTTCCGGGGGGCGGTCCGTCGATCGCCACCGACAACGCGTTCGCCATCTGTGAGGCGGCTGCGGCGGCGGGGACCACGGTCACCTTGGACATGGAGGACCACACGACCACCGACCTCACCCTGGAGACGCTGCGCAGCCTGAGGGCCGACTTCCCGTGGACGGGTGGGGTGCTGCAGGCCTACCTGCGACGCACTCCGGGCGACTGCGCGGACCTGGCGTACGAGGGCTCGCGAATCAGGTTGTGCAAGGGCGCCTACAAGGAGCCGGAGTCGGTGGCCTTCGTCGACCGCGAGGAGGTTGACCGTGCCTACGTGCGATGCCTGAAGATCCTGTTCCAGGGTCAGGGGCATCCGATGGTCGCCACGCATGACGACCGGCTCGTGCGCATCGCCGAGGCGCTCGTGCTGCGCTACGGCCGCCGCGCCGAGGACTACGAGTTCCAGATGCTCTACGGCGTCCGGCCGGTCGAGCAGCGAAGGCTGGCCGATGCCGGTCACGTCCTGCGCGTGTACGTGCCCTACGGCACCGAGTGGTACGGCTACCTGGTGCGACGCATGGCTGAGCGTCCGGCCAACCTGGTTCTGGGTGTGCGTGCGATCCTGGGCCAGGGATGAGCGCAGGACCGACGTGAGGACACGTGATGAGTGACCGGGTCGCCATTCTCGGCGCGGGCAAGATGGGTGAGGCGCTGCTGTCGGGCCTGCTCCGCTCAGGGTTTCCGGCCGACCAGCTCGTCGTCAGCACGCGCAGTCCTTCGCGGGCCGAGGCGCTCTCTGAGCGCTACTCCGTGGATGTGCTCGGCAGTGCACCAGCCGCGCGCTCGGCTGACACTGTGGTGATCGCGGTCAAACCGCAGGACATGTCGGCGCTGTTGACCGAGGTCTGCGAGGACATCACGGCCGACCAGCTCGTCGTCTCGGTCGCCGCGGGCATCACAACCGCATTCATGGAGTCCCGGCTCGCGGTCGACGTCCCCGTGGTCCGGGTGATGTCCAACACGCCCGTGCTGGTCGACGAGGCGATGAGTGCGTTGTCGGCGGGTTCACACGCAGACGAGTCGCACCTGGCCCGCACGGAGGCACTGCTGCGCCCGGTGGGTCGGACCATCCGCGTGCCCGAGTCCCAGCAGGACGCCGTCACGGCGCTGTCGGGAAGTGGCCCTGCCTACTTCTTCTACCTCGTCGAGGCGATGACCGACGCGGGAATCCTGCTCGGCCTGCCACGCAGCGTCGCGCACGACCTCATCGTGCAGACGGCGATCGGTGCTGCCGTCATGCTGCGCGACTCCGGTGAGGCACCACAGACACTTCGCGAGGCCGTGATGTCCCCGGCGGGGACCACGATCGCTGCCATTCGCGAGATGGAGGACCACAAGGTCCGTGCGGCCTTCCTGTCGGCTCTCGAGGCTGCACGTGACCGCAGCCGCGAGCTGGCCTCCGGACACGAGTAACTCCGCCGCGCGTCCCCAAGGAGGCTCGGGGCTCGGGGTGGGTCGGGCCAAACCTACGATGGAGTGGTGAACTCCTCGAGCCGTTCGGCACTGCTGGCCCCTGCCGGTCTCCTGGGTGCCGGCCTCGTGGTGGCC
>JBAPUB010000063.1:0-5330 GCA_049282455.1 Actinomycetes bacterium
GCCTGCGCGCCCTCGTGATCGGCCACACCGACGAGGAGCGCGTGGTGCGCCTGGCGGCCCCGCTGCTCGGGTCTCCGCTGCGTGCCGGCGACTCGCTGCTGCTCGAGCCCCGCTCGCAGTACGTCTACGAGCGGATCCCCAAGGCCGAGGTCGAGGAGCTCGTCCTGGAAGAGGTGCCGGACATCGACTACACGGCGATCGGTGGCCTCGCCGCACAGATCGAGGAGATCCGCGACGCCGTCGAGCTGCCCTACCTGCACGCCTACCTGTTCCGCGAGCACAAGCTGCGTCCGCCCAAGGGGATCCTGCTCTACGGCCCTCCCGGCTGCGGCAAGACGCTCATCGCCAAGGCGGTGGCGAACTCGCTGGCGAAGAAGGTGGCCGAGGTCGAGGGCCGCGAGCACGGCCGCTCGTTCTTCCTCAACATCAAAGGCCCCGAGCTGCTCAACAAGTACGTCGGAGAGACCGAGCGGCACATCCGCCTGGTGTTCCAGCGGGCGCGCGAGAAGGCGTCCGAGGGCATGCCGGTCATCGTGTTCTTCGACGAGATGGACTCGCTGTTCCGCACCCGCGGCATCGGCGTCTCCTCCGACGTCGAGATCACGATCGTGCCGCAGCTGGTCAGCGAGATCGATGGAGTCGAAGGTCTCGAGAACGTCATCGTCATCGGTGCGTCCAACCGAGAGGACATGATCGACCCGGCGATCCTGCGCCCAGGGCGTCTCGACGTGAAGATCAAGATCGAGCGTCCGGACGCAGAGGGTGCACGAGACATCTTCAGCAAGTACCTCACCACCCGACTGCCGCTGCACGAGGACGACCTGGCTGAGCACGGTGGCGACCGCGCCGGAACCGTCGCGGCGATGATCCAGCGCGCCATCGAGCGCATGTACACCGAGAGCGACGAGAACCGGTTCCTCGAAGTCACCTACGCCAACGGCGACAAGGAGGTCCTGTACTTCAAGGACTTTAACTCTGGTGCCATGATCGAGAACATCGTCGCCAGGGCCAAGAAGTCCGCGATCAAGGAGTTCCTGGACACCGGCCAGAAAGGCCTTCGTGTGCAGCACCTGCTCATCGCGTGCATCGACGAGTTCAAGGAGAACGAGGACCTCCCGAACACCACCAACCCCGACGACTGGGCACGCATCTCCGGCAAGAAGGGCGAGCGGATCATCTTCATCCGCACCCTGGTCCAGGGCAAGCAAGGGACCGAGGCCGGCCGCTCGATCGACACGGTGGCCAACACCGGTCAGTACCTCTGACCGCCGCCGAGGGGCCTAGGCTCGCGCCATGAGCGTGCGTCGTGTCATGGGGATCGAGACCGAGTACGGCGTGTCCGTGCCCGGAGACTCCGCCGCGAACCCGGTGACCAGCTCGACGCACATCGTCAACGGCTACGCGGTCGGCATCCAAGGACTCAGGCGCGCTCGCTGGGACTTCGAGGAGGAGCGCCCCCTTCGAGACGCTCGTGGCTTCGACCTCAGCCGCGACGTCGCTGACGCCAGCCTGCTCACGGACGAAGAGGTCGGTCTTGCCAACGTCATCTTGACCAACGGGGCACGCTTGTACGTCGACCACGCCCATCCTGAGTACTCCAGCCCGGAGGTAACCAACCCTCGGGACGTCGTGGTCTGGGACAAGGCCGGCGAACGCATCATGGCCGCCGGTGCCCGCAGTGCGGCCACGATGGCTGGACATCCACGGATCAACCTCTACAAGAACAACACCGACAACAAGGGTGCGTCGTACGGCACGCACGAGAACTACCTCATGCGCCGAGAGACTCCGTTCTCCGACATCGTGCGCCATCTGACGCCGTTCTTCGTCACGCGACAGGTCTTCTGCGGCCAAGGGCGCGTCGGGCGTGGACAGTCCGGCCGCGAGGACGGCTTCCAGATCAGCCAGCGGGCCGACTTCTTCGAGGTCGAAGTTGGTCTCGAGACCACGCTCAAACGGCCCATCATCAACACTCGGGACGAGCCTCACGCCGATCCGGAGCGCTACCGCCGGCTCCACGTGATCATCGGCGACGCGAACCTCTCCGAGATCGCGACGTACCTCAAGACCGGCACCACGGCCTTGGTGCTCGCCATGATCGAGGACGGGTTCCTGTCCGACGTCGACCTCGCCGTCCAGCGCCCGGTGGGTGAGCTCCACCAGGTGTCCCACGACCCGACCCTGAAGCATCTGCTGACGCTCACCGACGGACGCCGCATGACCGCTGTGCAGCTCCAGCTCGAGTTGCACGCACGAGCACGCAAGTACGTCGACGAGACCATGGGAGCCGACGCCGACCCGATGACCGTCGACGTCCTCGAGCGATGGGAGTCGGTGCTCACCCGGCTGGAGCACGACCCGATGGAGCTCACCGGTGAGCTCGACTGGGTGGCGAAGCTCGAGATTCTCGAGGGCTACCGCAGCCGAGACGGACTCAGCTGGTCCGACGCCCGACTGCACCTGGTCGACCTGCAGTACTCCGACGTGCGACCCGACAAGGGGCTGTACCAACGGCTGGTCGACCGCGGCCGGATGAAGCGCCTGCTCACCGACGACGAGATCGACCGTGCGGTGTCGTCACCGCCGGTCGACACTCGCGCCTGGTTCCGCGGCGAGTGCCTGCGTCGCTACGGCGACTCGGTCTCCGCTGCCTCGTGGGACTCCGTGATCTTCGACATCCCGGGACACCCGTCGTTGCAGCGGGTTCCTACGCTCGAGCCGCTCCGAGGCACCAAGGCCCATGTCGGCGACCTTCTCGACCGCTGTGCCAGCGCCGCCGAGCTCGTGGACACGCTGACTGGGCGTTAGCCGCCCGCCAGGCGCAGAGCCAGCGCAGGGCACAGGTTGACCGCCTCACGTGCGACGCCGGACAGATGCGCCGGCACGCCCCGCGGGTCGATGATCGGGTAGCCCCAGTCGTCGAGGTGGATGAGCTCGGGGGCCACTTCGGCACAGATCCCGTGCCCGTCACACCGCAGCCAGTCGACCCTCAAGGTCACGGACTCGGTTCTCGGTGTCGTCGTCGACATCACACCCACCCCCCGGCCACGCGTGGGAGAGGGAGCACGGGTGGTTCGGAGCAGCCGGCACACGAGCCGTCGAGCAGGTGTCGGTCGATGTCCGCGGTGAAGACGTCCAGGGCACTGTCGACCAGATGCGCCACTCCGTCGGGGTGGTGGCACGCGCCGCGGCCGACGACCTGGCGAGCCCAACGGCGCAGCAGTGTGGGCGCCTGCGCGTTGCCCGAGCGTACGAGTGCCTCGAAGGCCCCGGCCATGGCCGGAAGCCCGTTGACGCAGGGCCCGCACTGGCCAGCGCTCTCACCGGCCATCCATCGGGTGAGTCGGGCCGTCTCACCGAGGCCGCACCGGCTCCGGGGGAGAAAGGCGACCAGCCCGACTCCGAGGTCGGCGCCCGCCGCTCGAAACGACTGCCGGGACACAGGCAGCCGAGCCGCGTCGGACCAGCGCATCCACCGCGCGCCGTAGCCCCCGACGAGCACTGCGTCGACAGGGCCTGCCAGACCGCCGTGCGCCTCTATGACGTCGCCGACCAGAGCCCCGAACGGCACCTCGACGACTCCCGGAGTGGCTGCCGCGCCCGCGAGCGTGAGCAGCAGGGTTCCCGGCTCGTCGTGCGTGCCTACCGAGCGGAACCACGCAGCCCCATGGCGCGCGACGAGCGCGACGTGCGCGAAAGTCTCAGCGTTGGACAGCAGCGTCGGTGCTCCGCCGACGCCACGCTCGGCGACGCGAGGCGGTGTCGTGGTCGGCTGGGCCGGCCCACCGGACAAGTGGCGGACGATCGCCGACGACTCTCCTGCGACGTAGCGGTCCGGTCCCTCGACGATCTGCCAGGTGAGGCCACCGGAGGGACGCTCGCGCACCGCCTTCCGCAGGGCGTGGCTGACATGGGCGTGGCCACGGTGGGTCCAGACGAAGACCTTCTTGGCCCCGACCAGTCGAGCCGCTACCTCGGCACCGTCCAGGACCAGGTGCGGGGTGAGTGTGGCGAGCGTCGCGTCCTTGGCCGACGCCGGCTCGCTCTCGGCCACGTTGACCACGACGACCGGACGTCGGTTCTGACGGGCCACGGCCGCGAGCTTCTGCGCGAAGGGGAAGCCCGCGCCACCTCGCCCCCCGATCCCGGCAGCGATGATCGCGTTGCGCGTCGACTGGGACGAAGCCTTCGTGGTGCGACTGTTCAGGAACGCCAGCGTGCCGTGAACCTCGCGGTGCTCGGTCAGGTTCAGCGCGCGGTCGCGACGCACACCGGCGAGCAGGCGCGTGACGTGAACCGGAGCATCAGCGGTGGTGCCGTCAGCGGCCCGCGTGGGCGAGCCGGAGGACGACGTCTGAGCGTGACTCATTCGGACTCTCCCGGACTCGCGTGCTGGGCAACGATGGCCGACGAGGGCACGACGACCGACGTCGAGGGCGCGACAGCTGCGCGCTTGGACCAGTCAGGTTGGAGGGGGCCGATCCTGGCCCACGACCCGAGCCACACGGGCAGCAGCAGCGCGAGGGCGACCAGAGCCAGTCGACCGGGCCACACCACGTTGAGCATCGATGCTCGCCAAGCCGCTGCCATGGCCACGACCGTCACGCAGGCGAAGGTCAGTGCGATGACCGGCAAGGTGCTGGCATCAGTGCCCGTCCCCAGACCGTGGACCACGGCGACGGGCCATGCGGCGTACGCCAGAAGGTGCACGGTTCGCCAGGTGCGAGGGCCGATGCGGTGTCTGGCCAGGCTGGTGATGACCACGGCGGCAAACAGGTCGAAGGCGATCGTGCCGAGCCCGAGCCAGAACGTGCGGTAGCTGGAGGCGAAGGGGACGACGACGTCGAGCCAGTGAAGGTCGACGTAGCTGTCCATCACGGCGGCGGCGACGTGGACGCCGAGCAGTGCGACAGCGAGAAGGCTCAGCCAGCGGTGCAACGAGACCGTGGCGAAGCGCGGCCACCACCTCGGGGCGGTGCGCGCCGTCGCGACCACGCCCATCACCACGACGAGGGTGAACAAGACCAGGTCGACCAGCCCGGTGGCCCGGTTCAGGTACCACAGGGCTGAGCCCTGGGAAAGCCAGCTCAGAGCCGTCACCTCGACACCTCCTGGGGAACTCGCGATCCTGGCCATCCGGCCGTGGTCAAGACGACGCCGTCGTGGCGGACCAGCCGCGCGGGCAGACCCAGGTCGGTCAGCCAGCCCGCGGCGCCGCGGCCGCGGATCACTGCGGCGGTGGATGCGGCGTTCGCCTGCAGGCAGGACTCGGCGGCGACGGTGGCGGTGCGCCAGTACTCGGCGGCGGGAAGCCCGGTGCTCGGGTCGAC
>JBAPUB010000064.1:0-1581 GCA_049282455.1 Actinomycetes bacterium
CCTTAGCCGAGCTGTGGAGTTCCTGGAATCCAACCCGGGGGTGGTCGCCGTTACGGGCGAGGTCCTCCGAGATGGCGCCGCCGAGAAACGCGAGATACCAGGTGACACTGCCAGCCTTCTTCTCGTCAACGCTCAGCCAGCGGCCGATGCTGCGACAGCAACTCGGCACCTGTACGGCTGCAACTTCGTTGTTAGATATCACGCTGCACTCTCGACGCGCTTCGATGACCGCCTGCCGCTCTATGGATGGCTGGAGGACCGGGACTTCGCGGGACGGGTCAAGAACTTCGGAGCGCTCGCCCACATTAGGTCTGCACAGATCGTTCATCGCGGCGCGCAATCAGGCGGACGGCTATCTCATCGGCGTTTCGGGTACTCACAGGTCGCCAACCCAATCCATCTCTGGAGGAAGGGCTCGATCACGCTCGGTGACTGTGTGGGGTACCTACTGAGGTCATTGCCGAATAACCTCGCGAGAAGCGCCGTTGGCCGCGATGCGCAGTGGCGTCGTGCCCGCGTGTCCGGAAATGCGGCTGCCGTCCTGGACCTGATGACAGGACGACTTGCGCCGGAGCGCATTCTTCGCCTCGTCGACGCGTGAGCAGCAAGGGGTCGGGAGGCGTTATGACCTACACCCGGAGGTTCTTCAGCGGACAACATGACGGTTCGCTAGCGTCGGCGAACGTGATCGTACCGATCGTGCTGAATGAGTTCGGAGTCGGGTCGGTAGCCGATATCGGATGCGGGACTGGGGCATGGCTGAGCGTGTTCCAATCCCACGGCGTCTCTGAACTGCTCGGTATCGACGGCGGCTATGTCCCTCGCAGCATGCTCATGATTCGGTCGGACGAGTTCATGGCCGCTGACCTGCGCACACTTCGGGCGCTTGATCGACCATTCGATCTCGTCTGCTCTCTCGAAGTTGCCGAGCACCTGCCTCCAGACTGTGCAGAGGGCCACATCGACTTGCTCGTCTCTGGAGGTCCTCTGATTCTGTTCTCGGCGGCCATTCCAGGCCAGGGAGGAACCGGCCATGTGAATGAACGCTGGCAGAGTTACTGGGCCCTTCTCTTTCAGGAGCGAGGGTATCTGCCTCTGGATCTTGTGCGTCCACGTGTCTTCAACGACCCACGAGTTGAACCCTGGTATCGACAGAACACGCTGGTCTATTGCCGGAAGGACATGATTGCGGTCGATCAGCGGACTCTTGGCGAACCATACGACCTCGACCGCATAGACCCCCGGTACCTTGAGCCCCGTGGGTCCGCGCTGGTCGCTGGTGCCCGTCGGCTTGCCAGAAGGACGGTGTCAGGGATCGTGCAGGCTGCTGGCGCAGTCGTCCGCCGTCGCTGACAGGCTGATTGCCCCCGTCGACCATAGGTCCGCTGAGCCAGCGATGCTCGCCACCGACCAGCCCCGCTGGGGCAACTCGCGCCGGTCTGATTGGCTGGTCACGAGGCGACCAGCGGGACGTTCTTGGTGGCGTTGCCGCCGCTCAGGTCGACGACCGCGGCGCCGGCGTGGTCGGTGCCGCCCACCCACTGGTCGGCGTAGCCCGGCTCGTCGGGCTGGACGAACAGC
>JBAPUB010000065.1:0-8436 GCA_049282455.1 Actinomycetes bacterium
CGTCAGCGGGCTCGGCGACCTGCCCCAGACGTGAGTCGGACCTCGAGACCGTCTCGACCTGGACGCCCGGGTCGCCAGTAGCCGACACCTTCACGGTGTCCCCGGTGGTGATGCTGCCGTCGTGGAGGCCGTTCACGGAGGCCAGCGGTGTGAAGCGCCAGTCCTCCTCGCGGCCGGTCGGTGTGCCGAAAGCCTGTGGGTCGAAAGCGGTGAACCGTTCGCCGCGGTCGGAGACGGGGACCGAGTCGGCCCCGTGTGAGTGCTGTCCGTCCACGTCAGCCCACAGCCCCTTCCATCTGCAGCTCGATCAGCCGGTTCAGCTCGAGGGCGTACTCCATCGGCAGCTCACGCGCGATGGGCTCGACGAAGCCCCGGACAATCATGGCCATGGCTTCGTCCTCGGACATGCCGCGGCTCATGAGGTAGAACAGCTGGTCCTGGGACAGCTTGGTGACGGTCGCCTCGTGACCCATGGAGACGTCGTCCTCGCGGATGTCGTTGTAGGGATAGGTGTCGGACCGACTGATGTCGTCGACGAGCAGGGCGTCGCACTTCACGGTCGACCTTGCTCCGTGACAGCCCTCCTGCACCTGGACGAGCCCTCGGTACGAGGTGCGACCACCGCCACGGGCGACAGACTTGCTGATGATCGTCGAAGAGGTGTTGGGTGCCGCGTGCACCATCTTGGAGCCGGCGTCCTGGTGCTGGCCTTCGCCCGCGAAAGCCACGGAGAGCGTCTCGCCCTTCGCTCCCTCACCGACGAGCCACACCGCGGGGTACTTCATGGTGACCTTGCTGCCGATGTTGCCGTCGATCCACTCCATGGTGGCGCCCTCGTGCGCCACGGCTCGCTTCGTCACGAGGTTGTACACGTTGTTCGACCAGTTCTGGATGGTCGTGTAGCGGCACCGTGCGTTCTTCTTGACGATGATCTCGACCACGGCCGAGTGCAGTGAGTCGGAGGAGTAGATCGGCGCGGTGCAGCCCTCGACGTAGTGAACGTAGGAGTTCTCGTCGACGATGATCAGTGTTCGCTCGAACTGGCCCATGTTCTCGGTGTTGATCCGGAAGTAGGCCTGCAGCGGGATCTCGACGTTGACGTTGGGCGGCACGTAGATGAACGAGCCTCCCGACCACACAGAGGTGTTGAGTGCGGCAAACTTGTTGTCTCCCGGAGGGATCACCGACCCGAAGTACTCCTTGAAGATGTCCTCGTACTCACGAAGACCGGTGTCGGTGTCGACGAAGATGACACCTTGCTCCTCGAGGTCTTCGCGAATCTTGTGGTAGACGACCTCGCTCTCGTACTGGGCGGCCACCCCTGCCACGAGTCGCTGCTTCTCCGCCTCGGGGATGCCGAGACGGTCATAGGTGTTCTTGATGTCCTCGGGGAGGTCCTCCCACGACTCGGCCTGCTTCTCGGTCGAGCGCACGAAGTACTTGATCGTGTCGAAGTGGATCCCGGACAGGTCGGCGCCCCACGACGGCATG
Source organism: Actinomycetes bacterium (assembly GCA_049282455.1). Lineage (GTDB taxonomy): Bacteria > Actinomycetota > Actinomycetes > JAHEKZ01 > JAHEKZ01 > JBAPUB01. The sequence continues at coordinate 1,492 of JBAPUB010000065.1, forward strand.
GGCTTCTTGTCGAACAGCCGAAGGGACTTCAAACGCATGTCGAGCATCCACTGTGGCTCGCTCTTCTTGCTGGAGATGTCGCGCACGACCGCCTCGTTAAGCCCGCGGCGAGCGTTGGTTCCCGCGGCGTCGGCATCGTGCCACCCGTACTCGTACGTGCCCAGGCCGTCGAGCTCTGGGTGCGAGGCGGTGGTCATGCGGAGTTCCTCTCGTCGGAGGGCATCGGTTGATGTCTTTGGACCACGGTCGTGCAGACACCGTCGCCGTGGGCGATCGTGGCCAGCCGCTGGACGTGGCGGCCGAGCACCTCGGCGAACACCGCGGTCTCGGCCTCGCACAGCTGCGGGAACTGCTCGGCGACGTGTGCGACCGGGCAGTGGTGCTGGCACAGCTGGGTCCCCGCCGGCGCGGGCTCAGCCGACGCCGCATAGCCGAGCTCGGACAAGGCGCGCGCCAGCGACCCGACCTGTTCGTCAGGCGGTGCCTGCCGCCAGTCGGGCCCGAGCCCCCGCACCAGGTCGCGGCCGAGCTCGTCGGCTCTGGCCTTGGCGAAGGCAGCGACCGCGCCAGGCCCGGCCGTCTCGTTCAGGAACCCCAGCGCCGATGATGCGAGGTCGTCGTAGCGGCTGGGGAAGGTCGCGCGTCCGTTCGCGGTCAGGGAGAAGACCCGAGCCGGCCGCCCCCGGCCGCGGCGAGGCGTGGGCCCGTACGGCGGACGCTCAGCGGCCTCGACGAGATCGTCGGCCATCAGCGTGTCGAGGTGGCGCCGCACGGCGGTCGCGCTGATCCCCAGGCGGACGGCGAGGGCAGCAGCCGTCGCGGGACCCTCGGTCAGCAGCGACGCCGCGACCCGGTCGCCACCGCCGGACAGCCGCGAGCCGGGGTCCTGGTCGGTCCCGGAGGAGACCTCGACGATTTTCACAACGCCATTGTTGCCGAAATTGCCCGGGGATGCACGCCCGGGGGAACGCCCAGGTGAGAATGCCGCTCCAGCGGGGTCGTGCCGGGGGCCTACGCTGACCCACTGTGCCTTCCGTCGGACCGTCGTCCTCAGCCCCCGACCCGGGTCCCCAAGGGGGGTCCCGACGCGGGGCAGACGACGGGTTCGACGCAGATCCGGACGACCCGCCCGCTGTGGTGCTCGACGGTCTGGTCAAGCGTTACGGGGCCCTGACCGCCGTCGCCGGGCTCAGCCTTCGGGCCGCCAGGGGTGAGGTCACGGCGGTTCTCGGACCGAACGGCGCGGGCAAGACCACCACCGTCGAGATCTGTGAGGGCTACCGCGACGCCGATGCCGGAACGGTGCGGATCCTCGGACACGACCCCCGACGGGACGCGGCGGCGCTGACCTCCCGGGTGGGCGTGATGCTCCAGGAGGGCGGCGTGTACGGCAGCGTGCCAGCCCTCGAGGCGCTCAGACACACGGCCGCGTTGTACGCCGACCCGCTGCCGCCTGAGTCCCTTCTGGACCGCATCGGGCTGACGGCGAAGGCCAGGACGCCGTTCAAGCGGCTCTCCGGCGGCCAGCAGCGCCGACTCACCTTGGCCCTGGCACTGGTGGGGCGTCCCGAGCTGGTGTTCCTCGACGAGCCCACCGCTGGACTCGACCCGCACGCCCGCCTGGAGACCTGGGAGATCGTCCGCGAGCTGCGGCTGGCCGGGGTCTCGGTGATCTTGACCACCCACTACCTCGAGGAGGCCGAGCAGCTGGCTGACCAGGTGGTGATCGTCGACCATGGGGCTGTCGTCGCGGCCGGCTCGCCCGAGTCGCTCACGAGACAAGGACGGTCCGACGAGCTCCGGTTCGATGCCCCGCCGGGGCTCGACCTGCTCGCCCTGGGCCGGTCGCTCGGGCCAGACGTGGTCGTGGGCAGCCCGTCCCCCGGCCGGGTCGTGGTCACCGGTGCGGTGACGCCGCGCCTGCTGGCCGACGTCACCAGCTGGTGCGCCGACCGTGACGTGATGCCCGAGAACCTCCAGGTCGCCAGGCGTTCCCTGGAGGACGTCTTCTTGGACCTGACCCGACGAGCCCGACGAGACAGCCAGCCATGACCGCCGAACGCCCGGCTGACCTCGACTTCTCCCCCGGCGGACGAGCCGCTTCCCCGACGCGCATGGTGGTGGCGCAGGCGGCCCTCGAGCTGCGCATGATGCTGCGCAACGGTGAGCAGCTTCTGCTCACGGCGGTCATCCCACTGGGACTGCTCCTCGGGCTGAGTCTGAGCTCCTTCGTGCGGCTCGGGGTCGCGGACACGACCGCAGCCCGCGTCACCGAGGCGATCCCCGGGGTCTTGACCCTGGCCGTGCTGTCCACCGCGTTCACGGGGCTGGCCATCCAGACCGGTTTCGAGCGCAGGTACGGAGTGCTCAAACGGCTCGCCGCCACCCCCTTGTCGCGGACGAACCTGCTGCTCGGAAAGGCGCTCGCCGTGGCCGCCGTCGAGGCGGCCCAGTGCCTGGTCCTGGGCTTGGTGGCCGTGCTCCTCGGTTGGCGCCCGTCACTGGCGGCGTGGTGGGCGGCCCTGCTGCTACTCGTGCTGGGCACCCTGACGTTCGCGGCGTTGGGTCTGCTGATGGCGGGTCTGCTCCGGGCCGAGGCCACCTTGGCGGCAGCCAATCTCGTCTACCTGCTCTTCATGCTCGGCGGCGGGATCGTCGTCCCGCTCGACCGGTTGGCCGAGCCGGCCCGCGGGTGGCTCGAGCTGCTCCCGACCGCCGCGCTGTCCAGCGGCCTGGCTGCGGCCCTGAACCACGGCGAGCTGTCGATGCGCGCGGTGGTCACGTTGGCGGCCTGGGGTGCGGTGGCTGCCGGGCTCACGGCTCGTACGTTCCACTGGGAGTGAGGGTCGGCGTCGGTCGACCCAGGAAAAGTTGTTCATAAATTGTGCATCCAGAAACCTTTACGTGGCGGAATCCCTGAGTGACTGCTGAGACGCGACCGGCGTCGCAGCCTGATGAAGGGACTACCCATGCGTAGCCGACTGCTCTCCGTCACGGCCGCCGCTGCCGTCGTCGTGCCGGGCTTGCTCATGCTGGGCGCGTCACCGGCTGTGGCCGCCGACGACGCTCAGGTCGCGATCTTCCACGGCGTCCCCGGCGCCACGGTCGACGTCTATGTCAACGGCGACCTGTTGCTCGAGGACTTCAAGCCGGGCACGCTCACCGACCCCCTGGCCCTCGCGGCCGGCACCTACAAGGTCGCGATCTACTCGGCGAACGCGAAGCCGAAGACCGAAGACCCCATCATCGGACCGGCGAACATTCCGGTGGACGCCGGGATGAACTACACCGTCGCCGCCTACCTCGATGCCAAGGGCAACCCGACGGCAGGCGCGTTCGTCAACGACACCTCGACTGTCGCAGCGGGCGAGGCGCGCGTCACCGTTCGTCACCTCGCCGCCGCACCGGCGGTGAACATCGAGGCCAACGGCAACGTCCTGTTCGCCAAGCTGACCAACGGCAACGAGGCCATGGGCGAGGTCCCGGCCGACACCTACAAGGTCGCCGTCGTGCCCGCCGCCGGCGGGGCAGCGGTCCTGTCCACCGACCTGCCCGCCGCAGAGGGTGCCAACACGATCGTGTACGCGTGGGGCTCCCTCAACGACGACAACCTCGCCTTGGCTACCCAGGTCATCGACGGCCTGCACTCCGCACCCGGCGCGATCCCGGCCGGAGAGGTTGGCCTCGCCGGAACCCAGGGGGGCCAGCCGGCCTGGAGCCTGGGCCTGGCTGCAGCGGCCGCCCTGGTTGCCGCTGCCGCGTCCGTTCGTCTGGTTCGCTCACGATCCTGACGAACGCCCACCCGTCGCGTACCAGGAGCCGGCCAACGGCGACCGTGGGAGGAGACCAGAGATGACCCGACGCACGATCTGGGCCGTCCTGGTCTCCGCCCTCGGCGTCTTGACCGCGGCGCTGGTGCTCGGCCGCTCGACGGTGACCGACGCGCAGCCCTCATTCGGCGACGCGTCGGTCACCTCTGCGCGAGTCGGTTCCGTGAACGACGGAGACGGACCGACGACGAGCACGTCGCGGATGCCCAGGACCGGGAACAACGACAGTGGAGACGGGTTTCGACCCGTCCAGGTCTCCCTGCCCAGCCTGGGGTTGAAGGCGGAGGTGGTCCCCGTCGGGGTCACCCCGGAAGGGGTCATGGTGATCCCCGAGGACGGCGACCGAGTTGGCTGGTACCGCTTCGGTCCCCGTGCCGGGTCGACGACCGGATCGGTGGTGCTGGTCGGCCACCGGGACACCCGGGCGGAAGGCCCGGGGGCGCTGTTCGACCTCGATCAGGTGTCTCGTGGCGACACCGTCACGCTGACCGGTCCCGACGGAGGCCGGGTCGCCTACCGGATCACCTCGTTGGAGTCGTTGCCGAAGCAGCAGCTCCCCGTGGACCGGCTCTTCGTCAGGGACGGTCGGCCCCACCTCACGCTCGTGACATGTGGCGGGCCATACCTGCCCGAGCTCGGCGGATATCAGGACAACATCGTCGTCACGGCGGTTCCGGTCCGTGGGTCATGACGACCATGACCTTGCGGGCGCACGGACCAGCACCCGTTAGCGTGGTTGCCGTGGAGGTCAAAGAGGACGCCGACGTCGCCGTGGCGTTTCGAGACGGCGAGGACTGGGCGCTGGCGGAGGTGTACCGACGCTGGTCGCACCTGGTCTACTCCGTCGCGCTGCGCTCCCTGGGCAACCCCCACGACGCCGAGGACGCGACCCAGGTCGTCTTCGTGGCCGCCTGGCGCGGCAGGCGCGGGTTTGATCCCGACCACGGCAGTGTCGCGGGCTGGCTGCTCGGCATCACGCGCAACAAGGTCGCCGACCGTTGGGCCGTCAAGGAGCGCGAGCGCCGATCCGCCGAGGCGGCCGCAGGTGCATCCAAAACCACCACCGCACCGGAAGAGGGGGTCGAGGGGATCGCGGACCGGGTGCTGCTGGCCGACGAGCTGGCCCGGCTCGGCCAGCCTCAGCGCACCATCGTGGAGCTCGCGTTCTTCCAGGACCGGACCCACGCCCAGATCGCGAACGAGCTGTCCTTGCCTCTCGGAACGGTCAAGAGCCACATCCGGCGCAGCCTGGAACGACTACGGAGCAGATTGGAGGTCGACGGTGCAGCACTGTGACCCAGAGCTCCTCGCCCTGCGTGCACTGGGCGAGCACGCCGGGACCTCCGATGACGACCAGCACCTCCTCACCTGCGTGCTGTGCCAGACCGAGCTCGAGCAGCTGACCTCCACCGTCGCGGTCGGGCGAGGTCTCAGGTCCGACCCGCAGCTCGTCGACCCGCCCGCCCAGGTCTGGCAGCGAATCACCGCTGAGCTGGCAGCTGAGGCATCTCCCGCAGGCGGAGCCGAGGTCATCGCGTTGGCGCCCCGGCGGCGATGGTCCACCGGTCTGCTCGTGGCGGCCTCGCTGGTGTCGCTCGTGGCAGGAGTGGTCGGCGCCGTCGTGCTGACCGACGGCTCGAACAGCCCGGCGCCAAGCTCGGTGGTCGCGCAAACCGACCTCGCTGCGCTCAAGGACCGCAGCGGCGTGGGCGACGCGCAGGTGGTGACCGACGCCGGCAACCAGATGCTCCACGTCGATGCCACCGGCCTCACCGCTGGCAAGGGGTTCTACGAGGTGTGGCTCATCGACCCCAAGACCTTCGACATGGTGGGCCTGGGGGTCCTCGACGGCTCGACCGGTGACTTCGCCGTGCCGCCGGGCCTGAACCTTGCGAGGTACTCGGTCGTCGACGTCTCGCTCGAGCCCTACGACGGCGATCCGGCCCACTCACGCGACTCCATCGTCCGGGGTCAGCTGCCGGTCTGAGAGCATGACCGCGACATGAGCACCGAGGCCACCGCCGCCGAGCCCACCACCACCCCACCGGTTCCGGTCGGACGCTGGGCCCAGCGGATCCTGCTCACCAACGTGGTCGCCCAGGTCGCCATCGTGGTCACCGGCGGACTGGTCCGGCTCACCGGTTCGGGCCTGGGCTGCCCGACCTGGCCGGACTGCACGGAAGGCAGCCTGGTCCCGGTGGCCCACCAGGCCGAGGGCTTCCACAAGATCATCGAGTTCGGAAACCGGACCCTGACCGGGGTCCTCGTCGTCATTGCCGTCGCCTCGCTGGGCGCGGTGACCCGCGGCTGGTGGGGACATCTGGTCGGCACCGGCGAGCCCACCCGGCGCCGACCCCTCGTGTGGCTGGCTGCGGCGGTCCTGGCGGGCATCGTCGTCCAGGCGGTCCTCGGGGGCATCACTGTCCTGCTCGGGCTCAACCCGGTCGTCGTCGGCGCCCATCTGCTGGTCTCCCTGGCCGTCATCGCCGCGGCGTTCGTCCTGTACCGGCGGTCCAAGGAAGCGGGCGATGGCTCACCCGTGGCGACCGTCCGCGCCGAGCTGCGCACCCTGTCGGGGGTGCTGGTGGGTGTGGCGGGCCTCGTCCTGGTCCTCGGCACCGTCGTCACCGGCAGCGGTCCTCACTCCGGAGACGCCGACACCACGCTCCGGCTGGCCGTCGACCCACGCGTGGTCAGCTGGCTGCACGCCGACGTGGTGATCGCCTTCGTCGGGCTCACCATCGCGTTCTGGCTGGGTGCCAAGCTCACCGATGCGCCCGGCTCGGTACGCCGTGCCGCCGAGCTGCTCCTCGCGGCCTGCGTCCTGCAAGCCGCAATTGGGTACACGCAGTACTTCACCGGGCTGCCGGAGCTTCTCGTCGCGGTCCACATGCTGGGTGCGTGCCTGGTCTGGCTGGCGACCCTGTCGGTGCGACTGTCGACCCGCACCCGAGCCGCGGGTCTCCTAGCCGCCTGACTCGTCGGCCGAACCGCTGCGTGCCTGGCTGACCACCTGTCCGACCGGCACCCCGGAAACGCAGCCGACCTGGAGGTTGACCTCCTGGGTCTCGGTCTCGAACCGCACCGAGGCAGACGGCCCCGGACCGCGCAGGGC
>JBAPUB010000066.1:0-6454 GCA_049282455.1 Actinomycetes bacterium
GGACGGCTCCGCGGTCAGCCTGGCCGAGAACCTCGACATCGCGGAGCGCATGCTCGACGCGTCGGTGAAGGCGCGCACGGTCCTCGAGCTCGAGATCGGCGTGGTCGGCGGCGAGGAGGACGGCATCGAGGCCAAGCACGACGCCAAGCTGTACTCCACGCCGGACGACGCTTTGGCCACGGCCGAGCGGCTAGGACTCGGTGAGCGCGGCCGCTACCTGCTGGCGGCGACGTTCGGCAACGTGCACGGTGTCTACAAGCCCTGGAACGTCGTCCTCAAGCCTTCCATCCTCAAGGAGATCCAGGACGCCGTCGCCGCCAAGTACGGCAAGGACAAGCCGTTCGACCTGGTCTTCCACGGTGGTTCGGGCTCCACCCTCGAGGAGATCCGCGCCACGCTCGACTACGGCGTGGTGAAGATGAACATCGACACCGACACCCAGTACGCCTTCACCCGTCCGATCGCCGCCTGGATGTTTGCGAACTACGACGGCGTCCTGAAGATCGACGGCGAGGTGGGCAACAAGAAGAAGTACGACCCACGTGCGTACGGCAAGGAGGCCGAGAAGTCGATGGCAGCGCGCGTGGTCGAGGGCTGTACCGACCTGCGCAGCACCGGCACCCGGATGAGCTGACCGATCCTTCATCTCAGAAGGCAGGGGTATGGGCGCCGAGCACACCGGTCGGTTCGTGGCCCTGGTCGAGTCCCGCACTCCCGCCCTGCTTCGCAGCGCCCGCATCCTCACCGGCGACCCGCGTCGCGCCGACCAGCTCGTCCAGGCCGCTCTGGTCAGGGCCCGACGACGTCGGGGCGAAGCGGGGTCGAGGGACACCGAGGCCGACATCGAGCAGGCCGTCCTCGATAGCTACCTGTCGTGGTGGCGCCGTCCTTGGCGCAGCCGCGAAGGGGCGGCGCGAGCGGCCACCTCGTCGGGGGTCGGCCTGGAGGACGTCGTGGCCGGGGTTCTCGACGGGTTGGCCCCCCGCCAGCGAGCCGTGCTCGTGCTGGCCGAGCATCGGGGGCTCAGCCCGTCGGAGATTGCTGACCGGGTAGGGCTGAGCCAAGGCGCAGTCAACACCCAGGACGTCAGGGCGAGAGCGCTCGTGCGCTCCGCCGCAGCCGACTGGACGTCGGCCCAGGACGGCGCCGAGGACGGCGCCGAGGACGGCGCAGAGCCGAACGAGGTCAGCGACAGCGACCTGAGCTCACTGATCACCGAAGGCCTGCGGCGGCACGAGAACGACACCGCGACCCCGACCGACCCCGTGCGTTGGGTCGAGCAAGGTGTGCGGCGCCGGCGCCGTCGAGTGGGGGGAGTTGTGGCGGCCGGTCTCGCGGCGGTCGTGGTCGTGGGGCTGACCGCTGCTCCCCAGGTGACGGCGCCGAAGGCTGAGCTCTCGCTGGACCGGCCTCCCGCGGGACATGCGCTCCTCACCTGGCCGGCGGTCGGCGAGCACCTCACCGACACCGCCTTGCTGCAGGGTGCGGTCCGTGCCTGGTCGTCGGGGGCGACCCGAGGGCAGCGACCGGTCGGCGCCGTCTACCCGCTGGTCGCTGCGGAGTCGGCCAGCGCCCCGTACGTGGTGCTGGAGGGGACTGACGAGTCCGGGGCGACCAGGGTGGCGCTGGTGGCGGGCCAACCGGGTCGTCTGGTCGCCTCCGACTCCCTTCCCGACGACGGTTCGCCGGTTGAGGCCCTGTTCCTGCCCGGTGACGTGGTCGGTGGGGGAGGTGGCGGGCTCGTGCTGGCCCCTGCGTGGCGCGCCGATGCCGTCTCGCCGAACGTGGGGCTGGCCTTGAGCGAGTCGGCCGGGTGGCAGCAGAACCGGAGGTCCGCGCACTCCTACCTGAACGTGTTCGACAGCTCCGACCCGTACCCGGACTGGGACCGGCTGGAGTACGCGCAGGCGTCCCCGTGGCTGGCCTGGTTGTCGACGATGAACGACGGAACCGTCGTCCTCTCGCGTACGGCCAACGGCCAGCTGACCGCGGGCATCTCGACCCTGACTCTGCCGCCCGCAGGGTCGTCGGGCCTGGTGCCGACAAGCGGAGACGTCACGCTGGTCGACGTCTCGGGGACGGGCAGCTTCGAGGCACCGACGGCGTACGACCAAGTGGTCGCGGCCTGGAAGCACATCGGGCGGACTGGGCCGGTCGAGGCTCGTGTGATCTACTCCGGCACCACCTCGGTCAACCAGAGCACCCCTCTCAGCGTCCTCCTCGTGGAGCTCGCCGGACCGGACCGGGCCAGTCCGGTGCTCGTCCAGGTCGGGATGATGGGTCAGCAGCTCCCCGACGTGCGGCGCAGGGGTGAGCGCACCGTGTGCGACGACGCACTCGACCTGCGCGCCGGTGGGATCGACTCCTACCCGTTCGTCGTCGCCGCGTGCACGTTCCCGATCACCGATCCAGGGACGGGCCGGGGCCGAGCCTCGCTGGCCACCTGGTACCACGGCTGGGCCGCCCGATCGGTCGCCGGAGCAAGGGTCGTCGTCGACGTGGCGCCCCGTCCCGGCGAGCGACCCATCACCTTTCGCGAACCCAAGTGGTTGATCAACGGTTCGGGGTTGATCTCGGTGGACTATCGGGGCACTGCGACCGGCGACGTGAGGGTCACCGCGTTCGACCCCGCCTCCGGCGACCGGCTCGGCGTCTGGACCTGGCCCCGCCCCTGACCCCCGTCTCCGCCCCCGTCCCCCCGGTGGAAACCGCGAAGGATGGCGGTGGCCGCCACGGCCTGGCCGACCGTCGCGCGGCCAGCCTGTGCCAGTGGGCGACCACGGACAGAGGGGCGGACACGATCTCGCTGCGGGTCCAGCGCAGCACGAGCAGCCCGAGGTGCTCGAGCTCCTCCTGGCGCAGCTTCTCCAGCCACAGGGTCTGGCTGCCCTCCCGGGCGTCGGATCCGTACTTCACCTGTCCGTCGGCCTCGCCGACGATCCCGAGGTCGGGCCACAACAGGTCGACCCGGACCCAACGGTCAGACGTTCGAACCCACGGGTTCACCAACGGCCGGGGCAGGCCGTGACGAAGCTGGACGCCGCGTGAGTACGACTCCAGAGGCGACTCGGCCCGGGCGTCGGCCCACTCCACGCTGAGGCGGCCCGCACGGATGCCACGAAAAGGACCGCGCCTTCGAGTGCGGCCGCGAGCTCCTCGCGGGTGAAGCCCGCGGATCTCAGCATCGGATCCAGGCTGACCAGAGCCTGGGGTGACGGGAGGTCCAGCGCGAGGTCGACGGCGGTGCGCCGAGGGGTGGTCACCATCAGGCGGCCCTGCAGCTCACGCTCGCTCTCGGCCACGAGCACCCGTCGCCAGCGCACCCCGGACGGACGGCCGAACTCGGGGTGCCGAATGAGCTCCGGCTGGTCGGGTCGGCGCCAGACGGGGTAGCCCAGCGCCACGGCAGCCGACCGTCCGCACACCACGGCGTCCGGAAAACGGCGTTGCACCGCCTCGAGGAGGGTGAGGTGGTGCAGCTCCCACGCTCGGTCGGTGCGGATCTGGAGGGCCTGGTGGCCGAGGGGAACCCGGTATCGGCCGCGCCCGACGCGGACCAGGACGCCCCGACGCACAAGACGGGCGATATGCACGTCTCGTGCACCGGCCACGACCAGCTGCTCCCGGGACAGGCCACGGCCTGGGACGAGCAGGGCCGGGACGTCCGGCGGAAGCTGGAGCGGCCGGAACAGGACACCACCTCCCGACCCTGTTCCGCCGAGTGGTCGGCTACGTGAGTCTGGAGCGTCCAGCGCGCCCCGGTGATGCCGACAGCGAGCCACTCGGCGTTAGATGGCGGGGTGGACAACTTGCTTGGCGGACCGCCGCCCACCGAACTTCCCGACAACGCCGAGGCCAAGGCCCTCCTGGACGGCGGTGCCGGACCTCGCCAGGTCGCGGCGGCGTACCCGGAGTACCCGCTGGCCTGGGCGATGCTGGCCGAGCAGTCCCTCGAGGACGGCGACGAGGTGGCGGCCTACGCCTACGCACGTACGGGCTACCACCGGAGCCTGGACCAGCTGCGCCGCAACGGCTGGAAGGGGTTCGGCCCGGTCCCGTGGGAGCACGAGGGCAACCGTGGGTTCCTGCGCAGCGTGAACGCCCTGCGGCTCGCCGCCACGGCGATCGGCGAGGACGACGAGGTCACCCGGTGCACCCTCTTCCTGCGCGAGAGCAGCCCGACAGCGGCCGACGTGCTCGGCGCCTGACCACGATGGCGCACGCCAGCGACGAGGTCCTCGTGGTCGGTGGTGGGATTGCGGGGATCGCGTGTGCTCGCGCGCTGCACGATGCCGACGTCCCCGTCGTGGTCCGTGACCGGGGACGTCGTCTGGGTGGACGGATGGCGGTGCGTACGGTCGAGGGCCGACCGGTCGACGTGGGCGCGTCGTACGTCACGGCAACCCATCCCCTGTTCGTGGAGCAGGTCGAGCGATGGCAGGCGGACCAGCTCATCGAACCGTGGACCGACACCTTTCACGTGGCCACGCCTGAAGGAATCGCCGGGACGACGACGGGTCCGATGCGGTACCGGACGCCGCTCGGTCTGCGTTCACTGGTGGAGTCGTTGGCCGTGGGTCTCGCGGTGCTCTCCGGCGACGACGTCGGCGAGGTCGGCCCGGGCCCCACCGCTGACGGCAGACGGCAGGCGGCCGTGGTTCTCGCCATGCCCGACCCGCAGGCGTTGGACGTGTTGTCCGACGACCTCGTCGACGTCCGCTCAGCCGCGTCGCACAGCTACCAGCCGAGCCTGACGCTCGTCACCCACTGGGACCGCCGGTCGTGGCCTCGGCTCGACGGTGTGTTCGTCAACGACTCCGCCGTCCTGACCTGGATCGCGGACGACGGGCGCCGACGCGGTGACGACGCTCCCGTGCTCGTCGCCCATGCTGCGCCGGTCCTTGCCGCCGAGCACCTCGACCATCCGGACGGCGCCGCGGCTCAGATGGTCTCCGAGCTTCGCTGCGTGCTCGGGATCTCCGACGAGCCGCGCAGTGGTTTCGTCCAGCGGTGGTCGCTCGCGCGACCCGCAGAGTCGTCCACGTTGCCCTTCCACCTCGGTGAGCACCGGGTAGGCCTGTGCGGCGACGGGTGGCACGGTTCCTCCAAGGTTGAGTCGGCGTTCCTGTCCGGGCGAGGCCTGGGTCACGCCCTCCGCGAGCTCGTCGCGTGACGGGCCCACTCCGCTACTCTCGACCGGTCATCCCCCTTTCGAACTGACGGAGACTGTCATGCCCGCGATCGTGCTCGTCGGCGCCCAGTGGGGCGACGAAGGCAAGGGCAAGGCGACCGACCTGCTCGGTGACCGGGTCGACTACGTCGTGAAGTTCAACGGGGGCAACAACGCGGGTCACACGGTGGTGGTCCCCACGCCGGAAGGTCCGCAGAAGTACGCGCTCCACCTGCTGCCCAGCGGGATCCTCACTCCGGGCGTCGTGCCGGTGATCGGAAACGGTGTAGTGATCGATCCTGCCGTCCTCTTCGCCGAGCTGGATGCGCTCATCGCTCGCGGGGTGGACGTGTCCCGGCTTGTGGTCAGCGCCAACGCCCACCTGATACCGCCGTACAACCGCACCATCGACAAGGTTGTCGAGCGCTTTCTGGGAAGCCGCAAGATCGGCACGACGGGTCGCGGAATCGGGCCGACGTACGCCGACAAGATGAACCGCATAGGCATTCGCGTTCAGGACGTCTTCGACGAGAAGATCCTGAGACAGAAGGTCGAAGGTGCGCTCGACCAGAAGAACCACCTGCTCGTCAAGGTGTACAACCGTCGAGCCATCGACGTGGACGAGGTCGTCGACGAGCTGCTGTCGCACGCCGACCGCCTGCATCCGATGGTCACCGACACGGCACTGCTCCTCGACCAGGCCCTGAACGCCGACAAGACGGTGCTCCTGGAGGGTGGGCAAGCCACGCTCCTCGACGTCGACCACGGCACCTACCCCTTCGTGACATCGTCGAACGCAACTTCTGGTGGTGCCTGCACCGGCTCAGGTGTCGCACCCAACCGCATCGACGGCGTGATCGCTGTCGTGAAGGCGTACACGACACGTGTCGGCGAGGGACCGTTCCCCACCGAGCTGCTCGATCCCGACGGTGAGCGGCTGCGTCAGAACGGTCATGAGTTCGGTACGACCACGGGGCGTCCCCGCCGGTGTGGCTGGTACGACGCTGTCATAGCCCGGTATGCAGCACGGATCAACGGCGTGACCGGTTTCGTGCTGACCAAGCTCGACGTGCTGACCGGCTGGGAGCAGATCCCGGTCTGCGTGGCCTACGAGGTCGACGGTGTGCGATATGACGAGATGCCGATGACCCAGACCGACTTCCACCACGCACGCCCGGTGTACGAGATGCTGCCCGGCTGGAGCGAGGACCTCACGGCGGCACGCACGTTCGACGACCTGCCCAGGAGTGCTCAGGCCTACGTGCGTGCCCTGGAGGAGATGTC
>JBAPUB010000067.1:0-5813 GCA_049282455.1 Actinomycetes bacterium
GACCTGGCTTCTCTCCGAGCGGATTGCGGCGGGTCAACGCCGCGACAGGGGTGCCTCTCAACGTCCAGCCCGCGGTTGCCGTTGAGCTAGGGGTTGGGCTCGATGAAGATGGTGAGGTGGTGCAAGCAGACACAGCCACAGCCGCAGCCACGCTGACCAGTCGCATGACCCACCTTCCCGTTCGGCTCCAAACCCAGGACGCCTCCCGATATGTGAACGTTCCGCCCGCGAGGAGGTCACCTTCAGATGTCACCCTGGCACGCCAAGAACCACCACGGTGTCCCCCGACCGCGCCGAATGCCGGACATTGATCGGCTGCGCACCATGTCCACGGTGGTTCGGCCCCGACGATCGTCGTGAGCTGCTCGGCACACGTGCCTACAGCGGCACGACGCCCACCTGAGGCGAACCATCCCACCGAGGCGACAGATGGCGGAGGGATAGTGAAGGCTTGCAGCCGCGCACGACGGTAAGTCGGTGAGCTCTTTGGGGCCGCTGACGAGTCTCCTCAGGCGAGAGCAGCAGCGTTGGCTGCCTGATCCTCCTGGATGGCCCAGCATTCGACGGCCTTGCCGTCTCGGACGTGCCAGACGAATACTGCTCGGCCCGAGAAGTGGCGCGGCTTTTCGAACCCGGCGTCTGTCATGACTACGACATGGTCATCGTCGGCCAGGATCGCGTGGATCTCCTGGTGGAAGGTCCCTTCGGTGATGTGCGCGAGCTTGCCGAAAAGGCCGAACACCTCGTCTCGCCCATGGAAGTCACCACTCAGCGGGCTGGTTCCCGGTGCATGCCAAGCAATGTCGTCGGAGAACAGTCCGGCGATCGTGTCCATGTCGCCCTTGGCGAATGCCTCGAAGCCCGACTGGATCAACTCAGCATTTGGGTGCATGTGCGGACTCTCCTCGCGGGGCCACAGACGCAGCCCATGGGCACGGTCTACACCCTCCTCAAGCCGCGGTCAACGGGTCCCCCGCTGAATCGGCGGGGCGAGCGAGACCGGCACTTCGGCTCACGCGCCAGACGCCGTCAGAAGCGTCAGCGCGCGGTCCGCTGCCTGTCTGACTCGCGGGACCGGATCGTCTCGTGCCTTGGCAACCTCGGTTGCGAGGTCACCCATCCGCTGCCTCGCGATCACCTTGAGCCCCATCTCGCGAACCCGCCAGGCATCGTCTCGCAGCGCAAGCCTGACTTCGGGCGTGGCTGCGTCGTCCCAGACCCAGAGCAGTCCCCGCGCACCCCAGACCCGAAGCCAGTACGTGTCGTCATGCACGCCTCCGTCAAGGAACTTGCGGGCGGCCGGACCTCCGAGGACCAGAAGTAGGTCGGGGTCAACCTGCTCTCCTCGGACCAGCGCACGACAGCCCGCGATCACATCCGCACGGCCCCGACGGGCGCACTCACCCTCGATGCTCTGCTGTGGGGTCATGCCCCACTGCGAGTTGGAGGCCACGGTCGAAGTCTGGCACCTTGCACTAACTCCAGCCGTCCGGTCGCGCGAGCGCGCCCATCGAATCGGCACCCCAAAGGGCGAGCGAGAACGGAACATCTGATGCGGTCGAGGCGCGCACGTAGGCGACCGACCACCCCGACTGTCTTGGCTGTTCGACGGCTCCGGGTGCCAGGGGCACGGTGCTCATCAGTGTCCGCTCAGGTTGATGCCGCGAACAAATGCCAGCTCTGAGGCACGCCCTTAAGTGCGTGCTCACCCTGGTCATCGAAGACCAGACCCGAGCCTGCGACGAGGTCCCTCACGGTCTGCGACACGAGGACTTGCGAAGGTCCGGCGAGGCCAGCGATGCGTGCTCCCGTAGCGACAGCGATTCCGCCGTACTTTCCGTCCACGATTTCGCATTCCCCGGTATGCACCCCCACCCTGATCTCGATGCCCAGATCACGGACGCGATCCGCGACTTCCAAGGCGCAGCGCACGGCGCGAGCGGGCCCGTCGAACGTGGCGTAGAAGCCGTCGCCGGCCGTGTCGTTCTCGACGCCACGCCACCTGGTGAGGGCGTCACGGACAAGGACGTGATGGGCCAGCACCACGTCCTTCCACGCATGGTCTCCGATCGCTGCCTGGCGTTCGGTCGACCCCACGATGTCGGTGAACAGGACCGTCGCGAGCACTCTGTCCACGTCAGGTGCTGGTCGTGATCCAGTGACGAACTCCTCGACCTCGTCGACTACCGCGTCGCTGTCGCCCAGGAAGGGGATGTGATCGTCGCCTGGGAGCTCAACCAGGCGAGCCGTCGGGATGGTCGCGGCGAGGTAGCGAGCCTGCTCCACAGGGGTGATGCGGTCTCCGACCCGCTGCAGTACCAGCGTTGGTGCCTGGATCGAGGGCAACACCGCCCGGACGTCGAGGTCGCGGAAGATCACCGCCAGCTCGCGATAGGCGCTCGGCGTCGCGACGAGGCGCTCGAAGCGTGCCCACCAGCGCACGAAGCGCGGATCGTCAGCCCCACTGGGCCCTTGCAGGTCGAGATTCTGGCCCGTTCCCATCTCCGCGACGAAGCGGTCGAAGAACACCCGTTGGTCGTACTCGGACTTGCCATGGGGGAAGTCGGGACTGCGCACCGTTTTGGCCACCCCGGCATACAGCACGAGCGCCTTCGTGCGCTCCGGATACGTCGCCGCGAAGAGCATCGACATCGCCGCGCCGCGTGCGCCGCCGAAGATCGCAGCACTCTCGCTACCAGCCGCCGCCATGACGGCAGACATGTCGTTCATCTGCGACTCGAGGAAGGGCGGCTCCGACCCGCGATCGGACAACCCGACACCGCGCATGTCGAAGACGACGAGCCGGGAGAACGCAGCAAGGCGATCGAGGAAGTGAGCCCACCGAGGCTCGTCCCACATCACATCCAGGTTCGACCAGATTCCCGAGGTGTAGACCACGTCGATCGGACCATCGCCAACAACGGTGTACGCGATGTGCACCCCGTCGTTGACCGCGTACCGGACCTCTCGCTCCATCCAGGGAGAGTATCCCCGACCCCGCATCAGGATCAGGAGAGCACCGAGGTCTATCGGCACATCGGTGCCGTTAGACGGGTGTACGGACGCCCCAGCGGAGTCAGGGCGTAATCGAACGTGTTGCTCCATGTCCGTGTGCTGGAAGCGCGGCAATGATGAGACTCAATGGGAGCCCGAGGACCAAGAGTGCATCGGCGTAGATCATCAGCGTGATGCCCACCCCGTGAACCGGCGACGATCCAGCCAGGACCGTCTCAGCCAAGAGAACTATGGCCACGACGACGGCTACGGCGAGTGCCGTCCACTGGAACCGCCGTCGGTAGCTTGCCCAGTAGCCGCCCTCGGGCCACGGAGATGAGCCGACGACAGTCCGTTGGTGTCGCCGCCAAAGTGTCGCGGCGGACGCAAACACGATCAGTACCGCGGCCTCGATGATGAGGATGTTGGTCAAGAACGCGACGTAGCCATCGGGTGGCGGCGGCTGACCGCATCCAGGTGAGCCTGGAGGGCAGCTCATGACCAGCGTTCCGACGACCGCCATGGCAGAAGGGTACGCCGACTTAGCGGCTGAGCTCCTCCTAGCGCCAACCTGCCACCCGCCCGAGAATGCCGGTTCCTGCAGCAGAACGAAGCCTCTGTGTGTCAAGCGGCGTCGGTTGTAGCCTGCTTTCGGAGCCCGGGAACTGACCTCTCCGAAGTGTTGGCCGTTGGGGATTGGCCAGCCGCGCTGGAATCAAGAGTCGCCCCCACTTGTCGTCCCGGGCTCCGCTGCGCGCCCGCAACGAGGGTCGAGTAGACCCTGTCGGTGATGTGTCGTTTGAGGGCTCGTCGGGCTTCACCGCGAGCCTTGCCCGCGGCGATCTTGCGGTCGTAGAGGTCCCGGCCTGGTCCGGGGTGGCGCATCTGGGTGATCGCGACGCCGTGCAGCGCGGAGTTCAGCTGCCGGTTCCCCCGCCGGGACAGGCGGTGCCGTTCGACCTCGCCCGAGGATGCCTCGATGGGGGCGGTGCCGGCGTAGGAGGCGTAGTGCCCGCGGGTCGGGAACCGTCCGACCATCCCGGTGTGGCCGATGATCTTCGCCGCGGTCACCGGCCCGACACCGGGGATGTCGGTCAGCGTGGTGCCGCTGGCCGTGACGGCCTCCGCGATGCGGGCAGCGTTGGCGGCCAGGCGAGCATCCAGGCGCTTGATGTCCTCGAGCAGCTCACGGGCGAGGTCCTTGCGGATCGCATCGACATCGGTCACCGGGTGGATCCGGCGCAGGATCACCGTGGCCTTCTCGGCCGTAAGTGACTGCGGCGCACCGCCTTCGAGCAGTTCCGCGAGCAGACTATGCAGCCGGGTGACCGCCTGGGCCCGGGACGCCACCAGCTGACCCCGGCGGTCCGAGAGCAGCCGCAGGCCCCGGCTGAAGTCCTCCACCGACACCTCGACGAGGTTCGGGTTGCGCAACGCAACGATCGCGACCGCGCGGGCATCGTGCGCGTCGGTCTTGCGGCCCGATCGGCCCGAGAGGACCCGGACCCGCGTGGACAGCGCAGGCGGCACATCGAGCACCCGCTCCCCGCGGGCCACCAGCTGCTGGGCCAGCATCCGACCCACCCCAGCAGCGCACTCGACCGCCCAGACCCGTTCGGGCCAGTCCGCCGCGAACACCACCAACCGGTCGACCTGACGCCGTGAGGCCTCCACCCGAACAGACTGGATGACCGACTCGTCGGCGCCGATCGCTACCGCCGTGTGCGACCCCTTGTGAGGATCGACCCCGATGACCTGCATCCGCTGCTCCAACCATCCGAAGGGGAAGGGAACGCGGCGGAACAATCCCGGTGGGAGTGGCCAAGCCTCTGTTGAGTCACCCCGCGGTGGACGCCGCCGGACAACAGTTCGTTAGCAGGCCAGCAACAGCAGGCACTTCGCGAGTCAACCCAGCGACATCCCGGACGCTACGACCACACAAGCCAGCGACCAGCCCACAGTCCACCACCGGGCACATCGGGGCGATTCTCGGTTTGGGTTGGTAGGGGTCAGCTTGTGCGCTGTCAGACACCATCGCGCCCGAAAGCGACGGCGCATCCTCTGCTCTATTGCGCATTCGTCCGCCCAGGTCTAACGTCCGCCGTGGGTGATTCGGACGTCCTCCTCCGGCGCACATTGGCGCATTGAGAGCCATCTGCCTTCGCACCGTGGCATGACGCCGCAAACGGGAACACCCGTGCACGTCATCGTCTGCTCTCCGGAACGAATGCTGAGCAGGTTCCGCTCTCGCTCGGGAGGACGACATGCTCCAATTCGTGAAGATCGCGGCTGTCGCCGCATTCTCGACGGCTCTGTGCCTCGGCGTGACGACAGCTGCAAGTGCATCCAGCAGTGGCGCTGGTGCGGTGATCACGCCGTTCGCGTTCACCGAGACTGAGAACTTCCAGGGAACCATCCCCGAGTGCTTCTCGCCGGATCTGGTCGGCACCACTGTGGCCACACATACGGTGACCGGCAATTTCGTCGAAACACCCAGCGGGGTGTTTGTCGCCCGTGGCAAAGATGTCTTCGACTACCGCGTGGACTTCCCCAACGGGATGTACGCGTTCGGAACCAGCACCGGTCACTTCTCCTTTACTACCGCTGGGGCGGTCATGGTGTCGACACAAGGCGGCAAGGAACCCCGCACCGTCTACGCCGCGGACGGCACTGTGGCTGCCCGCGTCGTGATCCACGCCGCAAGCCACCTCACATACCGGGACTTGAACGGTGACGAGATGCCACAAGCAAACGAGATCTCGGCGAACGTGGACCACTTCTTCTACACCTGTCACTAGAGCCGTCGGGCGGGCCCACAC
>JBAPUB010000068.1:0-2298 GCA_049282455.1 Actinomycetes bacterium
GTAGGGGTACAGGACGGCGCTGGCCATGTAGATGGCGAATCCCGTCATCGTCTCCGGGACCATCATCAGGAACTGGGAGACAACCTTCGAGAACGGTGACATTGAGCTCGGGCCGGGGCTGCTGCCGAGCAGCGGGTAGTAGTAGAGGAGGCCGGCAGTCAGGTAGATGGGGTGCTCGATGTAGGTATGGACCGAGTCGTGCTCGAGTGCGTACTCGTAGAAGTGGGTGAAGTGCGCACCCACGATCACGCTGGCGAAGATCAGCCAGGAGACCACCGGATGGGTGAGGAAGCGCAGCAGACGGCTGTGAAGAACGGGGATGACCCATCGTCGACGGACGTCGCGGCTGGATATCCGCAAGACGAGGAGCACAGGCTCACCGAGCAGGAGGAGCGGGGCGGCCAGCATCATCAGCACGATGTGCTGGGTCATGTGGGCCCAGAAGAAGGTGTCGTCGTAGGTGCCAACAGGCCCGAGCGTGACCAGCACGACCATCGTCAGCCCGACGAAGAAGGCAACGGTGTGGCGCGCCGGCCATGGCCGGGTGGGATGGCGGCGTGACACGGTCGCCGCGCCGGCCAGGTAGAGCACCGCAGAGGCGACGAGCAGGACCGCGGGCAGCAGGCTGAGCTGCCATCCGGTGACGAAGTCGCCCAGGTGAGCCACTGGGAAACAGTAGCGGCCAAGATCCGACCCGAGATCCGAATGCCGCAGCTAGCATCGCCACGTGCCTTCGATGCCGGGGACCGTCAACACTTCGCTGGCGCGCGCGCTCTACACGATGCTCGCTTGGCAGGCGCTGGTCCTGTGCGCGGTGACCGTGCTGGTCTTCCTGGGGTGGCGGGCTGTTCGGTATGGACGAGCTCAGCGCCCCGACGATGGATGGAATGAGTACCCGGTCGAGCCGCGCGGCCGCAAGGTCCTCCGGATCGGCATCGGCGTGCTGTGGCTGGTCGATGGGCTCCTTCAGGCTCAACCGGCGATGCCGTCGGGCTTCTTCCAACAGATGCTCGCTCCGGATCTCGCCGATGCCCCGGGATGGCTGGTCTCCTTGGTGGACCCGGTTGCGCGGGTCTGGCTGCAGCATCCAGTCGCTGCTGATGCTGCCACGGTGTGGCTTCAGATCGGTCTGGGGATCGGGATTCTCGTTGGAGGTCGAGGATTCCTCTCTCGAGCGGTGTTGTTGTCCTCGGTCGCTTGGGCCGGGTTCGTCTGGGTCTTCGGTGAGCTGATGGGCGGGCTCACCGACCCGGCAGCGTCTTGGCTGACCGGTGCACCCGGGGCTGCCCTGCTCTACATCGTTGGCGCCGCACTACTCCTGGCGCCATGGTCGTCATGGGACCTCGGTCTTGCCGCGGCGTGGGCGCGTCGGAGTGTGGGCCTGACCTTCTTGCTGGGTGCTGCTCTGCAGTCGCTGCCGCGGAGCGGGTACTGGACCCCGACTGGTCTGTCCACCCTGTTCGCCGACGTCGCGAACGGCGGCCTCCCGGGTGCCCCGGCCGCTCCCGTCCGATGGCTCGCCCAGGTCCTGCCGTCGAACGCCGGGCTCGCCAACGCCGTCGTCGTCGCCGGGGTCGCGGCCCTCGGCCTAGGGCTGCTGGTAGGGCGATTCGGGCGCTTGTTCACCATTCTCGCCGCGGCCGCCTGCTTCCTGGCCTGGTGGTTCGGCCAAGGATTCGGGGTCTTCGGCGGGCTTGGGACCGATCCGAACACTGCCGCGGTGCTCCTCGTGCTGCTCGGTGCCGGCTGGCCGGGATGGGCTTGCGTTCCGACTACGGAGGGCGCGTCGTCGGAGGGTTCGCGGCAGCCACGGCCCACGCCGGTCAGCGCGTTGTGGGGCGCCGTCGCCGTCGCCGCCGTCGTGGTCCTGCCCTTCGTTGCGCTGCTCGACGTAGCCAGAGCACCCTCTGCAACGGCGGCGATAGGAGACAGCGGCGGGGCCGTCGAGCTGTCACCCACTCCGGCGCCGGACATTGTGCTGACCGACCAGCACGGAGACCCACTCGCTCTGCACGACTTTCGTGGGGATCTGGTGTTCATCGCCTTTCTCGACCCAGTCTGTCTCGACAACTGCCCTTTGATGGCCAACCAGCTTTCCACCGCCGTCCGGCTGCTGGGTCCGGCGGGCCGATCGATCCAGATCCTGGCCGTCGACGTCAATCCGACCTTCAACGCCGTACGTGACGTCAGAACCTTCACCGATGAGCATGGGCTAGGAAGCCTGCCCAACTGGCACTTCGTCACCGGCTCCAATGACCAGTTCGAGGCCGTGCTGGCCGACTACCGACAGAGTGTGTC
>JBAPUB010000069.1:0-2169 GCA_049282455.1 Actinomycetes bacterium
GCCTTCTGGAAGGCCTCGAAAATCGTCGGTGCGCGCAGCCACTTGGGGTCGTTCATCATCGTTTCCTGCCCCGTGGCCGGATCGATGAGGTAGTTGCCGCAGATGCCGTGGACTTCCGGCGGGCGGCCGGTGACGATCGAGAGGTTGTTGGGATTGGTGAATCTCGGGATCACCGAGTGGCCGCGGCGGTTCTCGCCCTTGGCGATGATGGCTTTCAAGTTCGGCATCAGCCCCTGTTCCATGGCGATTTCCATGTAGGCGGGCTCGCTGCCATCACAGCAGATGACGACGAGGGGTGCCGATGGCCAGTTGTAGCTGCGGCCGTTGACGGTGACGGTCTTCATTCCATGCCTGTCCATATCAGCCTTCCAGCGGTGCCATGTCGGTGACCTTCATCTCGGCCAGCACATCCTTGATGGCCTTGAGCACGCCCTTCATCACCGCTTCGTCCACCTTGCCGATGGTGCCGATGCGGAAGGAGGGGCGCTTCGTGAGCTTGCCGGGGTAGATGGCGAAGCCGCGGCGGCGGAGTTCCTCGTAGAACTGCTCGAAATCGAAGTTCTTGTCGCGCGGGGTGAGGAAGGTCTGGATGATGGGGCCCGCCTCCTCGTCCGGGAGCAACGTCGAGAAACCCATCTCCCGCATGCCCTTGATGAGGATCTGCGCATTGCGGCGGTAGCGGCTGCCGCGGGCAGAGACGCCGCCTTCTTCCGCATGCTCCTTCATCGCCTGGTGGAAGGCGACAAGGGCGTGGGTGGGCGGCGTGAAGCGGAACTGGCCGTTGGCCTCCAGCCCCTTCCACTGCTCATAGAGGTCGAGCACGACGGAGTGGCTCATGCCCTTCGACGCCACCAGCATGTCGCGCTTCGCAACAACATAGGAGAAGCCCGGTACGCCCTCGATGCATTTGTTGGAGGAGGAGACCATGACGTCGATCCCGTCCCTCATGTCGAGAGGCAGCGCCCCGAAGGAGGACATGGCATCGACCATGTAGGCCTTGCCGCGTGCCTTCACCGCAAGCGCGATGTGATCGATCGGGTTGACGATGCCGGAGGTCGTTTCGCAATGGATGATCCAGACGTGCGTGATGGTGGGGTCGGCGTCGAGGGCCACGACCACGTCCTCGAGCGTCGGTGCGGCGCTGTCGCCCTTGTCGATCTTGGTGACGGGGCGGCCGAGGCGGGTGAGGATCGCCGCCGCACGGTCGCCATAGGCGCCGTTGGCGACGACCAGCGTCTTGCCATCGGCCTTGGGGCAGAAGCTGCCCAGGGCCGCCTCGATGGCGAAGGTGCCGGAGCCCTGCATGATGACGCATTCATAGCTCTCGTCCGCACCGGCGAGATCGAGCAGACCTTTGCGGATATCGGCCACGACGCGGCGGAACTCGACGTCGCGCGAGCCCCAGTCCGCCAGCATGGCGGCCTTGACCGCGCGAGAGGTGGTGAGCGGACCGGGCGTCAGGAGATAGGGCATGTCTTCCTGGCCCGGGGGGCCGCTGAAGCGGAGGGGCATCTTGTCCATGTGGAACCGTCCTTGCTGCGTGGGGTGGCCGTAAAAATGGCGGCTTGACCCCTATCAGTCAAATCGTATGTTCTTATGTGCCACATAAGTACGACTGATATGCGACATGCCCAGATCAAGGCCTTCCATGCCGTTGCCGTGCACGGCGGCTTCTCGCGCGCGGCGGAGGCGCTGGGGCTGACCCAGCCGGCCGTCTCCGACCACGTGCGCAAGCTCGAGGAGACCTATGGGGTGCAGCTGTTCACGAGGGCGCCCTCGGGCGTCAGCCTCACCGACATGGGCCGCAAGCTCTTCGCCATCGCCGAGCGGCAGTCGGAGGCCGAGACGGAGGCGCTCGAGCTCCTCTCCCGCGGGCGCACGCTGGAGGAGGGGCAGCTCACCATCGGAGCGGACGCCGCGGTCCATATCCTGCCGCAGCTCGCGCGCTTCCGGCTGAAGTACCCCAAGCTGTCGGTGCGGCTCGTCACCGGCAACTCAGCACAGCTCATGAAGCGGCTCGAGGACTTCTCGATCGACGTCGCCATCACCGCGGAGAAGCCCGCCGGGCCCGGCTTCCTGGCGCGCAGGCTGAGGAGCGACAGGATGGTGGCGGTGGTCCAGCGCTCGTCCCGGCTGGCGAAGCTCAAGGACATCGGATTCGAGCAGCTC
>JBAPUB010000070.1:0-1679 GCA_049282455.1 Actinomycetes bacterium
GAGTCGACCTGAGCAAGGACACCATCGCCTACTGCCGGATCGGTGAGCGCAGCGCACACACGTGGTTCGTGCTGCACCAGCTGCTGGAGCAGGGCAACGTGCGCAACTACGACGGCTCGTGGACCGAGTACGGGTCGCTGGTCGGCGTCCCGATCGAGCTCGGCGACGGAAGCTGAGGGGCCGCGACATGTGCGGAGCGATCGCAGGGGGACCCGACATCACCGGCGTCGACACCACCAAGGAGTCCGTGATCCAGGGCGTCGTGCTGCGCGGGGACGACCCGGTCTCGCCGGCCTACGTGCGGCTGCTCGACCACGGCGGCGAGTTCACGGCTGAGGTTCCGGTGTCGGCGACGGGCCAGTTCCGGTTCTTCGCCGCCCCGGGCACGTGGACTCTGCGCGTGCTGGCGCCAGGCTCCGACGTCGTCGACCGTGCCGTGGTCGCCGAGCGAGGCGCCGTCGCCGACGTCGCCGTCCGCGTCTGACCCGCTTCAGCTGAGAAAAGGCGCCCTCGGGGGGCACCTTTCCTCAGCGGAACGAGGTTGTGGACGACGCCAGCGGCCTCCGGCCTGCTCCGGCCACCCTGACGTGTGGCCGCGCTTCACGTCATCGCGTCGCTGCTGGCTGACCGGCACGGGGTGTTCACCCGCGAGCAGCTGCGCAGCGCTGGTGTCAGCAGCAAGCGGGTACGCCATGCGCTGGAGTGCGGGCTGTGGGTGTCGGTCCTGCACGGTGCCTTCGTGGCGGCGGCGCAGCCCGTCGGGCCGTGGCAGCGCGGTGCCGCTGCGGTCGCCGTCACCGGTGGGGTGGTCAGCCACCACAGCGCCGCCACGCTGCTCGGGCTGGCCCTGCCCACGGACACGGTGCACGTCACGACTGGCCGGACGCCCCGGTACGTGCCCGCGGGAGTCACGGCCCACCACGTCGAGCTGGGCGGACGCGACACGTGCCGTCGCCTCGGCGTCGTCGTCACCTCGCCGCAACGTACGGCCGTCGACTGTGCGGCAGCCCTGCCCTTCGGGTCGGCCATGGACTTCGTGCGTGAGGCGATGTTCACGGAGGCCGCTCGCAGGCTGAGCGGGTCGCCCACCGGCATCTGCGAACCGCAGGGGTCACCGGATGGCGGGCGAACGTCGTCCTGCGTGACGCCCGAGGGGTGATCGGCGTGGTCGACCTGCTCTTCGAGGCGGCCCGGCTGGTCGTGGAGATCGACGGGTACGCCGTCCACGGTCGGCGCGAGGCCTTCCAGCGCGACCGGACCAAGCAGAACCGGCTGATTGCAGCGGGCTACACGGTGCTGCGGTTCACCTGGGACGACGTCCAGAACCGTCCGCACGCGATCGTGTCCCAGATCCGGGCGGCTCTGCTGAGCAATCGCGCCGTGTGAGGGCACCTTTTCTCAGCAGAGCGGTGATCATGGACAGATGCTGAGCCGTGGACAGTTCCTGGGTGGGGTGGCCGGGCTGCTCGCAGGCCACGGCCACCGCGCGGCGACGGCGCCGGCGCGGTACCGGGTCGGGCACTCGGTCCTGGGACGCCCGATCTACGCGTACCGGCTGGGCCACGCCAACGCCACGAGCCGCTACCTGGTCCTGGGGTGCATGCACGGCGACGAGCCGGCGGGGAACGCCGTCGTCACCAGGGAGCTGCTCGGGCGCACGGCGCCGCACGGCGTCCAGC